>JAJZRP010000071.1 GCA_021802655.1 Pseudomonadota bacterium
AAAAATTCGAAATCCGTCAGATAGAGATTCAGGTTTTGCTGCAACAAATTCATTTCGCCCCCGTCTTGCCGATTTGGATAATCCCGGAGAAATCCGGGCAAATCGATTAGAACACGGGCGAGCGACATAATGCGTCGCTGTCATCCTGCAGAATGCGGGGGCAGCAAGACGAACATCCATTGACGCAATCGTTCGACAAGGATTTTCACAAGCTGCTGAAACCCCGCTCCGTGACGGTGCTGAGGAGCTGATTCACCATTCACCATTTTCGGCTTGCGTTGGGGAACCGGATCGCAGGTTCGTCATACCCTGTCGATGGCTGTCCCACGGCATGGTCTTCCGTGAAGAAATCGAGAATGATCCTGTTCCGGGCAGTCTGGAAATGATATTTCAAGACCTGGCACGGGAGATTTTCAACCGCGCGCTCATTACCCCACTGGGCGATGACTGGTTCATCGCCGCCGAGGGTTATGATGCGCTGGGCGTTCCCCGCAAAGCGCCCGCCAGCGCCAAGGCGATCGATGAGATCATCGAGTCAGCAAAACCGCGAACCCGGGCAAACAGCAAGCAGGCGGAAGTGATCGCAATGCTGAAACGACCCTATGGCGCGACTATCGCGCAAATATGCGCGGCCACAGGCTGGCAGCAGCACACGGTGCGCGGCACGTTTGCTGGCGCTCTGAAGAGAAAACTAGGGCTCACCATCGTGTCAGATAAGCAGAAAGGTGGCGAGCGCATCTATAGCATCATCTGAACTGCAGATCCACGGAGAAGTCAAGGAAAGCTAGCGCCGACACCGCGTGGTAGAAGCGCTGGTTTGGGGTGCCGCATCAGTGACACTGCGATTGCATTCCGTATATCTATTCACTGGGGACTGCATCTCGTCCGTTTTTGCAGATGCAAGCCAAGCCAGCATTTCGGGGCTAGCGTTGATCGGCTCTCCGTACACCCCGCATGGCCACGTTGCAAGCCAGTGCTCAAGATTTTTGACATCGTCTGCTCGCCGATTTTTATAGACAGTATAATTTCTGGCATAAGGAACGAGATGAATGAGATTCGTTGGCAACGTTGGACTGTTTGCGCCGAAATACCAGAAGCGTACTCCTATAAGAGCGTTGGTGCCGCTGATGTCCGTATCCCTATTGCTGAGGTCATGAACCTTATTTGGTACTTGTTCAAGATTACCGTTCGCGTCGGGTTGATAAATGTTGTCTGGTACTGGTGAAGCGCCGGGGCGGCGATCGCGAAAATGCGCATCGTACCAGTATTCGCCGAGTGATTTCTGGTTGGCTACTTGCATCACATATACGACCTTATCGTGCGCGCAGCTCCGGAATCCGATTATCCAGTCGTTGATCGCAGCGCCTCTGCGAATGCCTGGTTTGCATATGGCGAGAGTGCAGACACCACCATATGGACGTGGGGCGGAACCTCCGTCATAGCGAACGACATAACGAAAGATGTGTGGCGTCATGGCACCTCGGCAATATGGGTTGGTAGGGATTCACTGAATAACGTGGTCAGCCATCCAGTGACATCTGGGTAGTAATCGCAATCGAGAATAAATTCTTGCCCCTTGGCGACCGTTTGCAACAACACAGAGTCGTTATCGGCTACCCAGCGAGATGGTTTTCCATGGTATGACAGTGCGGGCTGCCCATCGACAGGCATGAACCAAATCGGGAGACTCCAGCACGAGCGTTTCCGGTCAACTGCCGTCAGCCGCAATGACGGAGTGAATCGCTCAAATATACCGCCACCAGGACGCCCTGTGTTCGCGCCTCCTAAGGTTAATGACTCCGCAGCCACATAGATTGTGTTGTTCGTGCTGTTGAAACGGTCGGCAGCCGCTATGTGCGGATGTTCGCGCAACCAGGGGTAGCAGCGAACGACATCCTGCACACGGCCCGTCACCGAGAGTACCTCGCCGACCTGTAACCAGCCGAACAGGATGTGCATGTCCGGGCTTCCAAACATGTAGCTCCAACTCCCGTTGATTCGCTCTATCTTCCTGAACCAACCGAAGAACAAAAATAAGTCGCCTGGACCAACACCTTGCTTCTGCAAATGACCTTGCGCCGATGCGATTTGTCCAAATGATGGTCGCCATCCCATAGCGCGCGTGAGCATCGGACCGTGCAGGTCAGGATCAATATGGACGGTGGTCTGCGCATCAATTCGATTGTTTGTGAGATCACCGACAAGTGTGCCGAGGTCGATTCCATCGATCCCTAACATGCCAATTTGATATTGGTCGGATGATGGAATCGGCAATGAAATCATCTGCCCATTAGGCAGGATCGGGCTGGCCACACCTCCATACTGTGAGTCAAAACCTTTTCGGCTGAAAATCAGGCGCATGTCTGTCGTTGCTTCATTTTTTCATGCGGCGATTATGAGATGGAATCACCGAAGATGCAAGGTCGAGGTGAAATCGGATTCACGATCGTCATTTCTCAGATCCCCGGTGGCCTGTTTCGCATCGCTTACATCATGACCCATGGGGAAAGGAGGTTTCTGGTAAACTTCCCGAATCATTTGCAACCGGGCCGGGCATGAGCGAAATGCTGATTTACGAGATCGAGACCGGAAAATCCGGCGTCGACGTCCGCCTGGACGGGGAAACGGTTTGGCTGTCCAGGGAACAGATGGCACAACTTTTCGAAAGAGACAGATCCGTCATCACGAAACACCTGGGAAACATTTTCAGGGATGGGGAGCTTGATCCATCGGCAACCTGTGCAAAATTTGCACAGGTTCAAACCGAAGGAGGCAGAACCGTGACTCGCGAGATCGATCACTACAACCTCGACGTCATCATCTCGGTGGGCTATCGCGTCCATTCGAAACGAGGCGTCCAGTTTCGCCAGTGGGCCACCCGCGTCCTGCGCGAACACCTGGTCGAGGGGTTCACGATCAACCAGTCCCGCATCGCAGAGCAGGGTATTTCGGAAATGCAGGCGGCCATAGAGCTGCTTTCGCGAACCCTCGAAAGCCGGGCGCTGGTCACCGAACTGGGGAGAGACGTTCTTTCCATCGTCACCAGGTATGCGAAAACTTGGCGCCTGCTGCTGCAATACGACGAAAGCGGACTTCTCGTTCCGCCGGGATGCAGGCCGGCCAGGGGCGTTTTCGATTACGGGAATGCGAAAACGGCCATCGCATCGTTCAAGGCCGAATTGACGAAGCGCGGCGAAGCGTCGGACCTCTTCGGCTTCGAGAGGGAGGATGCGCTCGCAGCCATTCTCGGCAACATCGAGCAAAGCATGTTCGGGGAATACCTCTACCGGACGAGGGAAGAAAAAGCGGCGCACCTGCTCTACTTCGTCATCAAGGATCACCCGTTCCTCGACGGCAACAAGCGCATCGGGTCGCTGCTCTTCCTGCTTTATCTGGAACAGGAAGGCGTGGCGGCAAGGCTGAACGAAAATGCGCTGACGGCGCTCGCCCTACTGATCGCAGAAAGCAATCCCGGGAACAAGGATCTGATGGTCAAGCTGATCATGAATCTGATCGTCTCGCCAGAATGACGAATTCACCCGTTCTTGTAGTTCGAGAGCGCCTGTTCCAGGCTTTCGGAGATCTCGGTTCGCAGTAATTCCGGGGCCAGCACTTCGATGCTCGCTCCCTGGGAGAGCAGCCACCAGCGCAGCTGCCAGGTGTCGTTGACTGTCGCGCTGATTCTGACCCAACCATCCTCTTCCGGACAGATTTTCTGGTCATCGGACAAGGGCGTTTCCGCGAGATAGGCAGCATTCGATTCTTCGCACAGGAATTCGAGGCGAATCGGCTCGTCGCTGTTCCGGAAATCTGCGAAACCGGAAAACACCGCCCTCTCAAGATCGAATCCTTCCGGAATCCTGGAATCTTCGCCCAGAATCTCCGCCTTCTCGAAGCGGTGCAGGGCGTAAAGCCTTGGGTCTTCGTAATCCCATGCTGATGCGACCAGGTAACATACCTGTCCGCGCATGATGAGCCCGAGCGGATGCAGGAGGTAATCCTTTGGCTCGGCATACCCTGCGGGGCGGTAACTCGCCGAAAGCTGCCGGTTCTCCAGCAGGGCGCGGTAAATGGCGTCCTGAGCGGCTTCGTCGACTTTCGGCGGAATCAATGGCTGAGCAGGCTGAACCACTTTGACCTTGTTCAGCCAGTCGGAAGGCTTGCCGCTGCCAGGGAAGGCAACATGGTTTTCCAGCCTGGATTTGGCATGGCCGAATATTCCCTGAAGCGCTTCCAGCATGGAAGACGGCAGCATCTGCTTCAGGTGCGTTTCAACGAGGCGCATGGCAAGCGCTTCGGATACGCTCAATCCGGGTATGTCGAGATGCGCATTCTTCATCCAGCGCCAGCCGTAATCGCGCGGATTCTTGTCGTTGAGTTCGATCGGAAAAATCGCGCTCAGCTCCTTCAGGTCGCGCTGGACGGTTCGAACCGAGACTTCGTAACCCGCATCCTTCAATTTCGATGCGATTTCGCTCGCCCTCACCCAGAGACCGACGCTGCCGGAAGGCACAAGCTTCAGCATTTCCCATTGCCTGATGAGGGTGGACGATTTATCGACTTGCGGCATGTCAGTCCTCCTGAAGTTTCCAAACCGGCATTCTGTCGCCGACAGGATGCGCTGACGATTTTTCACGGGCATGTTCTCGGCAAAGCGTCTGGACATGGCGCCCCTCTCCGGGAGAACCGGGAGCGCCGCAGACCTCGCAAATCTTTGCGGACGCCGCCCTGGCGGCATCTATCAGCGCCATGGCTGCATCGGATGTCTCCTCCAGATGAAAGCGCAGCGTCCCGAACTTCTGCTTGACCTGCACGGCTTCCGGCCATTCGTAGCTGCAGGGATCGAGCCCCTCCTTTCTCGCAACATCCTCGATGTCGCCCGAGAGCTTCCAGATCAGATCGAACCAGCCATCGCCGCAATCGAATCCCCAACTCATCAGGGATTCCTGCAGGGTCTTGTCTTTCCCCCGGTAAAGCCTGGGAAACGCCGCATAGAGTTTCATGGTGTTCTCCGGAGTCATATCACCCCCCCAAATCCCTGAAAATGCCATGCAAGCTTCACCATGGCCAGTGTATCCAAAGCGCAGTATTCCTCCAGACCTTTTGTCAGCATCATTCTGCGCTCATCAGACGTTTCGGGATGCAGGATTTCCCTGCAGGCTTCCTGGGCGTCTCCGCCATTTCCGACCTCAAGGAGCGTGTAGTCAAGATCGGGGGCGACGGTGGGCAGCACCGACTTGATGGACCATGAACCTTTCATGTCCGGGTGGTAGTAATGCTCTCGCGCAATGGGGTACAGATCGACGATACGGTCGTTGATCGAAAGAAGCATGTCGGCGAGATCCGGGAAAAGCTCGGACAGCTCCATGATCCGTCCTTTCTCGAAAGACTGGTAGTAAACGAAAACAGGGCCATCCTCCCCGAGGACCGCAATCATCCTTTCCGCGCAGGCTCTTCTCGGATCGCTGCCGGACACGTCCAGGAACATCTCGTGGCGTACCTTTCCTGGCGCTTCCTCGATATGGCAGGACCACTGGAATGTCACCTGAGTGCGATAGGGGCTTGTCTTTGCCCAGCGGGGAACGGCGAAGTTGATCGTCTCGAAGTCCAGATAGCAGCGAGGATAAGGGAGCGCATCAAGCATCCCGCCAGCTTCTGGATCGAGTTCGGGAATCCCCGTGCGGCTGACCCGCTGGATCCGCTTCTGTGTATCGTTCAAGTGCTCCACAGGAACCTCGAGCGCATCCGCATACCCCATGCTGCGCAGTTTCTGTTTCTTCGTTTCGTGCATTCCGGAAAGGATATCCAAACCGTATTCCGGCTCGTCCGGCAGAACCAGGTCCCTGGCGCAGTATGACTTGAATGGACACTCGAAGGGATCGTTGCACTGCGAACCGGGTTCGATGCAGGGCTCGCTGCCGGCCAGCGTACATCTTGCCTCGGCAATCCATTCGGGAACCTGTTCGATCAGGGAATGAACTTGCTCGTCGAGATTCTGGTAACGAAAGAGGCCGCGGTAATCGCCGTCTCCCTGATAAACGAAGGAAGTATCGATATGGGCGAGTTCGACGGAACGAAGAGGAATTCCGCTCATTCCGAGCGTCCATGCCTGGATGGCGCAGTCGTCGACCTGGTAGGGTTTCACGCTCGCCGTGGATTTGACTTCCACCATCCGGTATCCATTTCTTGTCGGAAGAAGCAGGTCGGCCCTGACCAGAACGCCATCATGCTGGAAGGCAGCCTCGAAGATCGACTTATTCGGGTGGGCATCCATTGCTCTTCTGGTCGAATCAAGCGCATCGGAAAGATCCTCATCGTCGATCAGGATGCCTTCCGGATACAGCCCCCGCGCAACCTCGCCCACTTCGTTTCCGACCTGGAAGATCTGCTCGTTCGGCTGCGAATCTTCGATTAGTTCCGGCCTGTGAATCTGCAGCCAGAGCCTTTTCGGGCACTGCTTCCAGGCGATGATTCGGGATTTCGAGAGTCCGTATCCGGCCATGATTCTCCTTTCGGGAAGTTTATGATAGCAGGATATCAAACCAGTGCGACAGAATATGGCGCAACATGCTTTCTCCCATGTTAAACACCGGCCCATATTTGCGAGCAGGGTTTCGAGCGCGGCGCGCGAGCAGGAAGCAGACGGGAAGACGGAGCATATTTTGTTACCAAAACTGCTGCCAATCTCGATTGAATTTCTTGAAATATCTTTTGAACTACAACAAGATGCGTCAACTTTCGGAGAGGAAGGGATTATTTCCCTGCCTAGATGATATTGAATGTGAAATTGTAAAAATCGAGATGTGTCATCTTGATAATCATGCAGTTAATCATACATTAAGGCCATGATATCCACCATCAAAGCCATCCTGAAACTTCTCGCAGAAGAGCGCCAGATCCAATCGGCGCTGGCGGATTCGGTATGCGACCCCAACGGCCTAGACATTCCCGCACGAATGGCGCTGTTCAGTCGACTGTTCATGGTGAAATCCATGCATATCATGTAAATCGACGTGCCGCTGGTATA
>JAJZRP010000072.1:0-3153 GCA_021802655.1 Pseudomonadota bacterium
CGTGATCACGTACTTTCCGCCTTGCTTGACGAACTCGAACCGGACTTTTCTGCCCGGGGCAAGCTTGTCGAACAGCGCCTTGTTTTCGACGGTGAAGCTCATGGTCATGGCCGGCCATCCGAGGCTCTTGACCGGCCCGTGCGCGAGGGTCGCCATGCCTTTGTCCCGGTCAATTTGCTTGACCACGCCGACGGCTTCGTTCGACGAAGCCGCTTGGGATTTTTGATGCATATCCATGCCCGGCATGTTCTTCATGTCCATATTGTCCGATTGTGCGAGCGCGATTCCGGACAGGCTCAAGATCAGCGGGAGGGTTGCGATGTATTTCATGATGATTTTCCTTTCCTGTATGTTGAGTTTGATTGAACTGCATGCCATGCTTCATCTTTTTTCCATGTTCACTCCTTTCCCGAACGGAGTTCGAAACCGGCCTTGCCCTTTTGGCTGCCGCATCAGGCGATAAGCCACCGGGATCACGAACATGGACAGGAGCGGCGCCGTGATCATCCCGCCCACCATGGGCGCCGCGATGCGGCTCATCACTTCCGACCCGGTGCCGCTTCCCAACAGTATGGGCAGGAGGCCTGCGAGAATGACCGAAACGGTCATCGCCTTGGGACGCACCCGCAGCACCGCACCTTCCCGGATCGCATCCAGCAATGCTTCCCGAGTCGGATCGCTCCCCCGATCGGCAACAGCTTTTTTCAGATACAGGAGCATGATGACGCCGAATTCGGCTGCGACCCCGGAGAGGGCGATGAATCCGACCCCTGTCGCCACGGAAAGGTTGTAGCCGAGCAGATAAAGGAACCATATCCCGCCGACCAGCGCGAAAGGCAGGGTGCCCATGATGAGCAAAGCCTCAGTGAAGCTGCGGAAGGTGAGAAAAAGCAATACGAAGATGATCAGTAGGGTCACAGGAACGACGAGTTCCAGCCGCGCATTGGCCCGCTCCATGTATTCGAATTGCCCGGAATAGGCGAGGCTGATCCCGGGCGGCAACTTGACCTGTCTTGCGACTTCCGTCCTGAGGTCGGAAACCGTGGACGCGAGGTCGCGGCCCCGCACGTCCACGTAGATCCAGTCTGATGGGCGCCCGTTCTCGCTTTTGAGCATCGGCGGGCCGTCTTCGATGGAAATTTTCGCGACCGTCCCGAGCGTGATGCTCTGCCCCATGTCGGTAAAAATCTGGAGATTGCGCAGCTTCTCGAGGGAATCGCGAAACTCCCTGGGATAGCGCACATTGATGGGATAGCGCGCCAGTCCATCGACTGTTTCGCCGACGTTTTCGCCGCCTATGCTGGAGGCCACGACCGTTTGCACATCCGAAATGTTGAGACCGTACCGGGCGGCAACGATACGGTCGATGTCGACGTCGATGTAGCGGCCTCCCGTGAGCCGCTCAGCGAGCGCCGAGCTGACGCCCGGGACATGCTTCGCCACCTGCTCGATTTGCTGTGCGACCTGGTCGATCTTCGCCAGATCGGAACCTGACACCTTGATGCCTATGGGGCTCTTGATTCCCGTCGCCAGCATGTCGACCCTGTTCCTGATCGGCGGCACCCAGATGTTGGAGAGCCCCGGCACCTTGACGATGCGGTCGAGCTCACTGACGAGTTTTTGCGGCGTCATGCCGGGCCGCCACTCATTGCGCGGCTTGAATGTTATCGTGGTTTCGAACATTTCCATGGGGGCGGGGTCGGTCGCGGTCTCGGCTCGTCCTGCCTTGCCGAAAACGCTGGCGACTTCAGGCACGGTCTTGATCAGGGCATCGGTCTGCTGCAAGAGTTCCGATGCCTTCTCAGCCGACAATCCGGGAAGCGCGGATGGCATATACAGCAAATCGCCTTCGTCGAGTGCCGGCATGAATTCGCCCCCGACATGGGTGATGGGCCAGACGGTGCTGAAGAGGGCGAGAACGGCAAAGAGCAGCGTCGTCTTGGGATGGTCGAGCGCCCAGTCAAGACGCGGTCGGTAGATCCGGATAAGCCAGCGGCTCAACGGGTTTTCGGATTCATCCGGAATCCGCCCGCGTATCCAGTAACCCATCAACACCGGGATCAATGTCACGGACAGGCCGGCCGCCCCGGCCATCGCATAGGTCTTGGTGAAGGCGAGCGGCCCGAAGAGTCGACCTTCCTGTGCCTGAAGGGTGAAGATGGGGATGAAGGAGAGCGTGATGACGAGCAGGCTGAAAAAGAGCGCAGGTCCCACTTCGGCTGCCGCCTCTCCGATCACCTTCCAGTGTTCCTCTCCGCGCAATGCTTCACCCGGATGAGCCTTTTTCCATGCCTCGATTTTCTTGTGCGCATTTTCGATCATGACGACCGCGGCATCGACCATCGCGCCGATGGCGATGGCGATCCCGCTGAGCGACATGATATTGGCGTTGATGCCCTGGTAATACATGACGATGAAGGCGATCATCACACCCAGCGGCAGGGAAACGATGGCGACCATGGACGAGCGCAGGTGCCGGAGAAATGCTGCGCACACGATCGCAACGACGATGAATTCCTCGATCAGTTTATGGTCGAGATTTTCAACGGCGCGGTCGATGAGCCGGCTGCGATCGTAGGTCGGAACGATTTCGACCCCTTCAGGCAGGCTCTTCTGGAGTTCGGCGAGCTTCGCCTTCACCGCCGCGATGGTGGTCCGGGCGTTCTTGCCGGAGCGCAGGATGATCACCCCCCCGACAGTCTCCCCCTGGCCGTCGAGCTCAGCGATGCCGCGCCGCATCTCGGGTCCCACCTGTATCCTGGCAACATCCCCCAATTTCACGGGAATGCCGGATTGGAAGACGCCGAGCGGGATATTCCGGAAATCGTCCAGGTTTTTCAGATAGCCGGAGGATCGGACCATGTAATCGGTTTCGCCAAGTTCCAGCACCGAACCGCCTGCCTCCTGGTTCCCTTTTCGTAGGGCATCGACTACCTTGTTCAGAGGAATTCGGTAGGCGGCGAGCTTTTCAGGGTCGAGCACGACCTGGTATTGCCTGACCATCCCGCCTATGGTCGCCACTTCGGAAACGTCGGGAATGCTTTTCAACTCGTACTTCAGGAACCAATCCTGCAGGCTGCGCAACTCGCCGAGATCGTGTTTGCCGGTTCGGTCCACCAGAGCATATTCGTATATCCAGTCCACGCCGGTTGC
>JAJZRP010000072.1:3253-7026 GCA_021802655.1 Pseudomonadota bacterium
ATGACCGCTTCAGACGGGACGAGCAATACCGGTCCGATCTTGCCGGCCTCCAATTTGACTTGCGCGAACATGCCGGGTTTGAGCCTGTCTCCCGGATTGGGCAATTCCATTCTGACCCGGATCGTCCTGGTGTCTGCCGATACCTGGGGCAGGACGGCGATCACCCTGCCCCTGAACAGCTCTCCCGGATAGGCGGGAAGATGCGCTTCCATCCGCTTTCCGACTTCCGCAAGGGAACCCTGCGCTTCGGGAATTTCGGCTTCCAGCCAGACGGTCGCAAGGCCGTTCACCCGCGCCAGAGTCGCGCCTGCCGCGACAGCCATGCCTTCTCTCACGTCGAGGCTCTGGATCACGCCGTGAAGCGGCGCCGATATCGTCACGATTGGATGGGTCTTGCCCGTTTTTTCGATTCTGGCGATCAGGTCATTCGGCATGCCGAGAAGTTTCAGGCGCGCTTTCGCTGCCGCTGCGAGATCGCCGTCTTTCGCCCCGAGCATGGCGAGGTATTCGGTCTGCGCCCCCGCCCATTCCGGCATCAACAGGTCTACGATCGGAGAGCCCCGCGAAATCACATCCCCTGGTGCCCTGGCATAGACTCTTTCGACAAAACCTGCGCTTCTTGCCTGCAGGATCGCCACATCGCGGTCGTTGAAAACCACATTGGCTGCCGCGTCTAAAGATTGAGAAAGCACGCCGCGCTCGACGAGAGCGAGGCGGATGCCGAGGTTCTGCCTGATGTTCGGATTGATTCTGACGCCGGATTGGCTGCCGCCTGCTTCTCCCGCATATTTGGGCACGAGCGGCATGTCCATGAAGGGCGACTTGCCCGGCTTGTCGAAATGCTGGTCGGGCTTCATCGGGTCGTACCAGTAGAGCGCCTTGCGCCCGTTTTGCATGTTCATGGAAGTCGCCGAACTGTTTTTATGCGCAGTGCTGTTTTGGAGCGCATACCAGTAGCCTATTGATGCGCCCAGGGCGGCTACGATCATCACCAGAACCCCGATCTTGAATACCGAACGCTTCATTGCATGTCCTCCCCATAGGCGAAACGAAGCTTGGCGGCTGCCTGTTCCTTGCGGTTTTCCAGATCGATCGCTTTGAGCCTTTGTTCTATCCATTCATTACGGGCATTGACGACTTCTTCGATTTCGCCCTTTCCGGCGCGGTAGCTGCCAAGCCGAAGATCGTATTTTTCCCGGGAAAGCGGCAGCCAGGTATTCTTCATGCGGTCGAGCTGACGGCTCGTCGCGGCATAATCGGCCAGATCGTTTTCCAGTTCCGCGATGTGATCCCGCAGCATGGCTGCTTTCTCATCGGAAATCCTTGCGATCTCCTCCTTCTTTGCTGCAATCCTGGGGTCCTGACGGGTTTCGGGGAAGATGGGCAGGTCGAAAGTGAACTGGACCGATACCATGTCGCTGTAGAGGGGGCCACGCTTCTGGTAGGCCACGGCGACACCCCAGTCCGATTCCTTGGTCGCCTCGGCTTCCCTTTCCTCCGCCTGGGCTTTGCGGGTCAGGGAATCGAAGATCGCGAGATCCGGGTGATGATGGAGATGCCGGTGAAGCCTGTCGGGATCGATATCCAGTTGTGGCGGTTCGCCAGCAAGCGGCTCGTCCGCTTCATGACCGATGAGGCGCCCGAGTTCGGCGCGGGCCTTTGCGAGATCGCGAACAAAATCGTCGCGCCGGTCGGCAAGCTGCGCCGCTTCCTGCTTCGGCGCAATGATGTCCGCAGGCTGACTGCGGTTTGACGCAATTTGTGCGCGAACGGCCTCGAGCAAAGTGCGATTTTCCCGGTCCAGTTCGTCGAACAAGGCAAGCCGCTGTTCGACATAGTAACGGTTGATCCAGGCGAGTGCCGTATCGCGCCTGACCCTGATCAGTTCGATATTGCGCCTGCCCCTTGCCTCGTCGATGCCGGCTGCGGCCTCCAGCTTCTGAGCGCGGCGTTTTTCCGAATTCGGCACATCCTGCATCAGCCCGATTTTTTGCATGGTCATGAAATCGCGGCTGGTGCTCCAGCTATCCGGACCGTTGACAGGCAGGTTGTCCACTCCGAAGAATAGCTTCGGGTCGGGCAGTTTTCCTGCAGCGACTGCGGAAGATTTCGCAGCAGCCATTGTGGCGCTTTGTGCGGAAAGGCTTGGGGAGTCGCGCTCGGCAAGGTCGAGCGCGGCATTGAAAGTCAAAGGTGCAGCCTGGGCAAATCCGAGCAGCCCCATGAGAGGGAATGTCATCCAGCGATAGTGCATGATCCAACTCCAAACGTGACAGTGCGCATGCGAGCGCACCAACAGCCCGACAAATTCGGACGGGCAAGTGTCAAGGGGGAGTCAGATCGAACGAGGGGGACGCCAGAATCCGTCCGGGTTCCGGATAACGATAAGTGTTGCAGAAGGTGAGTTGAACGCCTGGGAAAATTCAAGCGGATGGAAAACGGATTGAGCCGCGACCGGCTGATAAGCGCCGCATGTGCTGCACCCCTGGCAGAATTTGCATGCGTGGCCGTGCTTCAATTTCCCGTCTGCCTCGTCGCAACCGGGGCAGCAATGGGACATTTTGGCATGATCCATATGCATCGTGCACTGGCTGGGCAAGCCTGCAGCCGCCTGCCCGTGAATGGGCAGCGACAAGGTTAGCAGAGCGATGAGAATCAGCCGCAGGAGTTTCATGCGTCAAGTATAGCTGATTTTAGACTGATTGCGCTGGCCTTGATCAAGAATACCGTAGGGCGTTTGCCGATTTCCGGTTTTGCCTTTTTCCAGCTTGCCACCGTTTTCGTCACGATGGACTCGGTTTCGAGCGTGATATCGGTTGCGAGGCAGAGCAGGGAATTCTCCCTGCAATACTGCAGCAGGGCATCGAAAAGCTTTCCGTTGCGGTAGGGCGTTTCGATGAAAATTTCGGTTTCGCCCCTTGCCCTGGATTCCGCTTCCAGAAGCCTGATTTTCTTCCCGAGTTCCTCTTTTTCCACGGGCAGGTAGCCGTGAAATGCGAAGCGCTGCCCGCCCAGGCCCGATGCCATCAATGCCAGCAGGATGGATGAAGGGCCGACCAGCGGCACCACCCTGATTCCCTTTTTATGGGCGAGCCTGACAAGATCCGCCCCGGGGTCCGCCACGGCGGGGCATCCCGCCTCGGAGACCAATCCGGCATCCCTGCCATCGAGAAGGGGTTCGAGCAGGGCTTCAAGCGCTGCTTTTTCGGTATGCTCGTCGAGGATGCGAAGATCGAGTTCCTGCAGCGGGATTTTCGTTCCGGAAAGCTTCAGGAACTGGCGCGCGGTCTTGGGATGCTCGACGATGAAGAGCGAAAGATCAGCAAGACGCTCCCGCACATTCTGCGGCAGGATGGCCGTGATTTCCCCTTCCCCGAGGGGAGAGGGGATGAGATAGAGAATGCCTGTCATGCGTTTCCCATGGAAAAGGAAAGATAGTGCAAAAGCGTCAACATGGCAACAGTCTCTTGAATTCGGAGCTTTCTTCCCCTAGAAATGAATCATGGAACCAGGGAGAACATCATGCAAAGGCCGCTGCAAATCACCACGAGAGACATTCCCGAATCCGAGGCGATCGACGCCCATATCCGCGAGAAAGTCGGGAAGCTCGAACAATTCTATCCGCACATCGTGGGATGCCATGTCGTCGTCGAAATGCCGCACAAGCACAAGCACCAGGGAAAGCTGTTCAACGTCAGGGTGGAAATCAAGGTGCCCGGAAGCGAGATCGTCGTCAACCGGGATCTGGCCGAGGATGTCTATGTCGCCCTGAG
>JAJZRP010000073.1 GCA_021802655.1 Pseudomonadota bacterium
TTAAGAGGCTTTCGCCCCCCTGTAAAGCCTTCGGCGGTAAAACTTCAGCGGTAGAACGTGACGGGGAAAACCGAAGGGGGAGGCGAGTTGAGGACGGGCTTCCTGATTTTGCCGACGACATGCATCTCGCAGGCCCTGCAGTCGAATTTCAGGGTGAGCTTCTCGCTGCCGTTCACGAGCGTCATCGGCTCGGCGCGCACCTGGCCCTGAACCCCGGATATGCCCCTGGCCTGCTTCGGGCAAAGATTGAATGCATGGCGCAGACAGTGTCTGGTGATCATGAGCGGGACATCCCCCGCTTCCTCGTGCGCTTCATAGGCTGCATCGATGAGTTTCACGCCGTGCTTCTCGTAAAACGCCCTGGCCTTTTGATTGTAGACATTGGCCAGGTAGCTGAGCGATGCTTCGGGATAGGGAACCGGGGGATGGGCAGGCGGCTTGCGCCCGCCCCTGGGTCTGCCCTCCCGCCTTGCCGCCTCGAGTTTTTCGATGCCTTCCCGCCTCATGGCATTGATGACGGAGGCCGGGACGAACCAGCCATGCGAAAAATCGACGGTGATTTCCTGCGCAATGAAAGGGGTGTTGCCCAGCCTGGCAAGATTTGCCTTCAGGGAAGATACCGTCCCTTCGGCGTCTTTTGCGGAATCGAGCTTGAGCTTCGCTTCCGAAATCGCAACGCAGCCGTCTTCGTCGACCAGGGTGAGCTTGATGCCATCCAAAGTCTCTTCGAGATGCATCCCGAGACCGATCCTGCGTTCCGCGGAAGGTTTGAGCAGCGCCTGTTCCCATGCATGATCGCGGTTCCGGTACATGTCCAGCCCGGCTTTCAAGCCTTCCATGTCGTTCGGATAAATCCGCCAGAGATCTCCGGCTTTCTCCACCCTGTTGACCCGGGTGCCGAGCGCTTCGCGCTTTTTCATGAAGGATAGGCCGTCGCCGTTGTTCAACGTTTCCGAACTCTCCATTTCGAACCAGTCCGGCCCCAGTCTTGAGACGGTCCCTATCGGCTTTCCCAGGAATTTCGGAGAATCGAAAGCCCCGATGTCATCCTGCCTGCCGTTCACGAAATAGTCGGTCGAGCCGCGATGGAAGGTCTTTTCGGGATCGGGAGAGAAATGGAATGTCGAAATTCCGCTGGACGATCTGGAAAACCCGGGCCTTTTCTCGATTACCCGGTCGAGAAGAATCCTGTAATGCGCGGTGATGTTCTTGACAAAGGCGGCATCCTTGTAGCGCCCTTCTATCTTGAAAGAGCGGATTCCCGCATCGATCAATGCTTCGAGATTCGCGCTCTGGTCGTTGTCCTTCATCGAGAGCAGATGCTTTTCATAGGCCACCACCCGCCCCTGCCCGTCCTGCAGGGTATAGGGAAGGCGGCATGCCTGGGAGCAGTCGCCTCGGTTCGCGCTTCTCCCGGTATGGGCATGGCTGATGTAGCATTGGCCGGAATACGCGACGCAAAGCGCACCGTGGATGAAAAATTCCAGAACGGCGTCGCATGATGCGCTGATTGCGCTGATTTCGGACAGGGTAAGTTCCCTTGCCAGAACGATCTGGGAAAAACCGACATCCGACAGAAATTTGGCCTTCTCGATGCTGCGAATATCGGTCTGCGTACTCGCATGCAGTTCTATCGGCGGCAGATCGAGCTCCAGCAGCCCCATGTCCTGGACGATGAGCGCATCGACACCGGCATCATAAAGTTCCCAAACGAGCTTTCCTGCCGGCTCGAGTTCGGAGTCGTGCAAAATGGTATTGAGCGTCGCGAAAACGCGCGCATGGTAACGGTGGGCGAAATCGCAAAGCCCGGCGATATCCTTCACCGAATTCGAGGCATTGGCCCTCGCCCCGAAGGAAGGCCCGCCGATGTAGACGGCATCCGCCCCGTGCAGAATGGCTTCCCGCCCGATTTCGGCGGTCTTTGCTGGAGAAAGGAGTTCGAGCTGTGGTGTCATGGGAAAGCATCCGGCGAGAGGGCAATGTTACTCGAAAACGGGGGCGCCTTCCAGAACAACCAATACCCGGCACCCATTTAATGCATCAAATATACACTTTATGTTAATATAACCACAATGCTGGGATGGATAAGGAAAAGCAGCAGAAATCATCGATAAATCACGGAAGGTTTAACAACATGGAAAATTCACTGCCTTTTTTGCTCCTTTTTTCGCCATTTCTCTTCGTGGCGCTGAGAATATTGACTGCAGGGAAACTTCCTCCGGCGCCAATCCAGCCCCGGACGCTGTATGAAAAAATCGGCGGCGAAGCCGCAGTCAATGTTGCGGTCGACATCTTTTATCGCAAGGTGCTGGCGGACGACCGCATCAGCCGTTTCTTCGAAGGCGTCGATATGGACAGGCAGGCTGCCAAGCAGAAAGCCTTCCTCACCATGGCGTTCGGCGGCCCCAACAACTATACGGGAGAAGACATGAGGCGCGGGCACGCGCACCTCGTCGCGAAGGGGCTCAACGACAGCCACTTCGATGCCGTGATGGAGAACCTGGGCGCAACCCTCACCGAACTCAAGGTGCCGGGCGAGCTCATCGCGCAGGCTGCGGCGATCGCAGAGAGCACCCGCAAAGACGTTCTCGGCAAGTAAACCAACCCCGGTGGAATTTGCGCGCCCATTCTTGACAGCCGTGAGCATATGCATAAGAATTGGGAATATACGCTTCCTCTAATATTCCACTGGGGTTTTCATGGCCACGATAGAACTCGATCAGCACAATTTCGAAAGCACCATCACCGGCAACGATATGGTCATCATCGATTTCTGGGCGCCCTGGTGCGGCCCCTGCCGATCTTTCGCCCCGACCTACGAGAAGATTTCCGAGCAATATCCGGACATCGTGTTCGCCAAGGTCAATACCGAAGTCGAGCAGGGCATCGCAGCCTCTTTCAACATCCGCTCCATTCCGACATTGATGATATTCCGGGAACAGGTGATCATTTATGCCGAAGCAGGCGCCCTTCCCGCATCCGCCCTCACCCAGCTCATCGATGAGGCCAGGAAGCTTGACATGGCCGAAGTGCACAGCCAGGTCGCCAAGACGCAGCAGGCCTCCTAGGGTTTCTAGATTTTGCGCTGCTCCGGCCGCAAGCGCGAAGCGAGCAGAAACTCCGCCCTGTCGGCGTCCACCGGCCCTCCATCGCCGTCCACCAGCGGCTGTTCGAAATCGTTCCAGCCGCGCACGCCTGTCCTGAGCGATGAAACATCCGAAAACCCCATTTCCTGCATCCTGTCCGCTGCGAGAACGGATCTTTTCCCGGAACGGCAGATGACCACGATATCCAGGTCGCGCCCGGCCGCAAGCCGGGGCACTGTTTCCTCGTAATCCCATTCGCACGCCTGTTCGAGTACGCCTCTCGGCACGTTGAGAGACCCCGGGATATGGAGCATGGCAAACTCCGCAGGCTCCCTCACGTCGAGAAGGAGCGGTTTTCTTCCGGACTCAAAAGCATCCCGCAGATCCCATGGCTGAATTTCCTTCACGCGCGCGAGGGCTTCCTGCACCAGTTCATCATAGCGCTTCATCGGCGTCCTTCAAGCCTCCTTTTCGGCTTCAACCCTGTTCCTTCCCTTCGTTTTGGCACGATAGAGCGCATGATCCGCGCAATGGAAATAATGATCCATATCGGGAGTGGAAACCGCATCTTCGCCGTAAACCCCGATGCTGACTGTGAACCGGACCGGCTCATCCCCCGCACTGATCTCGCAACTTTGAACGGCAAGCCTGATCCGCTCGGCTGCATCCCCGGCTGCGCCGGGAGGCGTATCCGGCATCAGCACCCCGAATTCTTCCCCGCCCAGCCTGACCAGGAAATCGCATTGCCTCGTGGCGGAGCGGAGAATGTCCGCGAACACTTCCAGAACCCTGTCTCCGGTATCGTGCCCGAACCGGTCGTTGATCTTCTTGAAATGGTCGATGTCCAGAAGAAGCAGCGACAGGGCTTGCCCCGTGCGCTTTTCCAGGGAGAACACCTTTTCCGCCATGGAATAGAAGGAACGTCGGTTCGGCAGGCCGGTGAGGTGATCGGTTCCCGCCTGCATCTCCAGCTCCCTGTCGGTCTTCTCCTTCGCAAGCAGCAGGAAACCGAAGGAGGTGGAGATCGTTTCCACGAACCCGATGAACATCGCCGTGACCTGGAGGGAATTTCGGGAGAATATCCCCTCGTCCGGATGCCACAACGCCTCGGCGCCGCGCAAGACCGTGACCACCACGAAAAAAGGGGTGAAGGCAGCCAGGAATTTCTGCAGGATGGAATTGTCCCGCCAGCCGTAGGCCAGATCCTTCGATATGATGACCAGGGCCATGGAAAAATAGACGGAAAAGAGCACTATCCTCATGTTCTCGGGAATATCGAGAAGCAGCAGGACAATCCATGCGACCGCCAACCCGAAAAATACCGTCACGGTCGAAGGCAGCTTCGGCATGGGCCTGTCCAGGCAGGATTTGAATGCGATCACGGAAAGATAAATGGCTGTCCAGACCATGCCGTTGGCGACGACGATGGCCATCGGGACGGGCAGCAGCACCCCGCGCAATGCGAGAATAACAATCCCTATCCCGGCAAGGAAGCGCGACTTCCCCCAGATGCTTATGGAATGGTGAACGGAGTGCTGTCCCTTGACGTAAAGAAAGATGCCCAGGGCGAAGGCCAGGTTGGCGACCGCCATTGCGAAGAAAAGGGTTCTGATGTCCATGAAGTTCTGCGAAAGATCGTTCGAAGCGCCCATTTTATTCTATCACGAACGATTATACGCCGAGCGCTTGGGCCGGAACAGCAAAGCATTTATACTTGCGCATTTTGGCAAGGATTATGGACGATCCGGACAGGGAAATCCTGAAAGCGAAGCTGAACCTCGACACTTCCCTGATAAGCTGGCGCGAATTGCAGCGCCATTTCGCAGCCGGAAACGTGATTTCCGTGCAGACAGCTCTCGACCTCGTCGAGGCCGCCCTTTGCATCGCGACTGACGACAGGGAAAAAGTCGAGAAATGGCTATCCTCCGGCATGATCGGCAAGGTCTCGGACGAGGAAGCCAGGATGTGGTTCGATTCAAGAGCCGAACTCTGGGCGGTCGTCGTCAAGCCCTGGGTGCTGGTCCAGGAACCCGTCACGGGGTCCCTGCAATAGCCCCGGTTTCTATTCAACCTGGGAATCTTGCCGTTAAGGACAGGATGCCCGAACCTATTTTCAGACAGATGGTCTGACACCGCGATGGGATTTCAATTTCAAACAAATCATGGAGAACGTAAATGGAGGAGCGGTGGACAGAATCGGATTTGAAAAAATACGAAGGCATGATGAAGTATCCGGAAATCTTCTATCTGCCTGACGGCTGGGTCATCCTTTTCACCACGAACTACGGAGATCATGGATTCCTGGTCAACTCAAGACACGACCCGTCCCCGCGCGGATTCAAAACCCTTGATGAAATCGCGAAATTCCTTTATTCGCACGGATTCGAATCCACCATTGTCACCTTGCATGAATATCCCAGGGACCAGATCATGAAAAAATCCAAACATGTTCGAAAATGCTAGGATGAAATGATCCAGCATGCACCCCGGGCCAGATGAAAAATCTCCGCAAGCAAATCTTCAAGCGCCTGTTTCTGGGATGGGCAGCCTTGTCGTTCATCCTCGGCACAGCCGTCTTTTATCTCGAAATGGAGAAAGTGGATAAACTGGTCATGGGGCTTGCCCTGGAGGAATCCGGGTTTTTTACGTCCGGCCTCGATAGATCCAGCGTCGCGGAAAGGGAAAATCTGAGACAGCGGGCGGACCGGTTTCTCACCGGGCATTTTGTTGCGATTTCCCTGTATGACGAGAACGGCAGGCTGATCCTGCATGAAATCAATCCGCAAAAGACCCTCGTCATGAAACAGGTCGAGCAACACGCCCGCCCCTTTACACCGGTTTCTTCCGTGCGCTACAGAAGGTTTCTGACCGAGCGGAATTTGTACATGCAGATTCTGCTGCCGCTTCGCGACAACAATTCCAGGCTGCTCGGTTATTTCGACGGCATTTATCAAGTCGACGCAAAAACCTATCGAAATATCCAGATCGACATCGTCGGCACCCTCCTTCTGGTAATCGTGGTGTGTTTCATCACGGCCGTCATGCTCTATCCCATCATCATTTCCCTCAACAGGGAACTCATCAAGCTCTCTTCAGACCTGCTCAAGGGAAATATCGAACTGATGGACGTGCTTGGCAGCGCCATCGCGAAACGCGATTCCGACACCAACGCCCACAATTACAGGGTCACCCTCTATGCGATCCGCCTCGCCGAAGCGATCGGCCTGGATAACGGCCAGATTCGCAATCTGATCGCAGGGGCCTTCCTTCACGATGTGGGCAAGATCGGCATAAGCGACAACATCCTGCTCAAACCGGACAAATTGAGTGAAGAGGAATATGGCGTGATGCGCAGTCACGTACTGCTGGGCCTGGACATCATCAGTCAATCGGAATGGCTCAGGGGCGCGCGTGACGTGATTGAATTCCATCACGAGAAATACGACGGAACCGGTTATTTGAAGGGGCTGAAGGGGAATGAAATTCCGCTTAACGCCAGAATCTTTACCATCGTCGACGTGTTCGATGCCCTCACTTCCAGGCGCCCCTACAAGCAAGCCTTCAGTTTTGACGAATCGATGAAGCTGTTGAATCAGGATCGCGGCAAGCGGTTCGACCCCGAACTGTTCGACATGTTCGGCGTCATCGCTCATGGACTGTATCTGGAAATTGCAGATTCCGATGAAAACAAGCTGGGAACGATGATGAACGATCTGCTCGAGAGGCACTTCATCGGGAACGGGTAACCGCACTGGC
>JAJZRP010000019.1 GCA_021802655.1 Pseudomonadota bacterium
AACCCCAGCGAGGTCAAGATAAAGAAAGGCGGCAAGCTGACGCTGGAGCTTGAGCCCAATCCGGATATCCTTCGGGAAGTCGCAAATATGGAAAATCCTCCCTTTTGTGTGGGATTCGCCGCTGAAACCGACAATCTGGAAGAAAATGCGCTGCTCAAAATGAAAAGAAAGAACGTTCCCATGCTCGTCGGGAACCTCGCGCAGGATGCGTTGGGAAGGGATGAGAACGAGATCGTGATATTCGGTTCAGGCGGCGCGAAGAAGCTGCCGCGTGCAGCGAAAACGAAACTTGCAGCTCAACTGATCGAGGAAATCGCCAGGGCGGTCAGCTGAAATCGCCTTTGGAACTGTTCCGGCTTTCCAGCCATTTCTTGACGCGGTTGGCATCCCCTATCCTGGTTTGACTTCCCCAGGAATCGAGCAGGACGATCACGACAGGTTTTTCGGCAATGGTGGTGTGCATTACCAGGCAATGCCCGGCTTCGTTGATGAAGCCAGTCTTGGAAAGGCCGATATGCCAACTGTTGCTGGCCTTGTATTTCACCAGCAGGTTCGAGTTGTTGTATTCGAGCACGCGCTCGCTTCTTTTCCTGGGGAGCACGACCTTGTGGGTGGAGGTGGTCGTGTCTTCCCTGATCACATCGTATTGGTAGGCTGCTTCGACCATCTTCACGAGGTCGGCGGCAGTCGAGACGTTTTCGCTGTGGAGGCCGGAAGAGTCGACGAAATGGGTATGCTCCATGCCGAGTTCTTTCGCTTTCGCATTCATCGCCTTGACGAAAGCGGCTATGCCGCCCGGATAGTTGTGCCCGAGTGCTGCAGCGGCGCGGTTTTCGGAGGACATGAGCGCGAGCCTGAGCATCTCGTTCCGCGTGAGCTTCGTGCCGACCGGTAGCCTGGATGCGGAATGCCTGAGCGTGTCGACATCCTCATCCTCGATCTTCAGCACTTCGTTCATCGGAAGATCGGCATCCAGCGTCACCATGGCAGTCATCAGCTTGGTGATCGAAGCAATCGGAACCACGGCATCGGTATGCTTTGCGTAAAGTTCTTCGCCGTTTTTCTCGTCGTAAATCACTGCGGCATAGGATGCCAGCCTTGGATAAGCGGCGCCGCGAGGCCCGTGAGCATCCCTGTTGTAGGATGCCTTGACGAAATGGGATCTGTGGTGGTGACGGTGGTGATGGTGACGTTCCGCATTCGCGCTTCCCGATAACAGGAGGCCGGAAACGGCGCACAAGGCGATCAGAATTTTCATCGATTTCCCCTTCATTCAGCCTTCCGATAACCAATTACCCTGAAATATTCGAAGGATACATGACATTCTTAAACAAATTTCCGGATTTTGCAAGTCCGAATCCGTTACGGCCTGATGAAATTTTCCCGGTAGTACTTCAATTCCTCGATCGATTCGTGGATGTCGGCCAGCGCTTCGTGCTTGTTGTGTTTCTTGAATCCGTCCGAAAGTTCGGGTTTCCAGCGCTTGGCAAGCTCCTTGAGCGTGCTGACGTCGAGATTCCGGTAATGGAAGTAAGCCTCAAGCTTCGGCATGGATTTGGCGAGGAAGCGCCTGTCCTGGCAGATCGAGTTGCCGCACATGGGAGAAGTTCCCTTGGGCACATGCTCTTCCAGAAAGGCGATCATCCCGGATTCGACAGCCGCTTCGTCGAGCGTGGAGGCCCTGATTTTATCGATCAACCCGGATTTGGCATGAGTGGACTTGTTCCAGCTATCCATGCCGTCGAGAACCGCATCAGGCTGATGCACGACGAGGACAGGGGCTTCGGCAACGATATTCAATTCGGAATCGGTCACGATCAGGGCGACCTCCAGAATCCTGTCGAGATCGGGATTCAGGCCGCTCATTTCCATGTCGATCCAGATGAGCCGGTTGCTGTCTTGTG
Organism: Pseudomonadota bacterium; assembly: GCA_021802655.1. Classification (GTDB taxonomy): domain Bacteria; phylum Pseudomonadota; class Gammaproteobacteria; order Burkholderiales; family JABEVD01; genus JABEVD01. The sequence continues at coordinate 1,905 of JAJZRP010000019.1, forward strand.
CCATAATTGCCCCTGAAAAATGTGAAATTGTGTCACATTCACCTCCTGACGTCATCCGTATGAGCGCACAAATTTTTGAAAAAGCCTTCATCACAGCCCTGCTGGCCTCGATCCTGCTCAAACTTTGGCTGGCAATGCGCCATGTCCGGCATATCAAGGCGAGGCGGGACAGCATTCCCGAGGATTTCAGAGAAAGGATATCCATCGAGGATCACAGGAAGGCTGCGGGCTACACGTCTTCGAAAACGGGGTCGAGTTTCGCCTCGGACTGCGTCGAGGCGCTCGCCGTGCTATGGTTCACTCTGGGCGGAGGATTGAACATGCTGGAGTCCTTCTGGTCAGGGCATGTCGCAAACCCCATTCTCGAGGGCATGCTGCTGATAGCGAGCGCTGTCCTCATCCTGGAAATGATGGAATTGCCGGTCGCGCTTTACAGCACATTCGTCATTGAGGCTCGATACGGTTTCAACAAGATGACATCGACACTCTTCGTGCTCGATGCGCTCAAGAAAGGTATTCTGGGTGCCCTTTTCGGTCTTCCCCTGATTGCCTTCATTCTCTGGCTGATGGCGGAAATGGGAGAGTACTGGTGGCTGGATGTCTGGTTCGCCTGGATGGCATTCAACCTGTTCATTCTTGCCGTTTACCCTGCCTGGATTGCGCCTGTTTTCAACAAGTTCAAGCCGCTCGAGGAGTCCTCCATGAAGAAGAGGATCGAGCATCTTTTGGAAAAGTGCGGATTCAAGTCGGACGGACTTTTCGTGATGGACGGCTCTCGCCGCAGCAGTCATGGAAACGCCTATTTCACGGGATTCGGCAGGACCAAGCGCATCGTCTTTTTCGATACCCTGCTCTCCAACCTGGATGAGGCAGAAGTCGAGGCTGTTCTTGCCCACGAACTCGGGCATTTCGTGCATCGTCACGTGATCAAGCGCATAGCCTTGAGTTTCGTGCTCAGCCTCGCTTTTCTCTGGGTACTGGGGCACGTCAGGGGTGAAGCATGGTTTTTCGATGGCCTCAATGCAGAAAATCACTCCGATGCGATGGCGCTGCTGCTCTTTTTCATGGTCGTGCCGAGCTTCACTTTCCTTCTCAAACCCCTCCTGAGCTTCTACTCCAGGAGGAACGAATTCGAGGCGGACGACTATGCCGCGAAGCAATCCGATGCAGAGCACCTCGCGCGGGCGCTCACCAAGCTTTACCAGGAAAGCGCGAAAACGCTCACCCCGGACCCGCTCTATTCGGTTTTTTACGATTCTCATCCTCCAGCCTCGATTCGTATAGCGCATTTGAGGAAGGCGATGCATAATTGAAGGAATTGTTTCCTGGCGAGGATGAAAATGGAATGCTCTCTCGACAAAAAGAAATGCAAACCCTGCGAGGGGGGCGTTCCTCCCCTGGAGGATGCCGCCATTTCCGAACTTCTGGCAAGCCTGGCGGGATGGGAGCGGGTCGGCAATGCGATCGGCAAGACCTATCATTTCCGGAATTATTACGAAACGATGGCGTTCGTGAACATGACGGCCTGGGTTTCCCACAAGGAAGACCATCACCCCGATCTTCATGTCGGCTACAATCAGTGCCGGGTCGAATATACCACCCATGCGATAGGCGGCCTTTCCGAGAACGACTTCATCTGCGCGGCAAAAATCGATACGCTGCTTTCCGTTTGAAGCCGGCCAGGGGACAAGTCGTTGCAGCCTACGGCAGGCAATATGCCGTGGAAATCGGGGGGGAGACATTCTCCTGCGTGAGAAGGGGGAAGAAGAACGATGTGGTCGTCGGCGACATCGTCGATGTCGAAGCCGGGGTGATCGAATCGATAGCGCCACGCTCGTCCCTCCTGTATCGCAGCGATGCCTATCGCGAGAAGCGCATCGCTGCCAATCTCACTCAAGTCATCGTCGTGTTGGCTGGCGTTCCGACATTCAGCGAGGCGTTTTTGAATTGCTGCCTGATCGCGGCAGAGGACCAGGGTTTGAAGTCCCTGATCCTGCTCAACAAGGCGGACATGATGGAGCCGACCAGGGAAGCTTTGGATCTGCTCGATTTATACAGCCGGCTCGGCTACCCTGTTCTCGCCCTTTCCGCAAAACAGGATGCCACGCCGCTGGTTTCACTGCTCGATGGGGAAACCAGCGTCTTCGTCGGGCAGTCCGGGATGGGGAAGTCGACCCTGATCAATGCACTGATACCGGAAGCCTCGAGGGAAACCGGGGAAATATCGATCGCGCTCGATTCTGGAAGGCACACCACCACCCACGCGAGGCTCTTCCACCTCTCGGAGAACAGCCACATCGTCGATTCGCCGGGGCTGCAGGAATTCGGTTTGCATCACCTCGGTCAGGAGAGGATCGCCCATGCATTCGTCGAGTTCAGGCCGTATCTGGGCCATTGCCGATTCAGGAATTGCAGGCATCTCGAAGAGCCGGGATGCGCAGTGACATCCGCCTTCGAGTCAGGAAAAATCGACAAAAGGCGAATCGAAATCTACAGGAGGCTCGCTGCGCGGTTTCATTTGCCGAAATACAGGAAGGGACTCAGCGACAGGTAAAGGACGGCCGCCATGGCGATAAGGGTGGCGAGAAGGCGGAGCGGATGATCCTTTATCGAGTCGAGCAGGGTCTTGTGCTCGCCTCTACTTTTGAGGTTTTCGTACTCGCTTCTAGCATGGCTTGCCCGCTCCAGCTGATAGCTGTCGATCAGCGCCTTTGCCTTGGGAAACTGGTCGCAATCCTGGAGCCATATCGAGGCAGGCGATATTCCGAGGAAACTAGCGGGCACCTCGTAATAGTCGATGTTGCCATTTTCCAGCAGCTCCCGGATTTCGTCAGCTTCGTCCTCCGGAACGCCTCCGAGCATGAATAGCCTGCATGGGCTCACTTTTTCGCCGGGCTCAGGATGCCCATCAGCTGGTCGCGCAGGGAGCGCATCAGGGCGAGCTCGCTTTTTTCGACCGAATAGGACGTGCCGCGGCCCCAGTCTCCGTAAAGCGCGCCTACGGGGTGATTGTTGAACGACATCGGAAGCAGGACAAAAGACTGCACGTCCGTCAGGGAAGTACCGAACCAGGCGGGGAGCTTTTCCGAAATTTTGGGATCGGAGACATTCTCGATGAAGATGTCCGCATTGTTTTTGAGGGCCAGGTGGAACAGGTCCGGAACGGCGGATTCCGGAAGGACGAGCCTGGGCAATATTTCCGGCATCCCCTGCCCGAATCCGATGCGACCCTTCAAGGTGTCGCCGTCACGCAAAATGGCGACAACGCGGTTGAATCCCATGCTCAAATACAGCGTCTCCAGGGCAAGATTCAGTGCGTTCCCAAAGGAAATACCCTCCTTCAATGCGGTGGCGAAGCCTTCCAGGCCGGAAGAAAGGCGTTCTCCGGCATTCTCCGGCTTGCCCTCAGTCCAGGGTTCCTCTTCGTCCAGCAGTGACGTTTCCTTGGCATGGGAGACGGCTGCTTCAATCGATTCAGAGATAGCCTCCAGCGGCACGAGCAGGGCGTCACCGTACTTGCCGACCAGCCTGTCGAGGCCGGGTTTGCCTTCCGCAGCCATGGCTGCAGCTTCGCCGGAAAAGCTCGCCACAAGGTTGATCCATTCGGCAGAGCCGGGGATACTGGGAGCGATTGAATCCTGGGGGCGCGCCATGCTGTTTGCGATCTTTGCCGGGAGGCGCCAGCGTTTGGCTGATTCCTGTGCGATTTCGTCCAGGGAAATGCCAATGACCTTTTGTGCGGCCTCATTTTCTGCATCGAGCCGTCCGCCAGCGATCTTCGCGATTTCTTCCCATTCTTCAGGGAAATAAAATGCAATCAGAAGCCTGCCCAAATGATGCATGAGCGCGCAAACGACCACTTCTTCGGCATCCCTCAGGTTGGCTTTGGCGGCTATTCCATGGGCGATGCTGCCGGCGAGAAGGGATTTCGCCATTTCCGCTTTCGCCATGGGCGAATCCGGGACCGAAGCGGACAGGGTGTCCATCAAACGAACGCTCAGGGCAAGATGTCCGATGGCATCCACCCCGAGAACCAGCACGGCCTTCGTGATGGTCGTGATTTCCCCACCCAGTGCGGAATACATGGCGGAGTTGGCTAGCCGGATCACTTTTTGTGTCAGCGCGAAATCGCTCAGAATGGCCGTGGTCAGTTCCGAAGCATTGCGGTCTTCGTCGTGCATGGCCTCGGCGATTTCCTGGGCTGCGCTTGAAAGGGCAGGGAAATCGCCCTTTTCGCTCATGCGCTTCCACAACAGATCGAAAAAGCCGGAGCGGCCTTTCCCCAGCCGCGAGATCAAGGTGTTTTCAGTCATTGCTTGGCTAAGAAATTTTCCTGGTTGGCTGACCGGCGATATTATAGCCAGGCATCTCTTAATTTTTCCTGAAAGGAGGCGCTGTTCATGGGTTCTCCCTTGAGATATCCCTGAATCAGGTCGCAGCCACGGGAGGCCAGGAACTGGAACTGCTCATCGACCTCGACGCCTTCCGCCACGACGGAAAGGCCGAGGCCCTTGGCAAGACTCAAAACCGCCGATACGATAGCGACGTCTTCCTTGCGATGGGGCAGTTCGTCGACGAACGACTTGTCGATCTTGAGAACGGAAAGTGGAAATTTCTTGAGATAGGCAAGCGAGGAATAGCCTGTTCCGAAATCGTCGATGGCGATTTTGACGCCGCATGAACGCAGTTCATTCAGGGTTGCTCCGGACATTTCCGGGTCACTCATCAGGACACCTTCAGTGATCTCCAGCATCAGGCTGGAGGGTGCCAGCTCCGATTCGTCGAGTGCGCCCTTGATCGATTCCAGCAACCCTTCCTGCCTGAACTGCCGGGGGGATACGTTGACCGATATGTAAAAATCGGGATGTCCCTCGGCCTGCCATTGCTTTGCCTGATGGCAGGCCATGCGCAACGCCCATCTTCCCAAAAGTTCGATGAGTCCGCTGCTTTCTGCAATGGGGATGAAAATTGCGGGGGAAATCGTTCCTCTTTCCGGATTCTCCCATCGCATCAGGGTTTCCGCACCCTTCAGCTTGCCGGAAGAGGCGCAGAAAATGGGCTGGTAATGAAGCAGGAACTCGCCGTTTCTGATGCCTTCGTGCATCGCCGATTCCAGTGAAACATCGCTGGTTTCCGGATTGATGGTTTTGTCGTAGAGTCGCCAGCAGTTTCCGCCGAGGTCTTTTGCGCTGTACATGGCCGTTTCGGCATGCTTGAAGAGCGAAACGGGGTCATTGCCATGATCAGGGTGAATCGCGGTGCCGATGCTCGCGCTGATGTAAATGTTTTTATCCTGGATGCGGAAAGGGCGCTGCATCGCGGTCAATATTTTCTTCACGACGATCTCGGCTTCTTTTTCCTGGCTGATTCCGTTCAGGATGAATGCGAATTCGTCGCCGCCGATTCTCGCCAGGGTATCGGTTTCCCTGACGAGCGTCTTCAATCTTTCTGCAACCGCCCGGATCAGTTCGTCTCCCCCGGCATGATCCAGTGAATCGTTTATTTTCTTGAAGCTGTCGAGATCGAGAAGCTGCAGTGCCAGCCCGGGCTGTTGATGCCTTTGCACGGCGGAAATGCCGACTTTGATGCGGTCGTTGAGAAGCAGCCTGTTGGGAAGATCGGTCAGCGGATCATGGGTGGCGAGATAGGAAATCCTGTTTTCGTCCTCCTGCCAGTGCGAGACATCGAACGCGATCAGGATGAATTCGGGGGGCGACAGATCCGGCAATTGAGCCAGGTGGCAATCCATCCATATCGGTGCCCCTTTTCTCAGCAGGCGGCAGACGAAAGACTGTTTTTTATCCAGGAACAATGCCGATTCAAGCGCTTTTTCGATCCTGTTCACGTCTTCAGGGTGTATCAGGCTGGAGATGGCTTCTCCGACGAGTGCGCGCGAATCGTCGAGGAAGGATGCGGAATCGACGCCGCGAATGATGCCTTGCGAATCGAGTCGAACGGCAAAATCCGCGAAGCTGCAACCGGACTCGATCAGGTGCATTGAGTCAATCATTTTTTCAGCCGATCAGGTTGGCGATGGTGAGCAGCAGGATCAAAAGCAGCCAGAGCAGAAGGCTTCTCCAGATGAGTCCGACAGCGCTTTGCATATAGGCGCTGTCTGCTTCATCCCCCATGCCCATGAGCGGTCTGAATTGCTTCAGGCCGTTTTCGGGCAATGCATCGCCGAGCCGTACGCCGAGTGCTCCCGCGCCGCTCGAGAGCAGTATGCCGTGCGCGATCGGGCGCCAGGAAACGGCCTGGGTTCTCCAGCAGTAAAGCGCATCCTCGAAGTCGCCTACGATCGCGAAGCTCAATGCCGTGAGGCGCGCGGGGATCCAGTCGATGACTTCGAAAGCCTGGGCCGAAAATTCCCCCAGTTCATCTGCCTCTTCGGGATAGCGGTTCCATTCCTCATTAAGTGCTGTCGACAGGCGGTAAAGCACTGCGCCCATCGGGCCAAGCGCTGCGAAGAAGAAGATCACTCCGAAAACATAGGCATGGGAATAGACCAATCCCTGTTCGATCGAAACCCGTGAAATTTCCTCGGCATTGAATTCTGCAGCCGAAGCTCCTCGCCATGCGCCGAGCAATTCCCTGGCCTTTTGCAAGTCGCCATTCTTCAATGCCTTGTCGATCGCGGTGTAAGCATGACTGAATTGTCTGAATCCCATGGTCAAATATAGCACGAACACATTCCAGGCCCAGCCGAGGGCGGGGCTGAGCTTGTGGAGCAGCAGGGACACGCCCCCGACCGCGAGAGTCAGCGGGATCGCTGCAGTCATCCAGGCAAGGATGCCGTGGCGGAATTCGCCTGTTGTGAAATGCTTCCTGAGCCAGTCGAAATAGCCCAGCATGAAAGCCAGAGTTTTGCCGTTGAAAGGCCTCGCCTGCTCCAGCAAAAGTGCCACGATCAGCGAAAAAAACGTCATTTACTCGCTTCCACCTGTTCGGCTTTCACGCCTTCGAGAGCCTCCCGGAGCGTGTCTTCGCTCATGTCATTGAGGCATTTGGACAGCATCTCTGCGGACTCGTACATATCCGGGGGCAGTTCTTTTGTGTCGAGGTTGGCGACGAAAACGGCAGCCGAACCTGCGACCCTGAGGAGCCTGCGCCGCTCGTTCATCAGCATTTCGATTTCCGCGCGCAGCATCGAAATCTCCTGTTCATGCAAGACATGCGTCATGGCATACTCCTTTCGAAAGCCCATTCTACCGTAAAAAAGGTTCAACCTATACGCTGCCGGCGGCGACAGCCGTCATGTTGACGATCCTGCGTACGGTTGCGGTAGGCGTCAGGATATGGGCGGATTTGGCGCAACCCAGGAGGATCGGGCCTACCGTGATTCCGCTGCCTGCCTCCATCTTGAGCAGGTTGAAGGCAATGTTTGCCGAATCGAGATTGGGCATGATCAACAAATTTGCTTCGCCATGAAGTTTCGATGCTTTGAAATGCTGGCGCCTGATTTCTTCCGAAAGCGCGGCGTCGGAATGCATTTCCCCTTCGATTTCAAGGTCCGGGGCGAGTTTTCTCACTATGGCCAGCGCCTGACGCATTTTTCCCGACGAGGGGGTGTTGGCGCTGCCGAAATTCGAATGGGAAAGGAGGGCGGCCTTGGGTGTCATGCCGAAGCGCCTGACCTGATCTGCGGCGTGCAGGGTCATTTCGGCAATCTGCTGTGCATCCGGATCGGGGTTCACGTAGGTATCGCAAACGAAAAGGTTGCCATTGTCGAGCAGGAGCAGGTTCATGGCAGCGAAAGTATGTGCCCCTGCTTTCAGTCCGATCAGCAGTCTGATGCGGTCGAGGTGCCAGGCATAGCTTCCGTGGAGGCCGCAGAGCATGGCATCCACGCTGCCTTCGTTCAGCAGGTGGGCGGCATGTCCCGTTGCATCCGGCCCTGGAAGGGTGACCTCAAAATCGGTATTTACCTTGATGCGCAAGCCCAGACGTGAAATTGCCGCCGCGATGACTTCCGGCCTGCCTGCCAGGACGGGCCTTGCGAGGCCTTCGTCGACGATGGTCTGAACGGCCTGCAAAACGCGGTCGTCTTCTCCTTCAGCATAGATCACCCGCTTCTTGCTGGATTTGGCCGCGGCAAACACGGGCTTCATGACCAGGGCCGACTGGTAGATGAAGCGCGACAGGTGTTCCCTGTAGGCGTCGAAATCGCGAAGCGGCCTTGTGGCGACGCCGCTCTCCATGGCTGCTTTGGCAACGGCAGGGGCGACTCTCATGATCAGTCTCGGGTCGAACGGTTTCGGGATCAGGTAGTCCCTGCCGAAAGCCGGAAGTTCTCCCCCATAGGCCATCGCAGCCGTATCCGAATGTTCTGCATGGGCGAGTTCCGCAATGGCGTAAACCGCCGCCTTTTTCATTGCCTCGTTGATGGAAGTCGCGCCCACGTCAAGGGCTCCTCTGAAAATGAAGGGAAAGCAGAGCGCGTTGTTGACCTGGTTGGGGTAGTCGGAGCGACCGGTTGCGATTACGACATCGGGCCTCGCCTTTTTGGCAATTGCGGGATGGATTTCGGGTTCGGGGTTGGCGAGCGCCAGAATGAGTGGGTTTTCCGCCATTTTCCCGACCATTTCCGGCTTCAGAACGCCTCCTGCGGAAAGGCCGAGAAAAATGTCCGCGCCGGGAATCACTTCGCCCAGGCTTCTTGCGTCGGTTTTTTTCGCATAGCGTGCCTTGTTGGGATCCATTTCCTCTATCCGGCCTTCGTAGACCACGCCCTTGATATCGGTGACAATGATGTTTTCCATGGAAAGCCCAAGGCTCACCAGCATGTCGAGACAGGCGAGCGCGGCAGCTCCCGCCCCCGAGACGACGAGTTTCGCGCTGGCGATATCCTTGCCCACCACCTTGAGCCCATTGATGACGGCCGCCCCGACGATGATCGCAGTGCCATGCTGATCGTCGTGGAAGACGGGAATTTTCATCCTTTCCCGCAATTTCTTTTCGATTTCGAAGCATTCCGGCGCCTTGATGTCTTCGAGATTGATTCCGCCGAAGGTCGGTTCCAGGCTGGCGATGATTTCGACGAGTTTTTCCGGATCGCGTTCGTCGATTTCGAGGTCGAATACATCGATTCCGGCGAATTTCTTGAACAGGACGCCCTTGCCTTCCATGACGGGTTTTGCCGCGAGCGGCCCGATCGCGCCAAGGCCTAGCACTGCCGTGCCGTTGGTGATGACTGCGACGAGATTTCCCCTTGCCGTCAAATTGAATGCTTCTTCGGGGTTTTCCGCAATGGCTTCGCATACCGCGGCAACTCCCGGCGTGTAGGCAAGGCCGAGGTCGCTCTGGTTGGTGAGCCCCTTGGACGGGACGACGGCTATTTTTCCGGGCTGCGGCAGGCGGTGATATTCGAGCGCATTTTTGCGCAACTGTTCGTCCATGGGGGCTCCATCGAGTATTTCAGGAAAATTATGAATCAATCGGCATCAGAATGAAAAATCTGCTGCGGCCCGAGCAGCCGCACTTCCCTTTGCGGGAATGGAATTTCGATGCCGTTTTTCTTGAATTCGCGCCAGATTTCGAGGTTGATGTCCGAGATCAGGCCGAATCTGCCCTGTTCCAGATCGCTGATCCAGAAGCCGAGTTCGAGGTCGATGCCGCTGTCCGCGAAGTCTTTCAGGAAAACCTGAGGTTCCGGCGAGGCGAGTACCCTGGGCTGATTCTTTGCAGCATTGGCCATGATCTTCATGGCAAGCTCGAGATCGCTTCCGTAGCCGACCTGAACAGGGGCGGAGAGCCTGACCTGCCTGTCGGTATAGGTATGATTGACCACTGTCGAGGTGATCAGGGTGTCGTTCGGGATCAATGCCTCGCTGCCGTCGGCGCTTTTCAGGACGACATATCTTGTGGTGAGCTTGGTGAGCACCCCCGTTTTGTCCTCGATGCTGACGATATCGTTGATATGGATGGATCGGTCGAGCAGGATGATGAAGCCGCTCACGTAATTGCTTGCGATTTTTTGAAGCCCCAGGCCGAGGCCGACGCCGAGTGCTCCCCCGAACATGGAAAGTGCGGTCATGTCGATCCCGGCTGCAGAAAGGGAGGCGATGGCGGCGATCACGATGAAAAGTGTCCGGGTGACCTTGGAAAGCATGACCCTGAGGTTCATGTCCATGAGATCGGTCCCCATGATCCTTTTTTCAATGGCGCGGCTTGCCCAGAGCGAAACCAGGAAGCTCGTCGCGACAACGACGAGCGCCTGCATGACGAGGAGGACGGAGATGCGTTCCTTGCCGAAACTGAAGCTGATCTCGTCCAGGGATTCGACGATATCCTGGGAAAGGCCGGATATATGCAGCGCGAGAACGATCCAGATCAGCCATGCGATGCCCCTTTCCATGGACTGGATCCAGGCTTTCTGGGTGAAAATCGTCTGCAGCATGTAAACCAGGACGCGAATGACGGCGAGCGCAATCAGCATCTGTGTCGCGATGTCGAGCAGGTTTGTCGCGTGATGGAGATGCTTGAGTATTCCCTTGCCGATCAGCATGAAGACGAGGGCAGATAGCGGAAAGACCAGCCGCCTGGCATCCTCCGTTCTGATTTTGGGCGAGGCGAGGCGCGAGGAAATCCAGGCTGCGAAGAGGCAGACGGCGATGGTGAGCGCTTGCGGCAAGGTTTCCGGGCGCCCCGTGAGAAGCTGTGCTAGGTTATCCACGGCGCCCCGAGCGTCATTCCAGGTATGGGGAAATTTCACGGATCAGGAAGTCATGGAAATGCTTCATGCCGTCTTCCATGGGGGATTGATAGGGGCCGGATTCCGTGTTTCCGGAATGGTAAAGCGCCTTGCGGCCTTCGGTCATTTTCCTGCAGATGACTGCATCCTCCACTGCCGTCTCCTGGTAGGCTTCCTTTTCCGCCTGGACGAGATCCCGCTCGAAGAGCGCGATATCTTCAGGATAGTAGAATTCCACGATATTCGTGCAATGATCGGGTCCTCTCGGCACGACAGTGCTGATCACGAGGACATGGGGATACCATTCGATCATGATGTTCGGGTAATACACGACCCAGATCGCGCCGCGCGGGAACTCCCTGCCATGATCGTATTTCAGCAGGAGTTCCTGCCAGTTCCGGTAGACGGGGCTGCCGGCTCTCACTTTCGCATATCTTGCGCCGACGACCTGGACGCTGTACCAGTCGCCGAATTCCCAGGTCAGTGCGTCGCAGTCGACGAAGCTGTCGAGACCGGGATGACAGGGGGCGACGTGGTAATCCTCGAGGTAGACCTCGATGAAGGTTTTCCAGTTGCAATCGTATTCGTCGATCTGGACCCTGTCGAAGACATGGTTCGAAAAATCGATGTCTTTGAAGCAGGAAAAATTGGCCAGATCCTGCCTGACGTCGCGTTTTCCCGAGAACAGCAGGCCGTTCCAGTTCGAAAGCGGCGTCTTGCCGAGGTCGAGACAGGGGTTTTCCGGAAAATGGGGCGCTCCGATGAGCTTGCCTTCCAGGTCGTAAGTCCAGCGATGGAGCGGGCAGACGATGTTCCTGGCGTTTCCCCTGCCATCTAGCATGGTCGCCTGGCGATGGCGGCAGAGGTTGCTCAGAAGCTCCACACCTTTCTCGTTCCTGAGCAGGAGCTTGGCATTGCCCATCCAGTCGAGGGTATGGAAGTCGCCGATGTTCGGCACCATCAGCTCGTGCCCGACATAGCCCGGACCGCCGTCGAAAATCAGGCGCTTCTCCAGGTCCGCCACTTCCTGGCTGCAGTACCAGTTCACTGGCAAAGGCGCAAGTCCAGCCGAAACATCGATAGCATCGGACATTAATCGCTTCCTCATGAAACTTGTGGTTAAACGTTATATTTTTTATGAAATTCGGAAAAAGAGCAATATTTCTTTCGCGATTGACCGGGATGCTTCGATTAGGCTATTTTTACGGTTTAGGAAAGTTTCATGAGCAAACAGGAAAAATCTCCCGAGAATTTCGAAGCAGCGCTTCTTGAGCTCGAATCCATCGTGGCGAAAATGGAGGCAGGGCAGTTGACGCTGGAAGCGTCCCTTTCCGCATACAAGCGCGGCGCTTTCCTGCTCCAGTATTGCCAGGCAGCGCTCAAGGATGCGGAGCAGCAGGTCACGGTCCTGGAGGGGGGCACCCTCAAGAACTGGTCTCCAGATGACAAATGACGATTTCCAGTCCTGGGTGCAGGTGCACCAGGCGCGGATCGAATCCGCGCTTCAGGGCTGCCTGCCGCAGGCCACGGTTGCCCCCGCGCGACTTCACAGCGCGATGCGCTATGCCGTTCTGGGGGGAGGGAAGCGGGTTCGACCGCTTCTCGCGTATGCTTCCGGGGAACTGTCCGGCGCCGACATGGGGCGCGTCACGCGCGCCGCCTGTGCGGTCGAACTGATTCATGCCTATTCCCTGGTTCACGACGACCTGCCCTGCATGGACGACGACGTGCTGCGCCGGGGAAAGCCGACCTGCCATGTCGAATACGACGAAGCCACGGCCCTGCTTGTCGGCGACAGCCTGCAGTCGCTGGCATTCGAAATGCTGGCATCCCCGGGACTCTCTGGCGATAGCGGCGTCCAGATGGAAATGATCCGCCTGCTCGCCGAGGCTGCCGGGTCGAGGGGGATGGCGGGCGGGCAGGCCATCGATCTTGAAAGCACCGGGAAGAATCTGGAACTGCCCGAACTCGAGTGCATGCATATCCGAAAGACTGGAGAGCTCATCAGGGCTTCTGTCGCGCTCGGGGCGCGCTGCGGCGAAATCGATAAGGCAGGACTCGATCAACTCGACCGTTTCGCAAAATCGATCGGTCTCGCCTTCCAGATCGTCGACGATGTGCTCGATGCGGAATCTTCCACGGCAACGCTGGGCAAGACCGCGGGAAAGGACAGGAAGGACAATAAGCCGACCTACGTTTCCCTGCTCGGGGCAAGGCAGGCGAAGGAGATGGCCCGGGAACTCTACGGTTCTGCGCTTGCCGCCCTGGCGGGATTCGGAGAGCGTGCCGACCGATTGCGGCAGATGGCGGATTTCGTGGTTCAGAGGCAATTCTGATGCATCTTCTTCTCGACAGGATCGATTCTCCGGAAGATTTGCGCGCCCTGGACAGAAAATCCCTGGCGAAGCTCGCGGAAGAATTGCGCCAATTCATCATCGAGTCTGTTTGCCAAACGGGCGGGCACCTTTCTTCCAATCTCGGCACCATTGAACTCACCATCGCGCTGCATTACGTCTTCAACACTCCCTACGACAGGGTCGTGTGGGATGTCGGGCATCAGACTTACGCCCACAAGATATTGACGGGAAGGCGCGAAGCGATGCGCGGCCTGAGGATGAAAGGCGGCATCTCGGGCTTTCCGAAAAGAAGCGAGAGCGAATACGATGCTTTCGGCACGGCCCATTCCAGCACATCCATCAGCGCCGCATTGGGGATGGCGGTTGCTGCCAAGCTCGAAGGGATACAGCGGCGCGCCGTTGCGGTGATCGGGGATGGCGCGATGACGGGAGGTATGGCATTCGAGGCGCTCAACAATGCGGGGGCGATGGATGCCAATCTGCTCGTTGTCCTCAACGATAACGAAATGTCCATTTCGAAGAATGTGGGGGCGCTCGACAACTATCTCGCGAGAATACTTTCCGGCAGCATCTATTCGGCTGCGAGGCGCGCCGGGGAAAAAGTGTTGAGAGTCGTTCCCCCGGTGCTGGAACTTGCGAAAAGGGCCGAGGAGCATGTCAAGGGAATGGTGACCCCGGGAACGCTTTTCGAGGAATTCGGCTTCAACTACATCGGTCCCATAGACGGGCATGACCTTGAAGCGCTGGTGTCCACCCTATCCAATGTCAAAAAGCTTCAGGGACCGCAGTTCCTGCATGTCGTGACGAAAAAGGGGAAAGGCTACAGTCTGGCCGAGGAAGATCCCATACTCTATCACGGTGTCGGCAAATTCGATTCCAGGAATGGGATACTGGGTGCCGCCCCCAGGAAGCCGAGCTACACGGAAGTTTTCGGGCAATGGCTGTGCGACATGGCCGAAAAGGACGAAAGGCTTGTCGGCATCACTCCTGCGATGCGGGAAGGGTCGGGAATGGTCGAATTCTCGGAGCGTTTCCCGGACCGTTATTTCGATGTTGGGATAGCGGAGCAGCATGCGCTCACTTTTGCTGCAGGCCTTGCATGTGAAGGAATAAAGCCTGTTGTTGCGATTTATTCGACTTTTTTGCAAAGGGCTTACGACCAGCTGATCCACGACATCGCGATCCAGAACCTGCCGGTGGTTTTCGCCATAGACAGGGCGGGTCTCGTTGGTGCGGACGGGCCGACCCATGCCGGCAGCTTCGATTTGAGCTTCCTGCGCTGCATTCCCAACATGGCGGTGATGGCGGCTGCCAATGAGAACGAGTTGAGGCAGATGCTCTACACTGCCTTTACCATGGATTCGCCTGTCGCGGTGCGTTATCCGAGGGGGCAGGGACCAGGAAAAAATATCGAGGCTGAAATGCAGGCCATCGAAATCGGACGGGGCATGGTTTTGCATAGCGGGGCGAAGGTCGCACTGCTTGCTTTCGGGAGCATGGTTGAACCCTCTCTCAAGGCAGGTGCCGAACTGGGTGGAACCGTAGTCAACATGCGCTTTGTCAAACCGCTTGACGAAAAGCTGGTTCTCGAACTTGCCGGAACCCACGAACTTCTGGTGACGGTGGAGGAAAACGTCGTCATGGGTGGGGCGGGAAGCGCAGTCGCGGAATGCCTGAGCCGCCACGGCAAGACTGTTCCTGTTCTCCATCTGGGACTTCCGGACAGCTATATCGAGCAGGGAGATCCTGCCAGGCTGCTTGAGGAATGTTTGCTCGATAGCGAAGGCATCCTCTATGCGGTCAGGGAGCGGCTTGCATCGGGCTGTTAATCCGAGCGGTTTACTCGGGATTGCCCGGCGGCTATAATTTCGGCATGGGCCAGAATGGAAGGAATGACGTGAATTCAGCAGAACACATCCCGGACGTGCAGAGCACGGAGGATCTGAGGCGCCTCGCCATAGACCGGGTCGGTATCAAGTCGATCAGGCATCCCGTGAAGGTGGCGGACAAGAGCGGAGGGGTACAGCATACCGTTGCGATCTTCAACATGTACGTCCATCTTCCCCATAATTTCAAGGGGACGCACATGTCGCGCTTCGTCGAGATACTGAACGGGAGAGAGCGGGAAATCTCCGTCGAATCCTTCGAGAGCATGCTGCGCCAGATGGTCGAAAAGCTCGAAGCCGAATCGGGCTATATCGAGATGAGCTTTCCCTATTTCGTCAACAAGGCTGCCCCTGTTTCCGGGGTGACGAGCCTGCTGGATTACGATGTCACCTTCATCGGCGAGATAGAAAAGGGCAAGTACCGCTTCAAAATGAAGGTCATGGTTCCTGTCACCAGTCTTTGCCCGTGCTCGAAAAAAATATCGGATTACGGCGCGCACAACCAGAGATCCCATGTGACCGTGACTGCCTGCACGAACGATTTCGTCTGGATCGAGGATATCGTGGGCATCGTGGAGGGGCAGGCGTCCTGCGAGCTTTACGGACTTCTGAAGCGGCCGGACGAGAAATATGTCACCGAGCGCGCTTACGACAACCCGAAATTCGTCGAGGACATGGTGCGGGATGTTGCTGCGGTTCTGAACCGGGATACCAGGATCAACGGATACACCGTCGAATCCGAGAATTTCGAGTCGATTCACAATCATTCAGCCTACGCCCTCATCGAGCGTGACAAAACCAGGGGCTGAATATTCCCTTCTTTCCCGCCCGATGCTGGCGGTGCTGAGCGCACAGTTTCTTTCCGCCTTCGCCGACAATGCCCTGCTGGTTGCGGCCATCGCAGTTCTGAAGCAGCAAAATTCGGCGGGGCTCGCCCCCATGCTGCAGGAATGCTTCGTCATGCCTTTCATCCTGCTCGCCCCCTTTGTCGGTTCCCTTGCTGACGCCATTCCCAAGGGAAGGGCGATGTTCCTGAGCAATGCCCTGAAGCTTGCAGGCTCCGGACTCATGATTGAGGGCATCAACCCGCTGCTTTCCTATGCCATTGCAGGAATCGGGGCAGCTGCCTATTCTCCCGCCAAATACGGCATCCTTCCCCAGCTTTTCGGTCCTGAAAAATTGGTGAAAGCGAACAGCCTGCTGGAAGGATCGACCATTATTGCCATCCTGCTGGGCGTGCTCGCAGGAGGCATGATTTCCGACAGATCGGTCGATGGCGCTTTGTTCTTCGTCTTCCTGTGTTACGGGCTGGCTGCCATGGTGAATCTGATGATCCCGAAATTGCCTCCAGAGCGGAAAGAAATTGTTTTCAGGTCGCTGCTTCCCGATTTTTTTGCGGCATTCATGCGACTTGTCCGAAACAGGGATGCGCGCTTCACCCTGGTTGGAACGAGCCTCTTCTGGGGGACGGGTGCAACCCTGAGAATCGCCCTTTTCGCATGGGTGCCCGCTGCCCTTTCGATTTCCGGCAACAAAACGCCCGGGATCCTGATGGGAGTGGTATCGACAGGAATCGTTCTGGGAGCGATGGCTGCAGCGGCATGGGTCAGGATCGAGCAGGTGAACCGGGTGTTGCTCGCAGGGATTGCGATCGGCCCGCTGGTTATTGTGCTTTCCCATGTGGGCAGCGAATCTCAAGCGATGATCCTGCTGGCGCTGGTCGGATTTTGCGGCGGACTGTTCGCTGTGCCGCTGAATGCGCTCTTGCAGGAAAGGGGACATGAGCTGATAGGCGCAGGCCGTGCGCTCGCCGTGCAGAATTGTTTCGAAAATCTTGCCATAGCCGCCATGGTGGGGATCTATGCGGCGACCGAGAGGGCCGGATTTGCGGAGAAGGCATCCGTTGCCATTTTCGGGCTGTTCATACTGGCAGGCATGATCTTCGTAACCGTGCTGAGGCTCAGATTCTGGAAAACATGAATCTGTGCTATCTTTGTCAAAGGGGAGGGGCGGTAAATGGCGATGTTTGCTCACGAGGACAGGCTCGGCGAAATTCATCAGAATGTTTCACTCATCCGGAAAATCGATTCGATATACAGGACCCTGAAGACGTCTTTCCCCGTCGTCTCAAGGATATCCGCCGCCCTGTACGACCCGAAGAGCGATATTCTGAAAACGTTCGTGTGCAGCGGCGATGAAGCGAATCCGCTGGTGAACTATCAGGCGAAGCTTGCCGATGCCCCCTCCCTCGTTGAAATCCTGCAGAAGGGCCGCCCGCGCGTCGTCAACGACCTTGCCCTTTTCTCGGGGGGTGGGCATGAGCATACCCGGCGCATCGAGGAAGAAGGGCATGTGTCGAGCTATACCATGCCGATGTACGTGCGCGGCGTGTTTTTCGGTTTCATCTTCTTCAATTCGCGGGAACGAGCGCCTTTTACCGAAGAAGTGCTGAGCCGGATCGACCCCTTCGGACATCTGGTCGCGCTGACCATTATTTCCGATCTTTCGATCCTCCAGACATTGCTCGCCACCGTCAAGACCGCCAGGGACATGGCGCATTTGCGGGACGAGGAAACCGGCGCGCACCAGGACAGGATGTCGCGCTATGCCAGGTTGATTGCCAGGGAATTGGTTCGAGAATACGGTTTTACCGACGAATACATCGAGAATATCTTCATTTTTGCCCCCTTGCACGATATAGGAAAAATGGGCGTTCCGGACCATATCTTGCTCAAGGCTGGGCGCCTCAATGAAGAGGAATATGTCCAGATGAAATCCCATACCACCAAGGGCAGGCAGATCATAGACCAGATGGTCGAGAATTTCGAGCTGAATCATGTCAATTATGTCGGGATCATGCGCAATATCGCCGAATTCCATCACGAGGCCATGGACGGCAGCGGGTATCCGATGGGGAAGAAGGGGGAGGAAATTCCCATCGAGGCCAGAATCGTGGCGGTTGCAGATATTTTCGATGCCCTTACCAGCAAGCGGCCCTACAAGGATCCCTGGAGCAACGACGAAGCCTTTGCCATGCTGCGTCAGTTGAGTGGAGTCAGGCTCGATCCGGCATGCGTGTCGGTTTTCATCGATTGCAGGGCGGAAATAGAGGAAATACAGCGCCAGTTCGCCGAGAACAGTTTCGGCTGACGCTTTTTCAGTGCTCCAGTTTCTGATCCGAACTGACTTCGCCGGCGCGCTTCAAGGCGAATTCGGTCAGGATGGGCCCGACGGTTTCGAGTATGGCGACCGAACCCAGGACGATGGCGGAGAGCTCTCTGGCAAAGTCGGGGTACAGGTGGACGGTCTCTTCGGTGAGGCCGATCGCAAGCCCGGCCATGGGCACGAGCGTCAAGCCGAGAAGCGCGGACTGTCTGGTCGATAGCGGCGAAAAAGGAGTCAGGACGAGGAGTCCCGCTGTCTTTCCGATGAACCGGATGCCGACGAAAGCGAGCGCGGCCCAACCCACCGAGGCGAGTTCCTTCAGATGGAGATTGGCGCCTGCGATGACGAAGAGCAGCACGAAAAATACTTCCCCGCCGTGGCCGAATTCGATTTCCATGAGATCATCCCGGGTGTCGAAGTTGCGTGCCATGATGCCGAGTGCGAGCAGGGTGAGGAGATTGGAGCAGTTGGCCAGCTTGGATAGCCCGATTGCGGAAATGATCAGCCCGACGAGCAGGGCGAATTGCAGGTTTTCGTTCCTCCCCAGGAGGCGGGCGATTCTGATGCAGGCGTGGGCCAGCAGCCAGGCGAGGACGAGAGAGGCCAGGGCTTGGTAGAGGGGTTGCAGCAGGATCGTTGCCCAGTCTGCCTGCTGTTTGTAATGCAGGAAGGGGAGCAGCATCGTGTAGGTGAAAAAGGCGAGTACGTTGTTGATGGCGACATGGCTCAATGCGCGCCGGGTCACCGGGCCTTCGGCTTTGAATTCTCGCACCACGAGCAGGACCACGGCAGGGGATGAGGAAATCCCGATTGCGGCGGCGAGGGCGGCATGGAGCTTCCCGACATGGAAGAGCCCCAGCGTGAAAAAGATCAGGAAGAAGGAGAGCGAAGCCTCGGCAAGGCTGGAAAGAATCAGTATCCTGTCGCCGCGCAATGCCTTGAAATCGAGCTGCATGCCGAGCTGGAACAGGATGAGGCCGAGCGCGATGTCGGTGAAGAGTTTCGCATCGGCGAGCATGTTCGCATTGAGCAGGCCGAGCATGCCGGGTCCGAGAATGAGCCCGGTTGCGACGAATCCCGTGATCCTCGGCAGGAAGCTGGTGCGCCGGGCGAGCTCTCCACCTACGATGCCGACGAGCAAAATGGCGCCGAAAAGCAGAAAGTCGTTCCCCGTCAGGGGCCATTGGGGCAGGAAGCTGAATTGCAATTGAATGGTCTCTGGAAGGCGATGCCATTCATTCTAGATTGGATTTGCCTGCTCTGGAAATAACTTGAAATCCAGGCATCAGTCCCCAATTGAACCCGCAGATATAACAGAACGGAGTCTTCAAACATGCAACAAGAATCGGTCAAGGAAACTTTGGGCTTTCAGACTGAGGTCAGGCAGTTGCTGAACCTCATGATCCATTCCCTGTACAGCAACAAGGAAATTTTCCTGAGGGAATTGATATCGAACGCATCGGATGCGACGGACAAGCTGAGGTTCGAGGCGCTCACCGACAGCGCGCTTTTCGAAAACGATTCCGACCTCAAGATACATCTTGCCTTCGACAAGGAGGCGAAAACCATCACGATTTCCGACAACGGGATCGGCATGTCGAGGCAGGAAGTGATCGACAATATCGGCACGATCGCCAAATCCGGCACCCGGGAATTTTTTGGCAAGCTCACCGGAGACCAGGCGAAGGATGCCAATCTCATCGGCCAGTTCGGGGTGGGATTCTATTCCGCATTCATCGTCGCCGACCGGGTGTCCCTCGTCACCCGCAGGGCCGGATTGACGCCGGAGCACGGGGTGAGATGGGAGTCGACAGGGGAAGGCGAATACACCCTGGAGACGGTCGAGAAGGCTTCCAGGGGAACCGAAATCACGCTCCACCTGCGCGAGGATGAGGAATCGCTGCTGGATGCATGGCGCATCAAGTCCATCGTCAGGAAATATTCCGACCACATCCAGCTCCCCATCGTCCTGAAAGACGGGGAGGGCAAGGAGGAAACCGTCAACCAGGCTTCAGCGCTTTGGGCGAGGCCGAAATCCGAGATCACTCAGGAGCAGTACGATGAATTCTACAAGCATGTCGGCCACGACAGCGAAGCGCCGCTCGCCCATGTGCATGCGAAGGTGGAAGGCAAGCAGGAATATACGCAACTGCTCTACATTCCCTCGCGTGCGCCGTTCGACCTTTTCGACCGCGAGCATCGGCACGGCATCAAGCTTTACGTGCGCCGCGTGTTCATCATGGACGATGCCGATCAGTTGATGCCGCAGTATTTGAGATTCGTCAAAGGCGTGATCGATTCGAACGACCTGCCGCTCAACGTTTCTCGGGAAATCCTGCAGGAGTCCAAAACCATCGAGGCGATCAGGTCGGGATGCGTCAAGAAGGTCTTGTCCATGATCGAGGATCTCGAGAAGGATGCCGAGAAGTACGCCAAGTTCTGGAAGGAATTCGGCAAGGTGATGAAGGAAGGGGTGGGCGAAGATTTTGCCAATCGCGACAAGATCGCAAAATTGCTGCGATTCGCTTCCACCCGTCTGGATACCGACGAGGAATCCGTTTCGCTTTCCGACTATGTCTCGAGAATGAAGGAAGGACAGGAAAAGATCTATTTCGTGACAGCCGACACTTTTGCTGCAGCGAAGAACAGCCCGCATCTTGAAATCTTCAGGAAGAAGGGCATAGAAGTGCTGCTGCTCTCCGACCGGGTGGACGAATGGCTGGTATCGAACCTGCACGAATTCGAAGGCAAACCCCTGCAGTCGGTTGCCAAGGGAGGGCTCGACCTCGGGCAACTGGAGGACGAGGAAGAGAAGAAGGAGCAGGAAAAGGAGAGCGGCGAATACAAGGAACTCGTGGAGAAAATCAAGACGGTACTGGAAGAGAAGGTCAAGGATGTGCGCGTCACCCTGCGCCTCACCGAGTCACCTGCCTGCCTCGTCGCAGACCAGTACGACATGGGAATGAATCTCGAGCGCCTGCTGAAATCCGCTGGACAGAAGGTGCCGACGACCAAGCCCATACTCGAGATCAACCCCCATCATCCCATCGTCCAAAGCCTCAAATACGAGGAAGAACGGTTTTCGGACTGGAGCCATATCCTGTTCGATCAGGCCCTACTCTCCGAGGGCGGGCAACTCGAGGATCCTGCCGGTTTCGTCAAGCGCCTCAACGGCCTGATGCTGGCCCTGTCCGGAAAATAAGATGCGGGGTGTGCGCTTGCACACCCCATTTTGCTGCTATCTTTCTGATCTGGTTTTCGCTCTTTCCAGCTCGGAAAGTTCCTCTGCTTCCCCGGCCTTCGGTCCGGTTGCGACCATCACGATCATCGCGATGAATAGGATGATGCCGATGAAAAGATGATCGGCCACGGTGACGACCGTGCCGGCGAAGATGAGAACGAGGAGGAAGGCAATTTTTGCGAATTTCCTGATCATGGTGGCATGGTTCAGCCGGGCCGCCTTACCCTGAACCAGCAGCAGTAAAGGGCGGGAAGGAAAAGCAGGGTGAGCAGGGTTGCGACCAGGAGACCGCCCATGATGACGACCGCCATCGGTCCCCAGAAGCTGTTCTGCGCAAGGGGAATCATTGCGAGTATCGCGCTTGATGCAGTGAGCAGGATGGGCCTCGAGCGCCTGACTGTCGATTCCACGACAGCATCCCAGAGGGCGAGTCCTTCCGACAGATCCTGCTCTATCTGGTCGACCAGGATTACGGAATTTCGCATGATCATCCCGGCAAGCGAGATCATGCCGAGCATCGAGACGAAGCCGAACGGGACGTGGAACAAGAGGAGGGAGGAAGTGACGCCGATGATGCCGAGCGGCGCCGTCAGGAGGACGATGACGGCCAGATGGAATCGTTTCAACTGGAGCATGAGCAGGGTGATGATGAGGAGGGCCGTGACGGGCAGGACCGCCATGATCGATTCCTGGGCCTTCCCGCTGTCCTCCGCTGCGCCTCCGATTTCTATTTTATAGCCTTCCGGAAGCTTGATGGCGGAGAGCCGGCTTTCGATTTGTGCATTCACGTACTGGGCCTGAATTCCGTCGGGAACGTCCGCCCGCACTGTCGCCACAGGAAGTCCGTTCTTGTGCCAGAGAATGCCTTCCTCGACGTCGTCGTTGATCGTTGCGATTTTTTCCAATGGTACGAAGCTGCCGTCGTCCGCATGGACTTTCATCCGGCCGGGATAATCGATGTCGCCGCGTTCCGCCTTGTCGGCGCGCATGACGATGCCGATGCTCCTGTCGCTTTCCCGGTAATGGCTGACCGTGATGCCGCTGGAGAGGATACGGAGCTGGTTAGAGAGATCATGAATGCCGAACTGTCTCGCCCTGGCCTGATCCACCTCGATGTCGTAGATTCGGGTGTTTTCCCCGGAATCGAAGCTGACGTTCCTGGTGTGGCCGTTTTCTTTCAGGATTTTTGCGATTTCTCCGGCGATCTGCCTCAGCTTGTAGATATTCTCGCCTGTCACCCGGTACTGGATGGGGTAACCGACGGGCGGGCCGTTTTCCAGCCTCGAAATTCGGATGCCGTACTCCGGATAGGCCGAAGCGAATGCCGTGCGCAAATGCTGCAGGACCTTTTCGCGCATCGCGATGTCGGTCGTCGTGACCACGATCTGGGCGTAATTCGGGGAGGGTAGCCCGAGATCGAGGGGAAGGTAGAAGCGCGGCGTATTGCCGCCCACATAGCTTGCGAAATCGGCCACCCCTTTTTCCTGGCTGATGCGGTTTTCAAGATCCTTGACGACTTTTTCCGTTGCCGAGAAGGTCATCCCTTCGGGAAGCCAGATGTCCGCCAGGAGTTCGGTGCGTTCGGACGGCGGAAAGAATTCCTGCTCGACCCTGGAAAATCCCAGTACCGAAAGCAGGAATGCGGACAATGTTGCGGCGACGACAATCCAGCGGCGATCCAGGCACCAGATGACGACCTTTCTGAAAATGGCGTAAAAGCCCTTTTCGTAGAAATCGTCCTGCGGGGTATGGACATGACTCTCTTCGAGCAGTCTGTAGCCGAGATAGGGGGTGAAGATTACGGCGACCAGCCATGAGACGAGCAGCGCCAGAGTGACGACGATGCAGAGCGAGAAGGTGTATTCGCCGGCTGAGGATTTTGCGAGGCCCACGGGGAGGAAGGCTGCTGCCGTGATGAGGGTTCCGGTGAGCATGGGAAATGCCGTGCTCTTGTAGGCGAAAGTCGCGGCTCTGGCCTTTCCCCATCCTTCCTCTATTTTCACTTTCATCATTTCCACTGCGATCATCGCGTCGTCGACCAGAAGCCCGAGAGCGATGATGAGTGCGCCGAGAGAGACGCGCTGCAGGTCGATGCCGAACAGCTTCATGAGCAGGAATGTGCCTGCCAGCACGATGGGGACGGAAAATGCAACCACCAGGCCGGCCCTCGTTTTCAGGCTGAGAAATCCCACTGCGAGCACGATGAAGAGGGCTTCGAACAGGGATTTCATGAACTGGCCGATCGATTTTTCGACCACCTCGGGCTGGTTCGCGACGCGGCGTACTTCGATTCCGGGGGGGAGGCGGGATTGAATCCTGTCCATCACCCGATCGACAGAGCGGCCTGCTTCGATGGCATTGGCGTTTTGCGTCATCGAAATGGCGAGCCCCACCGCCTCCTGTCCGTCGAAGCGCATCTTGAAGGTCTGCGGATCGACATAGCCCCTGTAGACATGGCTGATATCCCCAAGCCTGTAGGTTTTGCCTTCCGTGTGAATTTCGAGATTCTGTATCGACTGCAGAGAATCGAAGTCCCCGCTCACGCGCATGCGCACCGTGTTGAAATCCGTGACGATCTTGCCGGAAGGGAGCATGGCGTTGCGATTTTTCAGAAGCGATGCAAGTGCCAGCGGGTCGATGCCGAGTTCGGCAAGCTTCTGGTTCGAAAATTCGATATAGATCTTCTCGTCCTGGACCCCGATCAGGCTGATTTTGCCGACATGCTCGGTCCCGAGAAGCGCCTGTCTTGCAATGCCGGCCTGTTTTGCCAGTTCGGCATTGTCCGAATTTTTCGAAGTGAAGGCGTAGATCAGGCCGAAAGTCTCCCCGAACCTGTCGTTGATGACGGGGCCTATCATGTTTCCAGGCAGGGAAGGGCGAAGATCGGCAAGCTCGTTGCGTACATCGTTCCAGGTGCGCTGCAGTTCGGAGGGCGGTATCGAATCCTTGAGCGTGACGTAAATCACGGCTTCCCCGGGTTTGGAAGAGCTTCCCATATTGCCCAGCCATGGGGTTTCCTGAAGCTTGTGCTCGATCTTGTCCGTGATCTGGCTCTCCATTTCGTGCGCGGTTGCACCGGGCCAGCGCACTTCGATGGTCATGTCCTTGAAGGTGAAGTCGGGATCTTCCTTGCGGGGGAGCTGAGTGTAGGCATAGAAGCCGGATATCAGAAGGGCGACGAGAAAATACAGCACAAGCGTCTTCTGCCTGAGTGCCCATTCCGATAGGTTGAATTGGCTCATTTTTTAACGCGTTCTATGCCATTGAGTTTTCATTATAAGCCACGATCATCGGGACAGGATTTCGCCCAGAGATGCGAGAAGCGCGCTGCATGCTTCATCCGTTCCCACGGTGATGCGCAGGAACTGGTCTATTCTGGGCTGTCTGAAATGGCGAACGATGATGCGATTTTCCCTCAAGTTCGATGCGATGAGCGCAGCATCCCATTCCGGGTGCCTCGCAAAAACGAAGTTTGCCATGGAAGGCAGGACGAAAAAGCCGAGCTTCTCGAGTCCCTTGACCAGCTTTGCGCGGCTCGATATCACGGTCCGGCAGGTATGTTCGAAATAATCCCTGTCCTCGAATGCGGCGACAGCGCCGGAAATTGCAAGGCGTCCCAGAGGATAGGAATTGAAGCTGTTTTTGAGACGCTCCAGAGCCTCGATCAGCTCGGGATTTCCCACTGCGAAGCCGACCCTGAGTCCTGCGAGGGAACGGGATTTCGAAAGCGTCTGAATCACCAGCAGGTTCGGATAGCGTTGTGCCAAGGAAACGACGGAATCTCCTCCGAAATCGATATAGGCTTCATCCACGACAACGACCGAATCCGGATTGGCTTCGACAATTCTTTCGATCGCCGCGAATTCGAGCAGGCGGCCTGTCGGCGCATTCGGGTTGGGAAAAATGATGCCGCCGTTGGGCCTGAAATAATCTTCGAAATTTATCGAGAAATTCTCGTCCAAAGGCACAGTCTCGAAAGCGATGTCATAGAGCCTGGCGTAGACGGGATAGAAACTGTAAGTCACGTCGGGAAAAAGAATGGGTTTTTCATGCTTGAGAAGCGCATGAAATACATGAGCGAGGACTTCGTCCGAGCCGTTGCCGACGAAAACCGAGCCCGGACCGATATGGTAAAAATCTGCAATCGCCGCCTTGAGGCGTTCCCCGTTGGGGTCGGGATAGAGCCTGAGGCCCGGCCCTGCTTCGAGTTTCAGGGCTTCGATCACCCTGGGGGAGGGTGGGTAGGGGTTCTCGTTGGTGTTCAGCTTGATCAGATTGTCGATCTTGGGCTGCTCCCCGGGAACGTAGGGGGTCAGGCTGGTTACGACATCGCTCCAGTATCGGCTCATTTTTTTCGATTCGCGCAAAAAAAATAGCTATTCTAACTTATCTTGCGCCATACGCTGGCGAGCCAGGGTTGCTGCTCGAAAGGCAGGTTGGCGGGGCGGTAATAATGATCGAGCTTCAGAAAGTCCTGGTTCCAGACTTCGCAGCCGCTATAGTCGAGGGCCATCCGGGCAAAATTCGCGCAGCCTTCGAGCCCTATGGCGAGGTGCCCCATTTTCGAGAAAGTCCCGAGATCCCGCCCCGGTCCGCAGCCGAAGTCGAGGATCGAAAATGGCGGGTTGCCGGGAATATGCTTCAGCAGCGCATCGATGTTCTGGCTGACGTCATGATCCTTCGTACCCTCGAAGAAATCCCGTGCACGAGAAGCATAGCGTTCCAGCGTGGCGGACGAGATATTTTCGAGATCGCAAGGGCCGAGCTTCATTGACCGGAGAATGGTTTCGACGGATCATTCTAGCCCGTTTCCTGCCGTCAAGGAATCCTTACATCATGGACATGCCGGCGAAGGCGATGTTGAATCCCATCCAGACTGCCAATGTGATGCTCCAGGTGGTTTTTCTGTCCCGGATCATGTTGAACCTGTTTTGCGACCAGGTGAAGGCATAGCCGCAGACGGCTCCAAACAGCAGGCCCCAGATGAAATGCTGGGTTCTCATCCCCCACAGAACTCCTGTCGTTATGGCTTCATGGGGAGTGACCGGGGAGAAAAGGCCGGCACAAGCACCGAAAGCCAGCCATCTGACCATGTAATAGGATAGATCCTTCTTCAAATGAGCATTGATCTGCATGACGAGGCTCCTTTTTCGATGACCGAAAAAGGTCCGGTTTCCACCGGACCTTCGCTGCGCTGCCTTAGCCGTGGGCCTGGGCTTCCAGTGCGCCGTGGCGGGTCATCGAAACTGCCAGGATGATGACGTAGGCGATGCCGAAGATGATCATGCACCAGTCGACGAAACCGCTGAAACTGGTGGGATCGAAGGCAAGATGGCCGTTCCCTCCCCAATTGTTGAAGGAACCCCGGCCTACAAGACACATCGTCGCTGCGCCAAACACGCTTCCGTTCCCCATTCCGGTCAGCATTCCGCCGACTAAGGTTACCCAAAACGCCTTGCTCGATAGACTTCTGCTTGCCATCTTACCCTCCTGGTCGAAAATGCTTTGATATTATTTGGCGATGCCCGCTCAAGACCTGTCGGATGCCGCCCCTTCTCTCCTCTATAGCTAACCCTGAACAATGCGGCAGCGATGGTTCGTGCCGACGCAAGTGTTTTTATAACACAAAAACCATAATTGTAAAATGGTTTTTTTGGAATATCGGCAGAGGGTCGCTCGCTTGGTTTTTATGCGCAATATAAACAAATTGAAATGTGCTTTTAACGTTCGGTTGATTTCAGGGGTATGTTCGCCATGCTAGAATCGTATGACCTTGGCTTGGGACAGGAAAATGGCTTCCGCCGCAGAACATGCTGACCTGCTGATAGAGCGCATGGGGAGCAATCCGCTCCAGGTGCTCATCGCAATCCAGAAGGCGTTCAACCATGTTCCGGGTGATGCGATTTGCAGAATCGCCTCGGCCCTCGATCTCCCTCTATCCCGGATTCTCGGGGACGTCGAGTTTTACGGTTTTCTGAGTCGCGAGCCATTGGGAGTCTATTCTGTTTTGATGAGCGACAGCATCACGGACTGGATGCTCGGGAGCCGGGAACTTTTCTTGAGGCTGTGCGGAAATCTCGGGGTGAGCCCGGGCGTCACGCGAAGCGACGGGCTGGCGACTGTAGGTAAAACCTCCTGCACGGGAATGTGCGATCAGGGTCCTGCCTTGCTTGTGAATGGCATTGCTGTTGCGAATCTCACCGGTGACCGCATCGATGCCATCTCGCGCCTCATGGAAAAGAAGATCCCGCTGGTCGCATGGCCTGATGAATATTTTCATGTCGAATCGAACATCAGGCGGCGCGGCTGGCTTTTCCAGGATTGGGAAGGCGCCATCTTCGAAGGGGAAGCACTGCTTCAGGAAATGACGGATGCCGGGCTGAGGGGGCGAGGAGGGGCGGGCTTTCCGACTGCGAAGAAATGGGCATCATGCCGCGATGCGCCGGGGAGCGAACGCTATGTCGTCTGCAATGCCGACGAAGGTGAACCCGGAACGTTCAAGGACAGGGTGCTGCTGCAGCATTGCGCCGGGCGCCTTTTCGAGGGAATGGCGCTTTGTGCGCGCATCGTCAGGGCCAAGAAAGGCTTCCTCTACGTCAGGGGGGAATACCGCTACCTCGAAGCGCATCTGGAAAACCTGCTCGCTGCGCGGCGCGATACCGATTTCGAAATCGAACTCCACTGGGGGGCAGGAGCCTATATCTGCGGGGAAGAATCCGCTCTTCTGGAATCGATCGAGGGAAAGAGAGGCATACCCAGGGTGCGCCCCCCGTTTCCCGTCACCCACGGGCTCCATGGCATGCCTACCGTCGTCGACAATGTGGAAACGTTCTGTGCGGCATCTGCAATCGCCGCAGGCGGAGGGAGGGAATTCCGCTCTCTCGGGACGGCGGGGTCACATGGAACCAAGCTTCTCTCCGTGTCCGGGGATTGTTCCAGGCCGGGCATCTACGAATATCCTTTCGGCGTTTCGGTCGATCAGATACTGGAGGATTGCGGTGCCGGGAATGCCCTCGCCGTGCAGGTCGGGGGCGCTGCGGGCACCTGCCTCGATGCATCGGAATTCGGCAGGAAGGTCTGTTTCGAGGATCTTCCCACCAGCGGTTCTGTCATGGTATTCGACAGGACCAGGAACATGCAGGAGGCTGCGCTCAATTTTTCCAGGTTTTTTGCCCGCGAATCCTGCGGTTTCTGCACGCCATGCAGGGTCGGAACCGAAATATTGGCGCAAACCATGGAAAGGATTTCGGAGGGGCGCGGGACCGGAGAAGATATTTTCGAAATCGGTAATCTGGGCAACATCCTCAAGGCGAGTCATTGCGGACTCGGACAGAGCGCGGCCAGGGCGGTGCGCGACATGCTGAAGAAATTTCCGGAACATTTCGAGGGGACCGTCAAATGAAGGCAATCAGTCTGGATGGGATAATGGCGCCTTTTGCCGAAGGACATACCGTCATGGACTGCGCGCTCGCCGCGAACATTCCCATCCCGCATCTTTGTTATCTTCCCAGGTGTGTCCCTCACGGAAGCTGCAGGCTCTGCACCGTGAAAATCGACGGAAGATTCGCATCCGCATGCACCCAACCTGCCATGGAAGGGCAGCATGTCGAAATCGACACGGAAGAGTTGCGGCAGCTGAGGCTTTCCCTGCTCAGGATGCTCTTCGTCGAGGGAAATCATTACTGCCCTTCGTGCGAGAAGAGCGGAAGCTGCAGGCTGCAGAAGGCGGCCTATGATGAAGGCATGCTCGACCTGCATTACCGGCCTTGGTACCCCAAAAGGGAAATGGATGCTTCCCATCCGGATATCCTCATCGACAGGGACCGCTGCATCTTCTGCGAGCTTTGCGTGAAGGCGAGCAGGGATGTCGACGGGAAAAACATATTCGGGATTTCCGGACGAGGGACCGATACCCGTCTCGTCGTCAATTCGAAAAGCGGGCTGCTCGCCGATACGGATATTTCGGCGCAAGACAGGGCAGTCGAAGTCTGTCCGGTAGGGGCGATTCTGGTCAAGGGACTAGGGTTCGAAATTCCCATCGGAAAGCGGCTTTATGATTAGGCTCGCGACCTGTTCTCTGGCCGGCTGTTTCGGTTGCCACATGTCCTTTCTCGATATGGACGAGAGGTTTCTCGATCTCGTCGAAAGGGTCGAGTTCGACAGGAGTCCCTTTACCGACATCAAGTCGATCGGGAAATGCGATATAGGGCTGGTGGAAGGGGGGCTGTGCAACGAGGAAAACCTGGCGGTTCTGAAAAAATTCCGGGAAAACTGCGTCATTCTCGTTGCAGTCGGCGCCTGTGCGATCAATGGCGGAATTCCGGCGATGAGGAACCATTTTTCAATAGACGAATGCCTTGCAGAAGCCTACCTCGACGGAGTCGGGATAGAGAACCCGCAGATTCCTTCCGATCCCGAACTTCCCGTGCTTTTGAAAAAGGTTTGCCCGGTGCACGAAGCCGTCAGAATCGACTACTTTCTTCCCGGATGCCCGCCTTCTGCAGGAGCATTCGAGGTGCTTCTGGAAGCGTTGCTGAAAGGGGAAACACCGGAATTGCCGAGGAATTTCATCCATTATGACTAGAATCGTCATCGATCCCCTGAGCCGGGTCGAGGGGCACGGCAAGGTCACGCTGCTGCTCGACGAAGAAAACAGGGTGGTCGAGGCGCGCCTCCATATCGTCGAATTCAGGGGTTTCGAGAAATTCATCCAGGGCCGCCCTTACTGGGAAGTGCCGGTTCTCGTGGAGCGGTTGTGCGGTATCTGCCCGGTCAGCCATCATCTTGCCGCAGCCAAGGCGATAGACGGAATCATGGGGGTCGAAAAGCTCACGCCGACCGCCGAAAAATTGAGAAGGCTGCTGCATTTCGGGCAGGTATTGCAGTCGCATGCGCTGCATTTCTTTCATCTCGCTTCCCCGGATCTCCTTTTCGGTTTCGATTCTGAAATTGCACACAGGAACATCACGGGGCTTTTGAAGGATTATCCCGATCTCGCCTTGAAAGGGGTGAGGCTCAGGAAATACGGGCAGGAAGTGATCCGCGTGATCATGGGCAAGCGCATTCACGGTACCGCCGCAATTGCCGGTGGAATGAACAAGGCATTGTCCTTCGAGGAAAGGGATGCTTTGCTCGGCAATATCGACGAGATCATTTTCTGGGCGGATGCCTCGGTCGATCTTGCCAGGGATATTTTTCTTTCGACTCCAGAATATCGGAATTTCGCGAAAGTATCCTCCCCCTTCCTTTCCCTTTCCGGAAAATGCGGCGAACACGAACTCTACGACGGGCATCTGCGCTGCAGGAGCGCCGGGGGGGATTTTGTTTTCGACGAGATCGCGGATTCGGGCTATACAGGGCTCATCAGGGAGGAAGTGAAACCCTGGAGCTACATGAAGTTTCCCTATCTCGTCATGCTGGGAAAGGAAGCGGGATGGTACAGGGTGGGGCCGCTCGCCAGAATCAACAATTGCGACCTGATTTCCAGCCCCATGGCCGAGGCAAGACGAAGGGAATTCGTGTCCGATGGCTGGCCCGTGCATGCGCCTCTCGCCTACCACTGGGCCAGGATGATCGAACTCCTGCATTGCGCGGAGAAAATCAGGGGGCTTCTTGAGGATACGGACATCACCGGAGGCGATCTCAGGGTCGAAACGGAAATGGGGCGTGAGGGAATCGGCGTGATCGAGGCGCCGCGCGGCACGCTCATCCATCACTATCGTGTCGACGACCAGGGGCTGATCGAGATGGCGAATCTTGTCGTTTCGACGACGCACAACAACCGGGCGATGAATGAAGCCGTGCTCAAGGTGGCGAAGCGGGATATCGACGGAAAAAAAGAGGTCACTGAAGGCATGCTCAACCGGATCGAAGTTGCAATCCGTGCTTTCGATCCCTGTCTTTCCTGCGCAACCCATGCCGTGGGCAAGATGCCCCTTCTGGTCGAAGCTGTCGATGCGGAGGGGAATGTGATCTGGAGCATGGGGAAATGAGCGGAACTGCGGTCATTTGCTGCGGCAATCCGAGCCGCGGCGACGATGCGCTGGGCCATCTGTTTTTCGACAGGCTGGAAAAAGCATCCGGTGAATTCGAGGTTTTCTGCGATTACCAGCTGCAGATCGAGCATGTTTTCGATATGAATGACAGGGAATGCGTGATTTTCGTCGATGCCGCAGTGGACATTGCCGGCCCGTTCGAAATGCGCGAAATTTTTCCCGGACGGGACATGAGTCACAGCACGCACGTCCTGTCTCCCGCGGCGCTCCTCGAAGTCTATGAGAAAGTCATGAACGGCACTGCTCCCAAAGCTTATCTTTTGAGTGTGAAAGGGGAGTCTTTCGGCCTCGGCGAGTCCTTGAGCGCCAATGCGCAGAAAAATCTCGATGCGGCATGGGATTTTCTGAAGGATTTTATGGAATTGAAGAGCGACTTGGGGAAAGCTGCCATTCCGGGTTAGAATTGAAGAATTTTGTTGCAGGCAGGAGAATCGAAATGCAGATAGGCATCCCTCTGGAGATCAGGGCGGGGGAGAAGCGGGTCGCGGCGACCCCCGAGACGGTGAAAAAGCTTGCCTCGGCCCATTCCGTTTTCGTGCAGGCGGGAGCGGGTCTCGGAGCGAGCATTCCCGATTCCGAATATGAGGCCGCAGGGGCGAAAATTCTGGGAAGCGCCGCAGAACTTTATGCCGCATCCCGGCTCGTCCTGAAGGTCAGGGGCCTGGAAGAATCCGAATTTCCTCTGGTGAAGAAGGACTCCATCCTGGTCGGACTCCTTTCTCCGCACGAGAAGGAGAAAATGGAAGCCTATGCGAAACAGGGGCTCACCGCGTTCGCCATGGAATCGATCCCCAGGATCAGCCGTGCGCAGAGCATGGATGTGCTTTCCTCCCAGGCCAACATAGGCGGATACAAGTCGGTGATCCTGGCCGCGAATGCCTACGGGCGCTTCTTTCCCATGCTGATGACTGCAGCGGGAACGGTCAAGGCCGCGCGCGTGCTCGTGCTCGGCGTGGGAGTCGCAGGTCTTCAGGCGATCGCAACAGCGAAAAGGCTGGGGGCCGTGATCGAGGCGTTCGACGTGCGCCCTGCGGTCAGGGAACAGGTGTTGAGCCTCGGCGCGAAATTCGTCGAAGTGCCGCTGTCGGAAGGAGAGTCCGCCGAGACTTCCGGGGGCTACGCCAGAGAAATGTCCGAGGAATACAAGCAGAAGCAGGCCGAGCTCATCAAAGCCCGCGCGATACAGTCCGACATCGTCATCACGACTGCCCTGATTCCGGGAAGACCCGCCCCCGTCCTTCTGAAGGAGGAAACGGTTGCGGCGATGAAGCATGGTTCCGTCGTGGTCGACATGGCCGTCGAATTCGGCGGCAACTGCCCCCTGTCGGAGAAGGACAGGATCGTCGAAAAGCATGGCGTGACCCTGATCGGCCATACCAATCTGCCTGCCATGATGGCGGCGGATGCGAGTGCGCTCTATGCGAGAAACATGCTGAATTTCATCAATCTGCTGTTCGAGCCCAAAACCGGGGAATTGAAGATTGACCGCGAGGACGAAATCATCGCCGGCACCCTGATCTCGATGAACGGCGAACTGGTCAAAAAGTAAGGAGAAAATCATGGGCGGCGCAGTCGATCCCTTTGTCATCAATCTCACCGTTTTCGTGCTGGCGATATTCGTCGGCTACCATGTCGTGTGGAATGTCACCCCTGCGCTTCACACCCCGCTGATGGCGGTGACCAATGCGATCAGCGGGATCATCATCGTCGGCGCCATGCTCGCCGCAGGGCCCTCCAAAATCGATTTCGGGACGATAGTCGGGGCAATTGCCGTGACGCTCGCGTCCGTCAATGTTTTCGGCGGCTTCCTCGTGACGAGGCGCATGCTCGAAATGTTCAAAAAGAAAAAGAGGTAAACATGTCCGCGAATCAAGTCGCCCTCGCTTATCTTTCTGCTGCAGTCCTGTTCATCCTGTCGCTGAAGGGGCTTTCCTCGCCGGTTTCGGCGAGGCGGGGAAACGCCTTCGGCATGGTCGGCATGCTGATTGCCGTGCTGACCACGCTCACGCTCACCCACAATTACGCCCTGATCCTCGCCTGCATCCTGGTCGGCGGATCGATAGGGGGGACGGTTGCGAGAAAAATCGAGATGACGGCGATGCCGGAACTCGTCGCCGCGATGCATTCCCTGGTGGGGCTCTCTGCGGTTTTCATCGCGGTGTCCGCCCTCAACAATCCTGTCGCCTACGGCATTGCAGGTCCTGACGGTTCGCTCCATTCGGAAAGCCTGATCGAACTCTTCATCGGCACTTTCGTCGGCGCGATCACCTTCACGGGATCGGTCATCGCCTTCGGCAAACTTTCCGGGAAAATCAGGAGCGCGCCGGTTTCCTTCACGGGCCAGCACTGGGTCAATCTCGCATTGGGCCTTGCCATGCTGGGATTCGGCGTTGCCTTTTATCTCACCCAGAGCTGGACGCCCTTCATCGCCATGACGGCGATCGCCCTGCTTCTCGGGGTGCTGCTCATCGTCCCCATCGGCGGGGCGGACATGCCCGTCGTGGTTTCCATGCTGAATTCCTATTCGGGATGGGCTGCGGCCGGCATCGGCTTCACCCTCAACAACAACATGCTGATCATCGCGGGTTCTCTCGTCGGAAGCTCGGGCGCGATTCTCTCCTACATCATGTGCAAGGCGATGAACCGCTCCTTCATCAACGTGATGCTGGGCGGATTCGGCGCAACGCCTCAGGAGGAGCAGGCGGCGGGCGGGGCGCAAAAGAGCGTGAGGAGCGGGAGCCCCGAGGATGCGGCCTACCTCATGGGCAATGCCGAGAGTATCGTCATCGTCCCCGGCTACGGCCTTGCCGTGGCGCGCGCCCAGCATGCCCTGCAGGAAATGACGCATGTCCTGACGGAGAAGGGAATCAAGGTGCGCTACGCCATCCATCCCGTCGCGGGAAGGATGCCGGGCCACATGAACGTTCTCCTGGCCGAAGCCGAAGTGCCTTACGAGCAGGTGCTGGAAATGGACGAGATCAACAGCGAGTTTTCCGACACCGATGTGGTGCTCGTGATCGGGGCGAACGACGTGGTGAATCCGGCGGCAAAAAACAATCCGGGCAGCCCGATCTACGGCATGCCGATACTGGAAGCCTACAAGGCGAGGACGATCATCGTGGTCAAGCGCAGCATGGCCGCAGGCTACTCGGGGCTCGACAACGATCTTTTCTACATGGACAAGACCATGATGGTTTTCGGGGATGCGAAGAAGGTCGTCGAGGAGATGGTGAAGTCGCT
>JAJZRP010000074.1 GCA_021802655.1 Pseudomonadota bacterium
CTCGATCATGCGGATCGCATCCATCGTGCCTGCGTTGATTCCGCCTATGGTGACCGTGATTTCCTGCGTCGAATGGCTGGTTTTCTCGGCGAGCTTTCTCACTTCGTCCGCCACGACCGCGAATCCTCTTCCCTGCTCTCCGGCACGGGCTGCCTCGATCGCGGCATTCAAGGCGAGCAGGTTGGTCTGGTCCGCGATATCCCGGATCACCTGAATGATGCCGTGGATTTCATCTGTACGTTCGCCCAGGGACTTGATGGCATTCGCTGCGGCCAGGACTTCCGCTCCTATCGAAGACATGTCCGATACCACCTGTCTCACGGTTTCCCCGCCTCTTGACGCGATTGCGCTCGATTCGACCGATATGCTCCTCACTTCGTCGGCATTGTCCGAGACATGGTCTATGCTGACCGAAATTTCTTCCATGCCGGCGGCCATGTTGTGGGAAGCTTCGGACTGCGCATGAGCTGCCTGGCTTGCCTGCGATACGGCTTCCGACAGATGCTGCGCGCGGTGTTCCATTTCCGTGGATACGGAGCCGATCTGGTCTATCATGGCTCCCATCAGCACTTTGGTCGACTGCAGGGCGCAGAACAGTTCACCGGCCTCGTCCCTTTTCGAAATGTCGACCTGGCGCGAGAAGTCGCCGTCGACGAGCTCCATCAGATGATGCTTGACCTCCTCGATGGGGCCTGCGACGAAGCGCTTCGCGATCCATCCCAGGAAGAAATACAGGAAGACCTGAAGCGCTATCTGCCCTGCGGCGAGGTAGGCGATGATGATGTTGAGATGCCTGAATTCTCCCGAGAGGTCGATGGTGATGTCGGATGCGCCATTGGAGCTTCCGACTGCGACCTGATGGCAGGTGAGGCAGTCCGTGCCGTGGAAATCATGGGACTCGATATAGGGGGTGATTGCCCTGAAGACGGGCTTGCCGTCGACATGGTCGAGCGAGAAGCGCGGGATGGATTGACCTGCCCTGACTGAGTCCTCGATTGTTTTTCTGACCACGGGGTCGTCGAGGTGTTCTTCGGGAAGTCCCGGTCCGAATTGCTTGACGACCTGCTCGGTGCGCACCAGCCTCAGCGATTTGAGATGCTGCCCCTCGATGACTTTTTTGATCATCAGCCTGCGGTTGTCGGGTTCGGATATCATTCCCGTGACCATCAGCATGTTGGCCGAATCGATCACCTGCATCGCGGTCGCTTCGGCCCTTTTCTGCACGTTCTCCAGGATGGACGATCTCATCTGGAAATAGACCGCAAAGGTCGCGGCGACCAGCACGATCAGCAGGATGGGCTGGATCTTGAGCTGCAGGGAAAGGTTGCCGAACCACTGCAGGATCGAATGCCGGCCTCTGGGGGGCTTGCCGCTCCTGTAAAGCGCTTCGGCTTCCGAAATTTCCTGCCGGGAGGGCTTTTTTCTCAGCGAAAGGTAGCCCGTGACCCGGCCCTCATGGGTGATCGGGGAGACAGTTGCGCGTACCCAGTAATGGTCGCCGTTCTTGCAGCGATTCTTGACGAGTCCCCGCCAGGGATGGCCGCCCTTGACCGTTTTCCAGAGATCCTCGAACGCCCAGGAAGGCATGTCCGGATGGCGCACCATGTTGTGGTTTTTTCCGATCAGTTCTTCCCGCGAAAATCCGCTGATTTTGACGAAGGCATCGTTCGCGTAGGTGATGATTCCCTTCAGGTCCGTTTTCGAGACCAGCGCCATGGATTCGCCGTATTCGACCTCGCGTTGGGTGACCGGCTGGTTGTTTTTCATGGTTTATTCCTTATTTCATTTCCGGCAATGGCATGCCCAGATGATAACCCTGTGCATAATCCACGCCCATTTTCTTCAGTTCGTTGAGGACTTCTTCCGATTCGACGAATTCGGCGACCGTCAGGATGTTGAGGTCCTGGCAGAGCCTGATCAGGTTGTGCACCAAAGTGTAATCGACCTTGGAGTTGAAGATGTTGCGCACGAAGGCGCCATCGAGCTTGACGTAATCGAAATGCAGTTCCCTCAGGTAATGGAAGGAATTATATCCGCTTCCGAAGTCGTCCAGCGCGAAGGAGAACCCTTTTTTTCTGAGATCCGACAGAAATTTTCTCATGTGCGTCATGTCGCCTATGGCGTCCCGCTCCAGAATCTCGAAAACGACGACATGAGGAGGGATGTTGAATTCGCCGCAAAGCTGCTCCGCGAATCCGAGCACGCCTCTGCCCTGGATCTCCTGGGCGGAAAGGTTGATGAACAGGCGGGATGAATCGTTCCCGTTCGAAATCCTCGTCTTCAGCGCGCCAAGCGCCTTGTTGATGATGGCCCGGTCCAGCTCGCGCCCCAGTCCGTAGCGCTCTATCGTTTCGATGAACATGCCTGCGGAGATGGTTTCCCCTCCGGGCTCGACCAGCCTCGCCAGGGTCTCGAAGGCGAAAACATGCCCGGTTTTGCAGTCGATGATGGGCTGATAAAAGGGAGTGACGCGGTCCTGCTTCAGCGCATCCCTGAGGGTTTCGACGTAATTGCGCGTTCCCCTGTTCGCCTGGATATGGTCCTCGATCGAATCTAGCGCGCATACCCCGTCCTTTCCCAGTTCCTTGGCGCGGTAGAGACCCAGATCGACGCCGGTCATCAGGTCGGAAGTGTTTTTCGCATCGAGGGGAAAGGTCATGAGCCCGATCGAGGTCGTGACATGGAACTGTTTGCCGTCCGTGCCTTCGAAGGGTATCTTGCGCAATGCCGTCCTGAGCTTCTCTGCGACAATGAGTGCATTGTCCTTGCCCGTTTCGGTCAGGACGATTGCGAATTCGTCGCCTCCGATGCGGGTCACGAGATCCCCCTTGCGCACGAAGGCGTTCATCGCTTCCGCGACCAGCTTTAAAACGGCATCGCCGCAGGGGTGGCCGTAAGTGTCGTTGACGTCCTTGAAGTCGTCGAGATCGAGCATCAGGATCGAGAATTCGTGATTGTGCCGCTCCGACCTGCCGATCTCGTATTCCAGCATTTCATTGAAATAGCGGCGATTATGCAGCCCCGTGAGCGGATCGTGGGTGGAGTAGTATTCTAGCTCCGCAAGTGTTTTGCTCAGTACCTTGCTCGAACCGACCACCATCACCATCACCGCGAGAATGGAGCGGATCACGCTCGCTTCCTGGGGGCTCAGCTTCTGCACCGAGCCGTAGGCGACCCCGAGCAGACCTGCTAGGTTGAGCGTCTCCAGTTCCGGAATCGAAACCGAGACTGCGATCATCTCGATCTCGTCGATGGCGTCGAGTTTCTCCGGCACTTGAATCTGGAATTCCTCGATGTCGAGCGGGGCGTCGACAGGAAGGCCGAGTTTGCCGATCATTTCCTTGGACAGCTTTTTTCTCACCGAGGTTTTGACTTCTTCCGAATAATCTCCGAGGTAGTAGATGAAGAGGGAAAGGCCATGCTCTTCGGCGAAGGCAATGAAGAAGAAGTTGAACGGGAATATGGAGCGGAAGCCTGTCAGGATTTCCTGGACGAAAGCCTTCCACTGGGAAACCTTTTCGTGGGACAGAATGATGTTCTCGAGTACCTGGCTCTGGCGTTCCAGCAGATCCTTCTCGATCAGGGTGCCGACCAGTTTTTCGGCGGTCTTGTGGAATTCGAGCATGATCTGCTGCAGGTGGCGCCCGTTTGATTGCCATTGCCTGTCCCGTTCCCCGATCAGGAGGTCCAGTGTCTGCTTCAGCCTGGAGCAGCGCATGACTGCGCTTTGCAGGCAGGATGAAATCGCCTTCTTCTCGGATTCGGCAAGACTGCTGCCTTCGACCTCGTGCACGCTTTTCGTCAGGTCGGATTCGATCTCGGCATGGATGTTGTGCACCAGCTCGCCGATATTGTTGGAGAAATGACCGGTGAGGGTCTGGCTCTCGAACAGGAATGCGAATTTTTCCACGACTTGCTGGCGCATTTCCTCGATGTTGACCGGCGTGAGAGAAAGGATGGGATTCACAGGATCTCCTCCGCTTCGAAAATTCCGCTGCCTTTCATCAGATCGACTCCGCACCTGAGTTCGCGGAACCATTCCAGGAAATCATGAACCGATCTTCCGCGGTAAATCGCGCCATGCTGGGGGGCGATCATGTCGATGCCGAGCTTCGATACGGCATCCACCCAGAGTCTGGCGGCCTTGTTGGAGCACATATAGCGTTTGTGGAAAGGTTCGATATAGGGGAGATGGGAGTCGAAATCGTCGACGAATGCACTATCCTGGTCATCGGGTAGCATCGCGGCGCCGATGTCGCCGGTGAAAAGAATTCTCGATACCGGATCGTAAACGTTGATTTGGCCTTCGGAATGCAGGAAATGGGCAGGAAGGATATCCAGCTCGAAGCCCGGGCCGATGCTGCAGCGCATGCCCTCGTCAGGCAGACCCGTGAATCGGTTCATCTCCCGGATGCCGTAATGCGGCAGGAAACGCATCCAGATCCTCGAAACGAAAACCGGCGCTGTAGAGAGTTCCAGCCAGGTGGATATGCCGCCGACGATATCCGGATCCTGGTGGGAAAGCACGATCCCTTTCAGTTCTGCGGGCCCGATATAGCGCAGCATCTCGGCGAGAACGCGCGGCATGACGCCGAATCCGCCCGGGTCCACCAGTACGCCGGATTTCCCATGCAGAATCAGGTATTGGTTGGATCTGATGCCGTCTTCTTCCCCGGGGTCGCTCTCGTTAAGCAGGATGAATTTGTGCTCCCCATCCTCGAACAAGGTAATGTTGCGCATGTATTCCCCCTAGAGCCTTTGTTTTATGCAGTGCGCAGGCATGGGGAAAACGAAAAACCCCATGGGCCATGGGCGCATGCCGCCATAGCGTCCAACGGGGTCTGGGTTGGGTTAAAAAAGTGTAGGACTATTGCAATGGCTTGTCAAATTGCCATAGGCAACTGTCATGTAATTGTCATTTATGATCGAACTGGTGCAGGCTGAGCGATCCGCCTATGATCCCGGAGGCGATGCTGTCCATTTTTATTCTCTGGCTGCGTGCGTGACGGCGCATGGCGTCGAAGGCCTCCTCTTCGGTGATGCCGTGCCGCTCCCTCAGTATGCCGATGGCGACGCTGATGTCGCGGGAGTTTTGCATTGCCATCTGCAGTTGGGATTCCGTGGTGCGCAGCATGCGAATTTCGTTGCATTTGGCAAGGGCGAGTTCCACGCTTGGGATGATCTGATGGACTTCCAGAGGCTTCACCAGGTAGCCATAGCTGCCCATGGAGACTGCGCTTTCTACTTGTTCCTCGTCCGAATAGGCCGTCAGAAAAAGGATGGGGACATCGGATATTCCCCTCACTTTCCTTGCCAGGGTCAGGCCGTTCATGATGGGCATGCTGATGTCCAGCAGGATCAGGTCGGGCATTTCGTTCTGTATGGATTTCCAGGCGATTTCCCCGTTCGGCGCGGCAGTGACCCGGTAACCCGCGCCGGATAATCCATCGGAGAGGGCCAGCAAAATGATGCGGTCGTCTTCTGCGATCAGAATGTGTTTTGGCATGGCTATCCTGTGACGGGAGGGGTGAGGCGCAACTCCACCGTTACTTCCCCATGCCCGGGCTTG
The DNA here is from genome assembly GCA_021802655.1 of Pseudomonadota bacterium. Classification (GTDB taxonomy): domain Bacteria; phylum Pseudomonadota; class Gammaproteobacteria; order Burkholderiales; family JABEVD01; genus JABEVD01. Next base: position 5,570 of record JAJZRP010000074.1, read on the forward strand.
AAAGACAGGAGAGCTCCGGAGGGCGGGAGCAGGGCTTTTACGAGGTTCAGCCCGGTTCCGGGGCTGTTTCCGCTTTCCATGTTGAAGGCATCCGATCCTGAAGCGGCATTTTCTATCCGGATGATCGAAACCTCCTTGTCGCCCGCCAGGGTGACTCTGACAGGGGACTGCCCGGTATTTCCATGCTTGATGGCATTGGTGACCAGTTCGTTGATGATCAATGCGGTGGGCACGCTTTCTCCGTCCACGACGACGACGTCGTTGGGGATCTGGATCAGCAGCTTCAGATGGCAATTACTGGTTGTTTGTGCAGCATCGCAGATCTGGCTCACCATTTTGACGAGCGAACTGTTTCCCAGGCGGGAGATTCCCTGTATTCCGTGCACGACGGCAATGGTATGCAGCCTGTCGATTGCCTGCTGCATCGGTGTGTTCAATTCCGGATTGTGCCGTATCTGGTATCTCAGCAGGCCGATCACGCTCTGGATGTTGTTCTTGATGCGGTGATTGACTTCCCTGATCAGAACATTGCGCTGCACGCGTGCATGAGCCTTGCGTTTTTCCTCGGCCAGTTTTTCGTCCAGGATGTTTTCGCTGAAGACGATGCAGCATTGGGGAGCATCGGGGTGACTGTGCAGAAGGGAAACAGTAAGCTTGGCCCAGATCGTCGTGCCGTCTTTGCGGATATAGCGTTTTTCCGTTTTGAAGCTGGAAGTTTCCTCACGCAGCAGGCGCGAGTATAACGGCATGTTTTTATCCCGGTCTTCGTGGCAGACGAGATCAATGAAGGTGAGGCGCGACAATTCCTGTTCGGAGTAGCCCAGCAAGGTACAAAAGGCGGGATTGACTTTCAAAAGATGCATATCCTTTCCCACGATGGAAATCGCGATTGGACCCTGTTCGAAAACCATGCGGAATTGCGCTTCGCTCTCGGGAGA
>JAJZRP010000075.1 GCA_021802655.1 Pseudomonadota bacterium
CTACCTGAATCTCCTGATAGACGAAATCAGGATAGTGGATAATCAGGCCACCATTCGGGGCAGCTATGATGCGCTCGCTGCGACCATTCACCAAGTAAAAATGGGCACCGGTCAAGTGCCCACTTTTATCCATGACTGGCGCGCCCGACTGGATTCGAACCAGTGACCCTTGGCTTCGGAAACCAATACTCTATCCAACTGAGCTACGGGCGCGATGCGCGTAGATTACCTTTTTTTGATGGGGGAGTCCAATAGCGCCTTTACCATGAGGGATATTGGGTCTAAAATAAACATTGCCTAATATACTCAAACAAGGGGATCAAAATGAAAGCGTTCAAACTCCTTCCGATCGTTGCCTTTGCCTTGCTTCCCGCTGTTTCCCATGCCGAAATGAGCGGCGACCAGGTCTTCAAGAACGTCTGTTCGATGTGCCATGGCACGGGCATGATGGGCGCCCCGAAATTCGGCGACAAGGCGGCCTGGGCTCCCAGAATTGCCCAGGGCGAAGCGACCCTGGTCCAGCATGCGCTCCATGGCATCCGCCAGATGCCAGCCAAGGGCGGAAAGAGCAGCCTGACCGACGGCGAAGTGAAGGCGGCCGTCGAGTACATGGTATCGCATGCCAAGTAAGACCGGGCGCTGAGCGCCCATGCCGACTTATGCGATTGGCGACGTTCAGGGATGCAGCCATGAACTCAAGGCGCTCGTCGACCTGATCGGTTTCGATCCGGCTAACGACAGGCTCTGGTTCGTCGGCGATCTCGTCAACCGCGGGCCGGATTCGGCAGGCGTGCTGCGCTTCGTCAAATCCCTGGGAAACAGCGCCGTGACGGTGCTCGGCAATCACGATCTTCATCTGCTCATGGTTGCCGAGCAAATGGAGAAGCTGCACAGCAGCGACACGCTTCACGATGTTCTCGATGCTCCGGACAGGGACGAACTGATCCATTGGCTGCGCCATCGTCCCCTGCTTCATGCGGAAAACAGCCATGTTTTGGTGCATGCAGGGCTGCTTCCCGCCTGGAGCGTGGAGAAGGCATCCTCCCTCGCGAGGGAAGTCGAGGCGGCTCTGCAAGGTCCGGACTACAGGGACCTCATGGCCAATATGTACGGCAACAAGCCGGCTTCCTGGGAGGATGGATTATCGGGTCATGCGAGGCTCAGGGTGGTCATCAACGCCATGACCAGGATGCGCTTTTGCACCATTGAAGGAAAGATGGAATTCGCGCACAAGGGCGGCCTGGACAAAATTCCCGAGGGCTACAGGCCCTGGTTCGATTTGAGAAACCCTGCCTGGGCGGGGGCGAAAATCGTATTCGGACACTGGTCTGCCCTGGGGCTCGTAATCAGTGAAAATCTGATGGCGCTGGATACGGGCTGTCTTTGGGGAGGCGCGCTTTCTGCGGTGCGCCTTGAAGATCGTCAGGTGTTTCAGGTATCGTGCCGGGCGTGGGCAGATTTAGTGCTGCCGCAATGACGGATTCGGCCTGTTTCGCAAGCGTCTTCCTGTTTTGCCCTGCGGATTCGATGGCTTCTGTAAAAATGATTTCGGCGCGAACTTCTGCCTGCCCGAGTATCGTCCATAGCGACTGTCCGAAAGAAATTTCCCCGGCATAGGCGACCCCGGTGTCGATTTCTCCGCTCGATGTGACATAGCGGAGCGCAATCGGATGAAGATTCGAATTGGAGGTCAGGGCGGGTTCCAGCAATGGCGCCCTGAAGCTGAGGATGCGCAGACCGTCGCTTGTCGTTCCTTCCGGAAAAACCGCAACCAGGTCGCCCGAAGCGATCGCTTCCGAAATTGCCCGGTTGACTCTGGAGGCATCCGAACGTCTTTCCCTTTCCACGAAAAGCACCCCGGTCTTTTCGCTCAGCCATCCTACCACAGGCCATTTCCTGATTTCGGATTTTGCGACGAAGCGGGGCGGACAGACGCTGTTGATGAGATAGATGTCGAGCCAGGAAATATGGTTGGCAACGAGCAGGGACTGCCCCTCCGGGGGATTGCCCGAAACGGAAAGGGAGACGTTCAGGATCCTGAGCAGCTTTGTCGACCAGCGCCGGATCATTTTGTGCCTTCTCGCCTTGCCGCTGTAGGGGAAAACCGTTCCCACGGTCAAAACGCCCCGGGCAAGATGAATTACAAGTCTCGTCAGGCGCAATACCCTGACTGCATGATGCGTTCTGAAGGCCATGCCCGATTCTAAAGCCAGCACCTTTCCCAGTCTAGTCGGCCGGAATGGGACCGCCCGATTTTCTCATGAAATGTCTTGCATAACGGGTAGACATTCTCGACAGCGGCAGCATCATCAAAAGGTCGGCGGTATTGAAATCGGGGTCCCATGCCGGGTCGCCACACACATAAGCGCCGAGGCGAAGATACCCTTTCAGAAGCGGGGGAAGGGAGGGGGCGAGATTGCAATTGAGCGCATCCATGGGGAGGGCGCAGCGGGGAAAGACGCGGTATTCGGAAGGGCTGAGGCTGCGCTCCCTGATTCTGCGAAAGATGCTGGCGGCATTGTGTCCGCCGTCGCTCATGCCGATGCTCGCGCAGCCGATCAGGTATTGATAATGGTGCGCCTGCATGTATTGCGCAAGCCCTGACCAGAGCAGCGTGATGGTGGCTCCGCTCCTGTAATCGGGGTGTACGCAGGAGCGGCCCACTTCGACCATGTTGTCGCGCAGGTGGTTGAGGCGGGTCAGGTCGAACTCGTCGTCCGAATAGAATCCGCCGATCTTCTTGGCCTGCAGGCTGTCGAGAATCCGGTAGGTGCCGACCACTTCATTGGTGGTTTCGTCGCGCACCAGAAGATGCTGGCAGAAGGGGTCGAATATGTCGCTGTCCACGCCCTCTTCCTTTGCGGAGAGGCGCGCCCCCATTTCCTCGACGAAGACGCGGTGGCGCAGTCGCTGCGCTTCCAGAACTTCCGACATGGATCTGGCGAAATGCAATGAAAGCTTTTTGCCGCCGGCTTGCGATTCCTGGAACTGCTGAAGAAGCATGTTTTACCTCCCGTATGGATTCGGTAAAACATTAATCTCCTCAGGTGACAGGCCGGTGACGAATCAATGACAGTTTGGTGACAGACCGGGCCCTAGTCCAGGGAGGTACCGAAGGCGCTGAGGTAGCGGGCCCTGATTTCGTCCATCTTCAGTTCGTGGTTCTGTCCTCCCCTTTTGGCGATCTTGATCGAGCCCAGCAGGGAGGCGAGCCGCCCGGTTTTGTACCAGTCGAAGCCGTTGGAAACGCCGTAAAGGAGACCTGCGCGATAGGCATCCCCGCACCCGGTGGGATCCACGACCGCTTCCGGTTTTACGGCGGGGATGCTGATTTCCTTGCCTTCCGAATAAATCAGGGAGCCTTCCGCGCCGAGCGTGACGATGAATGCCCTGACCTGTTGCGCGAGTTCCTCCACCTTCTTCCCGGTTTTTTCCTGAAGCATTTTCGCTTCGTAGTCGTTGACGGTCACATAATCGGCCATCTCGATGAAGTTCATCAATTCTGCCCCATCGAACATGGGCATCCCCTGGCCCGGGTCGAAAATGAAGGGAATGCCTGCATCCGAAAATTCTCTCGCATGCTGCAGCATGCCTTCCCGCCCGTCGGGGGAGATGATGCCGAGGCTGACATTTTTTGCGTCGGAAACCCTGTTGAGATGGGAGTGATTCATCGCGCCCGGGTGGAAGGCTGTGATCTGGTTGTCCATGATGTCGGTGGTGATGAAGGCCTGGGCGCAGAAAGTGCCTTCGACATGGCGGATATGGGTGCAATCGAACCCGAGCTTTTCCATCCTGTAGGAGTAGGGCTGCTGATCGTCGCCGACGGTTGCCATGATGAGCGGATTGCCGCCCAGCATTCTCAGGTTGTAGGCGATGTTCCCGGCGCAGCCTCCGAATTCGCGCCTCATGTCCGGAACCAGGAAAGCCACGTTCAGGATGTGGATCTGCTCGGGCAGGATATGCTTTCTGAATTCGTCATGGAAGACCATGATGGTGTCGTATGCGATCGACCCGCAAATCAGTGTGTTCATGGGGATACCTATTTTGGGGAAAAAGTGAATGCGTCAGAGAAAAATGCTTCCTGCGGCAGGCCTCTCCGGGAAGTGAAATCCTGGTGGGCAGCCTGTACCACGACCGGGGAACCGCAGGCATAAACCTGGTGCCCCGAGAGGTCGTTGAAATCCTCCATCACGGCAAGATGGACGAAGCCTGTCCTTCCGGTCCAGCCGTCTTCGGGCAATGGCGACGAAAGAACCGGGATGAAACTGAAATTGTCGTGGGTTTCCGCCCATTCCTTCGGAAGGTCCAGCATATAGAGGTCGGCAAGCGTGTTGGCTCCCCAGTAGAGGATCATTTTTCGCTGGATGCCGATATGGAAGGCGTGTTCGACGATGCTCTTGATCGGTGCGAACCCTGTTCCGCTTGCCACGAAGACAATCGGTTTATCGGAATCCTCGTCGAGGCAGAATGTTCCGAGCGGACCCTCGAAGCGGAGAATGTCCTTTTCCTTCATTTCGGCGAACACATGAAGGCTGAAATTTCCGCCCGCGACTTTCCTGACATGCAGTTCGAGCAGTTCGTCGTCGTGGGGGGCGTTGGCGAGAGAAAAGCTGCGCCGCTTGCCTCCCTTCAGCAGGATGTCGATATACTGGCCGGCCAGAAACTGGAGCCGTTCGCTGGCAGGGAGCTTGAGAAAGATTACCATGGTGTCTTCCCCGAGGCGCGTCATTTTCTGTACCCTGCAGGGCAGGGTTTTCACCTGGATATCCTTTGCTGCCCTGATTTCCCTGCATTCGATGACGAGATCGGAGAGCGGCTTCGCACAGCAGAAGAGCGCCATGCCTTGAGCAATTTCCGCTTCGCTGAGTGCCGACCTGTCGTATTTGCCATGGTCCACGCTGCCCTCGACAACCTTGCCCTTGCAGGAGCCGCATGCGCCGTTGCGGCAGCCGTAGGGAAGGTCGAAGCCTTCCCTGAGCGCGCCACCCAGGATCGTTTCGCCGTCTTCTGTCGTGAAGGCATGCCTGCTGGATTTGATGGTGATTCTGAAAGACATGGGTATCCCCTGTGGTCGGGTATGGTTCAAGAATGATGTAGAATCTTTACCGATATGAGAAATCTTCTTGTTGTCGGCTGCGGAGACATCGGTCTGCGGGCAGCCGCCCTATTGATGCCACACTACCGCCTTTTCGCCCTGTCGCACTCGCCCGAGCGTTTTCGCGCACTGCGGGAAAACGGCATTGCGCCGATATTCGGCGATCTGGACGATCCTTCGAGCCTTTCCAGGATTGCGGGAATCGCCCACGCCGTGCTTCACTTCGCGCCTCCCGGGAATCAGGGCAGCCTGGATGTCAGGACGCGGAATTTGCTGGCGGCACTCACAAAACGCACTATCGTACCACATCGCATGGTCTATATCAGTACCAGCGGCGTTTACGGCGATTGCGACGGTGAACTCGTTGCCGAAACGCGTCCGGCTCATCCGCAAACCTTGCGCGCCGTTCGCCGGCTGGACGCTGAAATGAACGTCAGGCAATGGGGCAGGAGAAACGGGATTTCCGTCTGCATCCTGCGCGTGCCGGGAATTTATTCGAAGGAAAGGATTTCGCTTTCCAGGCTTTCCATGCCTGTGCTGCAGGAATCCGACGACGTTTATACCAATCATATCCATGCAGAAGATCTCGCGCGTGTTGCGGTCAAGGCGCTGCGATGCGGTGCGAACGGACGAATTTACAATGTCAGCGACGATTCTTCGATGAAGATGGGGGATTATTTCGATTTTCTGGCCGGACGGTTCGGGCTTCCCCTGCCGCGGCGGCTGCCCAGAGACGAACTCAGGAAAGCCGTTCCGGAATCGATGTATTCGTTCATGGCCGAATCGCGGCGACTCGACAATTCCAGGATGAAAAAAGAACTCGGAATTGTCCTGGGATATCCCCGCATTTCCGACGGATTGGACTAGGGCCTGTTAACAGGCCCTAATCCATCCTGTGGAATCTGCCTTCTATGATGCCGGAATCCGGCTCCTGCGGCTTCTTTGGCCAAAGAAGCAGAATGATGGCGACAATATCGGAGAGGATGCCTGGAATGATCAGCAAAATTCCGGCAATCAGCCTTGTTGCAGGGAATTCGCCAAAAAATGACGAGGAAGGGGCGAATGCGCGATTCAGAAGCGCATGGAGTTCGCTCTTGATCAATTGCCAGCCGGCAAATGCGCTTGCCGCCAGCAGCACTATCACGGGCAGGCCGCCGATATGGTCGGCCAGCTTGATCAGAAAATAAATTTCCAGGAAAGAAAAACCGAGTAAAATGAGCAGCAGATTTTTCACGATGGTTTCCCATGGAAGCAATGCTCGTCATCACCAATCTGCCGGACAGGGGGCAGGCCGTCTCCCTGGCGAGGAAGCTCGTCGAGTCCCGTCTGGCGGCCTGCGTGAACATCATGGCAGAATGCGAGTCGGTTTACATCTGGGAAGGCAAAACCGAAGCGACC
>JAJZRP010000076.1:0-4439 GCA_021802655.1 Pseudomonadota bacterium
TCGGAATGGCTGAGAAGCCTGGGGTTCACGAATGCCGGCCTGATGAAAGAGCATCGGGTTTTTTTTGTGGTGCGCGCCCTTGAAATCACCTATTTCAGGCCTGCCGTTCTCGACGATCTGCTCGATGTGGGCGTCGAAATCGAGAAAACCGGGAGAAGCCTGATGGTTTTCAAACAGGACGTGAAGCGCGGCGGGGATGTCCTGGCGAGCGCCAGGGTCAGCCTGGTCTGCGCCGCTACCGATACATTCAAGCCTGTCAGCGTGCCGGGCGCGATCAGGTCAAAACTGGAAAACTGAACATGGAAATCACCAAGGATTTGTCCTTTGTAGGCATGATCGCGAACGCCAGCGTCGTCGTTCAGGTCATCCTCGCCCTGCTGCTTCTGGTCTCCCTGATGTCGTGGTGGCACATCTTCATGAAGATGTTCTCGATCAGGCGGGCTTACAAGCAGTCCGACAATTTCGAACGGGAATTCTGGAGCAGCTCCGACCTCAATGCCATCTACCAGAGCGCCTCCTCGGGGCGGCACGAGACGGGCAGCATGGAACGGATATTCGAATCCGGGTTCAGGGAATTCATGAAGCTCAAAAGGCAGCCCGGCATGGAAAACGGGGCCGTGATGGAAGGCACGCGGCGCGCGATGCGTGCGACTTACCAGAGGGAGATGGACACCCTCGAAGCCAACCTGCCCTTCCTCGCCACGGTCGGCTCGGTGAGCCCCTATGTCGGCCTTTTCGGCACGGTCTGGGGAATCATGAACGCATTCAGGGGGCTTGCCAACGTCGCTCAGGCGACCCTCGCGCATGTCGCCCCGGGCATTGCCGAAGCCCTGATCGCCACCGCCATCGGCCTCTTCGCGGCGATTCCGGCGGTGGTCGCCTACAACCGCTACTCCCATGAAGTCGACCGGCTCGCCAGCCGCTTCGACAGCTTCATGGAAGAGCTTTCAAACGTGCTGCAGCGCCAGGCGGGAAGGTCGTGAGCATCGCATCCAGGCGGCCGCGCCGCCAGATGAACCAGATCAACGTCGTGCCGTACATCGACGTGATGCTGGTGCTGCTCGTGATTTTCATGGTCACCGCCCCCATGATCAATCCCGGCGAGATCGATCTGCCGAGAGTCGGGCAGTCGCTGAAGACCCCCGTTTCCCCGCTGGAAGTGATCATCAAGGCCGACTCTTCGCTCGCCCTCAGGGACAGGTCCAAATCCGGCGCGCTGGAGGGCATGACCAAGGGCGAACTGGTTTCCGAGATCAAGCGGAAGCAGGAGGAAAACCCGGACCAGCCGGTCGTGATATCGGCTGACAAATCCGTGCGCTACGAGGAAGTGATCAAGGTCATGGACATCCTCGAAGGACAGCAGGTGAAGAAAGTCGGCCTGCTCGCCAAACCCTATACGAAATGACGGATCGGAAAATCCCCGCGGCGATTCTTGCCGTGACGGTCCACCTGATTCTCCTCGCCGTGCTGGTATTCGGATTCAGATGGCAGGAAAGCGAGCCCGTGGTGCTGCAGGCGGATATCTGGCAGGATCTGCCTCCCGCGGCGTCCAGCCGCGCCCCCGAACCTCAGCCAGCCCCCAAACCTGCGCCCGCGCCGAAACCGATGCCTGCTCCGGTGCAAAAGCCTCAAGTCGAGCAGCCCGACATTGCGCTGAAGAAGGCGCGCGAGGAGAAGCTGAAGCAGGAGAGGCTGAAGGAAGAAAAGCAGAAGGAAATCGAGAAACAAAAGCAGATCGAGAAGCAGAAGCAGGACAGGCAGATCGAAAAACAGAAGGAACTTGAGAAGCAGAAGCAGATCGAAAAGCAGATGCGACAGGCGCAGCAGGAAAAAGTCGATGCCCTGAACAGGATGATGCAGCAAAGGGCGGCTTCCGCCAAAGCCAGCCTGATCGGCAAATACAAGGCGATGATCCACAACAAGATCAAGCGCTTCGTGGTGGTTCCGCCGGATTTGAAAGGCAATTCCGAGGCGGAGTTTGCCGTGGTGCTGCTGCCTGACGGAGAGGTATTGAAGGCGACCCTGGTGAAGTCGAGCGGCTATCCCGCCTACGACGCCGCGGTCGAGCGGGCCATTTTGAGGGCTTCCCCCCTGCCGCTGCCGCCCGATGCCTCGCTTTTCGAGGAGTTCAGGACGCTGGACTTGCATTTCAGGCCCAACGAATGAAAGAATGGCGTAAGCCATTTGATATAAAATTTTTTTCACCTGCAAGATGCAGGTGTGACGGTAATGACATGAAGAAATTTGCAAGTTGCGTTGCCCTTCTTTTGTGGATTGTCTGCAGGCCGGCGGCAGCCGCCCTTTCCATCGAGATCGTGGGAGGGGGCGAGAACCAGATCCCGATATCCGTGGTTCCCTTCGAATCAGATGCGCCGGGCGTGTCTGCAGTGATCGCGGCGGACCTTGCGCGCTGCGGCATGTTCAAGATGATCGACCCCGGGGGCGATCAGACCCACGACATCGCCCAGGTCAGTTTCCCCGGCTGGAAGACAAAAGGCGCGGATGCGATCGTCATCGGCGGCATTTATCCTGCGGCAGGGGGGCAGTTCGAGGTGCGCTTCAGGCTGCTCGACGTCGCCAAGCAGGTCCAGCTCGCCGGATTCAGCTACACGGTTTCCAAAGACCAGTTCAGGCTGACCGCGCACAGGATAGCCGATGTCATCTACCAGCAGATGACAGGCGATCCCGGGGTATTCAGCACCAAGATCGCCTACATTCTGAAGCGTGAAAAGCATTTCGAACTGCAGGTGGCCGATGCCGACGGCTACGGGGCGCAGGCCGTGGTTTCGGTCGCCTCCCCCATCATCTCCCCTGCCTGGTCGCCTGACGGCAGGAAGATCGCCTATGTTTCCTTCGAGCAGGGCAAGGCGGTGGTCTATGTCCAGGATCTTCTTTCCGGCAAGCGTCATATCGTGGCGAACTACAGGGGAAGCAACAGCGCGCCGGCATGGTCTCCGGATGGCAAGGATATCGCCTTCACCCTGAGCCGGGACGGACATTCCAGAATCCACATCGTGAATGAGGCAGGGGGAAACCCCAGGCTGGTCGAGGCGTCTCCCGGAATCAGCACGGAGCCGAGCTTCTCTCCCGACGGGCAGCAGATCATCTTCACTTCGGACAGGGGAGGCTCCCCCCAGATTTACCGCATTGCGATTGCCGGAGGGCCTGCAGAGCGCCTGACTTTCGAGGGGACTTACAATGTTTCGCCGCACTACAGTCCAGATGGAAAGAGTTTCATCTATCTTGAGCGCAATAGCGGGCACTTCAATGTCGCCGTGCAGGACTTCGCCACCGGCCAGTCCCAGCTTTTGACGGACGGAGATCTCGACCAGTCGCCCACTTTCGCCCCCAACGGGAAGCTCATTTTGTATGCTTCCATTTACGGCGGACGTGGTATATTAGCCATCGTATCGACAGATGGTAGAATCAAACAACGCTTGACCATGCAGTCCGGGGACATTCGCGAGCCTGCCTGGGGGCCGTTTGTGAAGTAAGACTTTGATTTGTAAATTAATACAGGAGATAACCATGAAAAAAATGATGTTCAGCACGCTTCTCGTAAGTCTGCTTGCAGCTTGCGGAAGCCAGCCGACCAAGGAAGCAGCGAAGCCTGCTGCACCCGTGGCGCAGAAGCCTGCTGCTGCCACAACCCAGGCGGTCGCTGTCAACCCGCTCGACGACCCGAACAATATCCTGTCGCATCGCAGCGTGTATTACGACTTCGACAAGTCGATCGTCAAGGACGAATACAAGCCGATGGTCAAGGCCCATTCCGAGTACCTGGTCGGTCATGCCAGCGCCAAGGTGCAGCTCCAGGGTAACTGCGACGAGCGCGGCAGCCGCGAGTACAACCTCGCCCTCGGACAGCGCCGTGCCGACAGCGTCAAGCAGTTGATGGAAGCCGCAGGCGTTCCCGCAGCGCAGGTGTCGACGGTCAGCTACGGCTCCGAAAAGCCCCGCGCCTCCGGTCACAACGAAGAAGCTTGGGCGCAGAACCGCCGCACCGACATCGTCTATCAGAGCGAATAATTGCTGTTTGAGGCGAACTGGAACCGCCTTTTGAGGCGGTTCCCCCTATTTCTTTTCCTGCTCGCAACCCAGGCCCATGCCGGGCTGTTCGACGACGATGTGGCGCGCCAGAAGATCGTCGAAAACCAGCAGGAAATTCAAAAGCTCGAAGCCATGGTCCAGAAGCTGCAGGGCAGCCTGGTCGACATGGCGAGCCAGATCCAGTCGCAGAGCGCGGACATCGCCGCCCTGCGCGGCAGGATCGAGGAACTCGACAACGGACTCGACACTGCGCAGAAGCGCCAGAAGGACTTCTACGTGGATCTGGACACCCGGCTGAGGCGCCTCGAGCCGCAGGCTTCCGGTGGAGCACCCGCTCCCGAGGCTGCTCCCGCATCGGCTCCTGCCGCAGCCTCGGCCCCTGCCGCAGC
>JAJZRP010000076.1:4539-6394 GCA_021802655.1 Pseudomonadota bacterium
CCTGCCGCAGCCTCGGCCCCTGCCGCAGCGCCGGTTCCGGCAGCGAAGCCGACGGGGGAAGCGGCCGAATACGAGGCGGCCTTCGGCCTTTTCAAGATCGGCAACTATTCCGGGGCGATTTCCGGATTCCAGGATTTTCTGAAAGCGCATCCTTCCAGCAGCTACGCGCCTTCGGCCCAATACTGGATCGGCAATGCCTATTTCGCCACGCGCGACTTCAAGAGCGCGATTTCCGCCCAGAAGATCGTGATTTCGAAGTATCCGGACAGCCAGAAGGCGCCCGATGCGCTCCTCAACATCGCGAGCAGCCAGCAGGAGCTCGGCAAGACGAAGGAGGCGAGGAAAACGCTGAAATCCATCGTTTCCGAGTATCCTTCTTCCGATGCTGCAGCCAAGGCCAAGCAGCGCCTGAACAGCCTGAAGTAGTGCCTGCGCTCAAAATCAACGAAATTTTCCATTCCCTCCAGGGGGAAACCAGCCGGGTGGGGCTTCCCACCGTCTTCGTCAGGCTCACGGGATGCCCTCTGCGCTGCAGCTATTGCGATACGGAATACGCCTTCCATGAAGGGAAAACCATGGAACTCGACGCCATCCTGACCGAGGTCGCAAAATACCCCACGCAGTATGTCACCGTGACGGGAGGGGAACCGCTCGCGCAGAAGCACTGCATCACGCTTCTGGAGGCGCTTTGCGATGCGGGCTATTCCGTATCCCTTGAGACCGGAGGGGCGCTGGATATCTCGAAAGTGGATTCCCGTGTTTCCAGGATAGTCGACATCAAGACGCCGGGCTCGATGGAAGAACAAAAAAATCTCTGGTCCAACCTCGATTTTCTCAACAAAAGCGACGAGATCAAGTTCGTGCTCGCGGATCGCGCCGACTACGAATGGGCGAAGAGCGTGCTGGAAGAGAGAAGGCTTTCTTCGCTCAGCCCGGTGCTTTTTTCTCCGGTGCAGGGCAAGCTCGATCCGGGGAATCTCGCTGCGTGGATACTCGAAGACGGATTGAATGTCAGGATGCAGATCCAGCTGCACAAGCTGATATGGGGGAACGAACCTGGGCACTAGGAACGCGGTGGTCCTCGTCTCGGGAGGGCTGGATTCGGCGACGACCCTTGCACTGGCAATGCGCGAAGGGTTTTCCTGTTACGCCCTGAGCCTCGACTACGGCCAGCGCCACGGGTCGGAGCTTCTCGCTGCGGAAAAGGTTTGCAGGATGCTGGGCGCACTCGACCACAAGACCGTGAAGCTCGATCTCACGCTGTTCGGAGGCTCGGCCCTCACCGACGCATCGATTGCAGTCCCGGAAAAAGCTTCGAACGGCATTCCCGTCACCTACGTTCCTGCGAGAAACACCATCATGCTCTCTCTCGCCCTTGCCTGGGCGGAAGTGCTGGATGCCAGGGATATTTATATCGGCGTGAACGCGGTCGACTATTCCGGCTATCCCGACTGCAGGCCGGAATATGTCAGGGCATTCGAATCGATGGCGAATCTTGCCACGAAGGCCGGGGTGGAAGGAAAAAGGCTCGCTCTTCATGCGCCGCTGATCCGTCTTGCCAAGTCCGAAATCGTCAAGCTCGGCACAGAACTCGGGGTGGATTATTCCCTCACCGTATCCTGCTACCAGGCCGATTCAGAAGGGCGCGCCTGCGGCAGGTGCGACTCCTGCCGATTGAGGCGGGAAGGCTTTCTGTCCGCGGGGCTGCCCGATCCGACGCGCTACTTCCAGGATTGACATCGCGTTCCTGCAAGGTATAATTCCACGTTTCCCCGGGTCGTTAGCTCAGTCGGTAGAGCAGCGGACTTTTAATCCGTTGGTCGCCAGTTCGAATCTGGCACGACCTACCAGTATC
>JAJZRP010000077.1 GCA_021802655.1 Pseudomonadota bacterium
ATAGGAATTCGACCATGAGCATGGTGACCCGTTGTCCGCATTGCACGACCTCCTTCAGGATCACTTCCCCTGTCCTGAAGATGCATCATGGCCTGGTCAGGTGCGGCCACTGCTCCGAAGTATTCAACGCCTTCGACAGTCTTTCCACCGTTCACGATACGCCGGACGAATTTTCCGAACCGGAGATCGTTCCCGAGACGCCTGCGCCGGAAGTGTTCGTTCATGCTCCGGAGCCTTCGGGCGAAGCAACGGCCAAGCCTGCGGTTTTCGAAGAACCTTCCCGGGAAGCGGAAAAAGAACTCGAGGTTCTTCCGGAAGCGCCGATGGAGGAATTTTTCGTCGGAAAAAAACCTTCGAAGTTCGGCTGGGCATGGGGCCTCGGTTCGGCATTGCTTTTCGCATCGCTCCTCGCCCAGGCCGTTTATCACTACAGGATGGAGATCGGCATCGAATTGCCCGGACTGAAGCCTTATCTTCAGGCGTCCTGCCGACTTCTGGGCTGCACCATCCCCCTTCCGGGGAAGATCGATCTCATCGGGATCGAGTCTTCCAGTCTGCAGAATCAGTCCGGCCGGGTCGGTGTGATCGATCTTCACGCATCGATCCGCAATGGCGCCTCTTTCGCCCAGGAATACCCTCTGCTGGAACTCACGCTGACGGATGCCCAGGATGCGCCCCTGGCAAGGAAGATTTTCAGACCTTCCGATTATCTTGCGAAGGACGCCAAAATCGGAGAGGGCATTCCCGCCAATGCCGCCGTGAATGCCAGGCTGCATCTCGACACCGGAACGCTCCAGGCGAGCGGATACAGGCTTTATCTTTTCTATCCCTGATCCCTGATCAACCGGTAAACGATCCCGAGCGCCAGAAGCGAAATGGCGAGCGCTGCGAGAATGGAGGCCGAGTCCGCCTGCAGTTCGAAAACGATGAACTGCCTCGACACGGCGAGGATTGCAATCAGCACGATGGCTCTCGCCTTGATCACCCCGGAACTTCTGGAGGACGGGTGCACGATCGAATGGCTGAATTCCAGCGCGATGAGCAATGTCATGATCATGCCGAAAACGGACTGGAAAGCCTGGTGGTCGAGGTGGTTGAGTGCGCTGTGCAGAACCAGATGGTAGATTTCGATGACCAGTCCCCATAATGCGGCGAGCACCATGATCGAAATCAGGACGGCGAGTATTGCGGTGACGGCCTGCTCGAACTTCTGATGAAGCAGCGGTTTTTTGTCGTCTTCCATGAGACTCCCTTTTGTGATCGCTCAGCTTGGTTAGGCAGGATAAGGCCGAATAAGTTTCCAGGCTTGCCAGCCAAATGGCGCTCGGGTATAGTGCACCTTGCCGTCAAACGCATCAGTGGGAGAGCGTGCCGCAAGGCACCGCCGAAGGCGCAACTGCCCGGAATCGCTCAGGCCGAAGAACCGCTGAATGCAGGCTATTCTGGAGAGTGCTGATCATCTCAGCCACCGAAGGGGCACGCAGGCATCCTGCAATCTCTCAGGTATAAAGGACAGAAGGGTGAAGCTCGACCGGGCTTCCCCTTTTTTATTTGCCGAGGATGTCATGCTCAAAAGAACGCCGCTATACCAGGCTCACAGCGACATGGGCGCCAAGCTCGTCGATTTCGGCGGGTGGGAAATGCCGCTCCATTACGGCTCCCAGATCGAGGAGCATCATCAGGTCAGACGCGACTGCGGGATGTTCGACGTCTCCCACATGCAGGTTCTCGATATCAGGGGCAAGGACAGCCGCAATTTCCTCAGCCATCTCGTCGCAAACAATGTCGACAAGCTCCGGGCGCCGGGCAAGGCGCTCTATTCCGCCATGCTCAATGCGGACGGCGGGGTGATCGACGATCTCATCATCTATTACATGGACGAATCCTGGTTCAGGATCGTCGTCAATGCCGGAACGGCCGAAAAAGACATCGCCTGGATGGAACAGCAGGCGACAGGCTTTTCCGTCGAAATCAGCCCGAAGCGGGATCTGGCCATGATCGCGGTGCAGGGGCCGAATGCCCGCGAGAAAGTCTGGGAGGCGCTTCCGGGAAGCAAAGAACTCACCGAGAGTCTGATTCCTTTCAGCGCAGTGGAAATGGGCACGATGTTCGTCGCGCGTACCGGTTACACCGGGGAAGACGGTTTCGAAATCATGATTCCTGCCAGGGCCGCGCCATTTTTCTGGGCAACGCTGGCCGAAAAAGGCGTGAAACCCATCGGCCTCGGCGCGCGCGACACCCTGAGGCTGGAAGCGGGAATGAACCTTTACGGGCAGGACATGGACGAGACGGTGAGTCCTTTGGAGGCCGGGCTCGCCTGGACCGTGGACCTCAAGAGCGAGCGGGATTTCATCGGCAAGACGGCGCTCCTGTCCAAACCGGTGAAATCGCAGCTTGCGGGCCTGCTTTTGCTCGACCGGGGGGTGCTGAGGAGCCACCAGAAGGTGTCGACCTCCCATGGCGAAGGGGAAATCACCAGCGGCAGTTTTTCCCCCACGCTCGAACAGTCGATTGCCCTGGCGAGAATCCCGAAGGAAGTGGCGACAGGCGAAGAGGTTCGTGTATTGGTGCGGGACAAGCTGCTGCGCGCCAAGGTTGTGAAATATCCGTTTGCAAGAAACGGCAAATCCCTGATCTGAACTGGAGAGAACATGAATATTCCCGGAAACTTGAAATACACTGCATCGCACGAGTGGGTGAGGCTTGAAGACGACGGCACCGTGACCGTCGGAATTACCGATCATGCCCAGAGCCTGTTGGGCGACATGGTCTTTGTCGAAACGCCTGAAGTCGGCCGAAAAGTGTCGAAGGGCGAGGAATGCGCGGTGGTCGAATCGGTGAAGGCGGCCTCCGACGTTTATGCGCCCATCTCCGGGGAAGTTATAGCGATCAACGTCGATCTTGATGGATCTCCAGAAAAAATCAACGAAGATGCGTTTTCTGCATGGATGTTCAAAATGAAACCGGACAATGCCTCGGACCTGGGCGCATTGCTCGATGCCGCCGCCTATCAGTCCGTCGTGGAAAGCGAATCACACTGAACCCAATTTATTCCGAAATCCGATGAATTCCGACCAATTTGCAAAACGCCACAACGGGCCCTCCGAACAGGACGTTCGGGACATGCTGAAGAAAATCGATGCTGATTCCCTGGATCAACTGATCGACCAGACCATCCCGGAAGGGATTCGTTTGAAGGAGCCGCTGAACCTGCCCGCCGGCATGCCGGAATACGAATACCTGGCGCATCTCCGAGGCATTGCGGCGAAGAACAAGCTGTACAGGAGTTATATCGGTCTGGGCTATTACGGCACTGTTCTGCCTTCCGTGATCCAGCGCAACATACTGGAAAATCCGGGATGGTACACCGCCTATAC
Organism: Pseudomonadota bacterium; assembly: GCA_021802655.1. Lineage (GTDB taxonomy): Bacteria > Pseudomonadota > Gammaproteobacteria > Burkholderiales > JABEVD01 > JABEVD01. The sequence continues at coordinate 3,378 of JAJZRP010000077.1, forward strand.
GCCCTATCAGGCAGAAATCGCGCAGGGGCGGCTGGAAGCGCTGCTGAATTTCCAGACCATGGTGGTCGATCTGACCGGAATGGAAATCGCCAATGCTTCGCTTCTGGACGAGGCGACCGCAGCGGCGGAAGCGATGACCATGCTGCATGGCCTGCGCTCGCGGGAAGCCGCGGGTAAAAACAGCTTTTTCGTGTCTGACGAATGTTTTCCGCAAACCATCGAATTGCTCAAGACGCGCGCAAGGCCTCTTGGCATAGAGCTCGTGATCGGCGACTTCAGGACGGTCACCCTGAACGACTCGATGTACGGCGCGCTGCTTCAATATCCGGCTGCAAGCGGGGCGGTTCACGACTACGGCGATTTCGTCAGCCGCGCAAAGGCGCGCGGCATGACCGTCGCAGTGGCGGCAGACATACTGAGTCTGGTGCTGCTCACCCCCCCGGGCGAATGGGGCGCCGATATCGTGCTGGGTTCCACGCAGCGCTTCGGCGTGCCGATGGGCTACGGAGGGCCGCACGCCGCCTATTTCGCGTGCCGCGATGCTTTCAAACGCTCGATGCCGGGCCGCATCATCGGCGTTTCGGTCGATGCCGACGGCAATCCCGCGCTGCGCATGGCGCTGCAAACCCGCGAACAGCATATCCGCCGCGAGAAAGCCACTTCCAACATCTGCACCGCGCAGGCGCTGCTTGCGATCATGGCCGGCATGTATGCGGTCTATCACGGCGCAGATGGATTGCGCGGCATCGCCGGGCGGGTTCATCTTTCCGCCGTGCTGCTTGCCGAAGAATTGAAAAAACTCGGCTTCAATGTCGCCCATGAAAACTTCTTCGACACGGTGAAGCTGCTGCACACCGACAACGTGAAGATCCGCGAACTGTCAGAGGCGGCGCAGATCAATTTCCTGTACGGCAATGACGGCCTCTCGGTTTCGCTCGATCAAACCACATCGCTATCCGATTTGCACGCCATCCTCGCCGTTTTCGCGAAGGCTGCCGGAAAGCCTGCTCCGGTACCGGGTGAGGAGCGGCTTGCGGCTCAAGTGATGCGCATAAAAGTCAGGGAATCGGCCATCCTGACCCATCCCGTATTCAGTGCCTACCATTCCGAAACGGAGATGATGCGCTATATCAAGCATCTGGAGAACAAGGATCTTTCTTTGACCCATTCGATGATCCCGCTGGGCTCCTGCACCATGAAGCTGAACGCGGCTGCCGAACTGTTGCCGCTCACCTGGCCTGAATTCGCCAATCTGCATCCCTTCGTGCCGGTCGAGCAGGCGGCGGGCTTTCAGTCGATCATTTCGGAACTGGATACGGCGCTCTCCAGGATCACGGGGTTTGCGCAGATGAGCTTCCAGCCCAACAGCGGCGCGCAGGGCGAATATGCCGGCCTTTTGGTGATTCAGGCCTATCATCGCTCGCGCGGCGAAGGGAGCCGCAACGTCGCGCTGATTCCTGCTTCGGCGCACGGCACCAATCCCGCAAGCGCTGCAATGTGCGGCATGGAAATCGTGGTGGTGAAGTGCGACAGGAACGGCAACATCGACGTGGCAGATTTGCGCGAGAAGGCCGAACAGCATCGAGACAGGCTTTCCTGCCTGATGGTCACCTATCCCAGCACGCACGGGGTTTACGAGGCATCCATCATGGACATCACCCGCATTGTGCACGAGAACGGCGGGCAGGTTTACATGGACGGAGCGAACATGAACGCCCAGGTCGGCCTCACGAGCCCGGGCAACATCGGGGCGGACGTATGCCACCTCAATTTGCACAAGACTTTCGCCATCCCGCACGGCGGCGGCGGACCCGGCATGGGCCCGATCGGCGTGGCCGAGCATCTGGTGTCCTTCCTGCCCTCGCATCCGGTGGTCAGGACGGGCGGCGAACAGGGCATCCATGCGGTTTCCGCCGCGCCTTACGGCAGCGCGCTGATCCTTCTGGTTTCCTACGGGTACATCAGGATGATGGGCGGTGCGGGGCTTGCGGATGCGACCAAAATGGCGATCCTGAATGCCAACTACATCAAGGAAATGCTGAAGGATCATTATTCGACATTGTATGTCGGGGAAAACGGCCGCTGTGCGCACGAAATGATCCTGAACTGCAGCGAGTTCAAGCGCGATGCGGGAGTGGAAGTGGCGGACATCGCCAAGCGTCTGATGGATTACGGTTTCCATGCGCCGACCACTTCATTCCCGGTGGTGGACACCCTGATGGTCGAGCCGACCGAGAGCGAGTCCAAAGCCGAGCTGGACCGCTTCTGCGAAGCCATGATCAGCATAAGGGGCGAGATCGACGAGATTATTTCAGGCCGCGCGGACAAGAAGGACAACGTAGTCAAACATGCGCCGCATACCGCGAAGGCGGTGGTCTCAAGCGACTGGAGCCGCCCCTATTCCCGCGAGAAGGCGGCGTATCCGCTGCCCTGGGTGCGCGAGAACAAGTTCTGGCCTGCCGTCGGGCGCGTCGATAACGTGTACGGCGACAAAAACCTGGTCTGCTCCTGTCCGCCGATCGAGAGCTATATGTAATCCTAAAAATGTATGATCAGGGCGCGGGATTGGGGTAGCGGAAATGGATGGAATCGATTGCCTCGGCAAGACTGTTCTGTTCGCCGAAAGTCATCGTTCCGAGGCAGATTTCGGAAACATGCATGTCTCCAAGCCTGTTGTATTTCATGGCCGCGCCTTTCTCAGCAGATCGACCCGGATGGGCATCAGAAAATCCGCCCCATCTGCCGCCATGTGTTTTTCGAATTTCGCCTGCACTTCCCGAAGGAGTTCGGGGGAGAGTCTGTGGTCGGTATGCGTCACCCCGATGATCTTTTTCTCGAAGTCCCCGAAATTCTCGAAATGCATCGGGGTCATGAAAAACTCCTGCCCGACAAGCTCGAACTGGCCGCTGGAGACGGCACGCTTCACGGC
>JAJZRP010000020.1 GCA_021802655.1 Pseudomonadota bacterium
AGGCTCATGCAATAGGTATGGATGCCGCTGCGCCGCGCCTCCTCCACCGCCTTCTTCGCGTCATGGCGCAGGTAATGCGAATCGCGCACGTCGACATCGGCAGGTTCCCCGTCGGTGATCACCATCATGAGTTTCTTGCCGGATTTCTGCATGTCCAGGTAATGGGTCGCATGGCGTATCGCTGCCCCCATGCGGGTGGAAAGCTGCCCGGTCATTCCGGCCAGTTTTGCCCTGGATAGATCGTTGTAGGGCTGGCCGAAATCCTTGAGCCGGAAATATTCGACATGGTGCCGGCTGTCCGAGCAGAAACCATGGATGGCGAACGGATCGCCGACTTTCTCGATGGCATCCGCCAGCAGAACGCAGGCCTCCCGGGTGAGCTGCAGCACGGTATGCTCCTGCCCCTGGACCCTCCCGTTCGTCGACTTGGAAAGATCCAGAAGCACCATCACCGAAATGTCCCGGGTCTTCCTGACCGAACTCATCATGATCCGGCTGTCGGGCGGAATGCCCAGCTTGATGTCGATCTGGGCGCGGATGGCGGCATTGATGTCGATTTCGTCGCCCTCCTCGAGTTTCCTGATGCGCTGCACGCCTTCCGGCTGGATGGCATCGAGCAGAATTTTCATGCGGGAAATGAGATGCCTGTTTCGGGCGATGATGTCTTCGATGATCTTCAGGTCGCCCTCCCTGGCCCGTTTTTCCAGAACCAGAACCCATGACGGACGCTCGATCTGTGCCCGGTAGTCCCATTCGGCATAATGAAAGGGGGCGGAGACAGACTCCCTGCTTTCCTGTTCGCTGATGTTGCCGAAATCCAGCTTGAAATTGAATATGGCTGCCAGAACCGATGATTTCTTGGCAGCTTCTCCTTCCGCTCCGTCGGCCACAGTATTGGTCATCCCGAATAGACTGGCGTACTTGAGCACTTTCTTTCGGGTATTTCGTCCGGCATTGATCGCCTTGCTGAAATCGAACTTTTTGGACTCCCATAGATGGCGGTTGTCGTCACGGTAGGGAATATTCAGCAAATCCTCATGAAGCCTGAAAGGAATATTTTTTTCCCTGAAAGAATGCGCAAGGATCACGCCGATCTCACGGGAAATCAGGTTATTCTCCAAATCGTCCACTGCATTGAAAAGCGCCCGCCCCTGCACAACCCAGGGATCCGTGTCCGGATAGGTTTCGTCCAGCAGCGCACGAGCGAGGCGGCTGAGGTAATCGCCTGCAGTTCCCGCCTGCCCTGGGGTAGCCGTATGCAGTTTTGCCCAGGTCCGTTTCAGGCCGGGAAATTTGCGTATTGCCAATGTTTCAACGCGAGCATCCTCGATGACGGAAATCACCGCAATCTGCCAGTTGTCGAGCGATCCCTGGGAAAAAGAACCCCTGGAAAAAACGATGTGGGAAGCGGCATGAGCTGCAGCCGCACGATAAACCAGGCTGGCGGGAATCTCTCCGAAATCCTCATAGGCATCCGGTAACCAGATGATGCCATTTACAACGGAGGGCCTGAAGCCGTCGCGGTTCTCATAATCGCGGCCGCTGGCCGCGGTAGTGAGTTCCCGTGCCCACAAGGCCCGCAGATACAGGTTGATGCGGCGCTGCACGTCAGTGAAGGCAATGCCCCTTCGTTCCTTGTGCAATACGCCTGGCGCCTTCTTTTCCAGGCCGAAACGTTTGAGCAGTAACCGCGCGATGCGGTTGAGGTTGTGGACGCTCACGCCCGCTCTCTTTTCGCTCAGCAAGAAATCATCAGTGCAACGCCCCGCATTGCACCTGAACACGGGTTTTCTCCATCCGGTACCGGCTATTGACATCGTTCATGGCTGTTCCTCGATAGGTGGTTTGGATGACGGCAACGTCACGTTCGAGCCCAACGCCTGCGCATGCGCAGTATTGCTTTGAACGCATTGCCGCCATGAGTCGGCGAGAACATTAAGCGGATCCTGCTGCAGGGAACAGGCGCATTTGCAGGCTGCCGCACGATAGCATCCTGCGATATTCTTGCCATTGCAGGTTAATTGCAGCGGCGCGCACTGACTGTTGCAGATATGGGCGACTCTCTGGATCTTTTGCTGCTCCAGCAGCAGCTTTTTCTGGTCTACCGATTTTTGCGTGACGATCCCCCATGCCATCATGGCGCATCCCAGCAGGAACAAAGCGCCTACCAGCCAATTGAATCCTGAAAAAACCTTGCCGAGCTTTCTGCGCCAGGTCGTTCCACTTTCGCTTTCGCCGATTTCGAACTTCAGCAACCCCCTTGTTGCGGATTTCGCATGCAGGCGGTCGCATGCGTCGATGCATTCTCCGCAATCGATGCAGGCATCGTATATCTTGATGTCGGTCGGCTGGATGCCGGTAATGCAGCTTGTTGCGCAGTAATTGCATTTGGTGCAATCGGACGAGCGCGAAGCATCATAGGTTACATGGAGTGCATCCCGGCTCTTGAACAGCCTCTGCCCGACACGGTACAGGCAGGCGTAATCGCACAGAAAATAGCGTATCGAAGCAATGTCTATGAAGATAAGAAAAACCGCAAACAGGTACATGACGAGCATGTTCGTCTGCCGATTTGCCCCTGCAGTGAGAAAGGCCCACACATCGCCAGGAGTATAGAAGAACATGAAGGCGACAAGGGCCAGCATCATCGAGGCAGCCAGAAAGCTTGTGCCGAGAATGAGCCAGTTGATCACCTTGTTTCTGGAGGCTGCGACAATCATGCCCTCCCCGTCCACCCTGACATCGGCGCGCTTTCCCAGAAGTTTACGGGTCAGGCCGTTCGCCCATTCCGAAAGCAGGTTCTGCGGGCAGGCCCATCCGCACCAGACAGCGCCTATGGTCATATACGTGATGATGGGAGCGGTAGCGGCCACAAGGGCCAGACCGATCAAGAATGGGAAATTCGACCACCAGACCTGGCGCCCCAAGGTAAGGAAGCTCGCGGACGCGAGATCGATCCGGAATAATCCGAGAGCAGGAATCAGGCATAACAGCAACAGCGTGACCAACTGGGTGGCTTTTCTTTTCCAGTGATATCGTGGCGTATTCATCATTCAAAAATTTACAGCTTTGATTTTGTTGCAGCAACAGAAACCGAACCGGGAGAGTTATGAATCCGTCCGTCCATCCTTCGTTTCGGGCGAGTTCTCTTTCCGCAGCCATATCGGGCCCAGCCAGGATACAGCCGCAAAATCGGTCTATACTAATATCACTTGAAAAGAAATGGAACAAGTTTGCGGAAATAGTCGGCTTCGCCGCTGCTCAGTTCATCCAAAAACAATCGACAGGGAAAAAGCATGGGAACAGCACTGCGTTCACGGGCTTTATCGGAACTTCCCTGCTGCAAGGCAGTGGTACGAAAAAGCCCCAGTTGCGAACTTGTGGCGTTCGCCCGCGAACCCGACGAAATGGAGCTGCTGGCGGAATACGGCGACGATCCTGTCGCCGTTGTGCCAATTTAGGGCCTGTTAACAGGCCCTACCCGCGAAACATTTACATGGTGCCCGGAACCGGACTCGAACCGGTAAGAAAGTTTCCTTTCGGCGGATTTTAAGTCCGCTGTGTTTACCAATTTCACCACCCGGGCGGGAATTCCAAATGGAGGCGGGGGTCGGAATCGAACCGGCGTCCACGGCTTTGCAGGCCGCTGCATAACCACTCTGCCACCCCGCCATGCGACTACTGAGGCTTCCCTCAATTAAAAAGGGAAAGCGAACGCTTTCCCGTATTCGGCAAGGCAGGATTCTAACATCTACGCGCCTCGCATACAATCGCTTTCGCGGTTTCAGCGCCGCAGCATCCAAACATCATCGCATGAATCATAACGGATGCGGCCGAAAATATCATCGCCTCTACAAGAAAAACCGGCATCGAAGCTTCGACAACCGGATCTACCTTGACTCGCCGGCGGGATGTCGATCGAAACGATTTGAATAAGTGGAAATTCGGAATGGAGCGGGAAACGAGGTTCGAACTCGCGACCCCAACCTTGGCAAGGTTGTGCTCTACCACTGAGCTATTCCCGCTTGAGAGAGACGCTATTATAAAGGGGCGCACCCTTTTGTCAAGGCTCCGTCGCTCCGGGTACTGCCATCTTCAGATAGTAGGCCATGGAAACCAGGGTGAGAATGGCAGCCAGATAAATCAGCCAGGTGCCGACCCAGAAAGAGTCCAGGCCCATCACGCTGCCGTCGTAGAGCAGCATGAGAATCGCCACCATCTGGGATGCCGTCTTGACCTTGCCTATGAAGGAGACCGCGACGCTGCTGCTCTCGCCGATCTTCGCCATCCATTCGCGCAGCGCAGAGATTGCAATTTCGCGGCCTATGATGATGAAGGAAACCAGATCGTTCACGCGCCCGAGCTTCACCAACACGATGAGGGCTGCGGCGACCATCAGCTTGTCGGCGACAGGATCGAGAAAGGCGCCGAAGGCGGAAGTCTGCTCAAGCGCCCGTGCAAGGTAGCCGTCAAGCCAGTCGGTGATCGCAGCGAACAAAAAAATCAGCGCCGAGAAGAGGTTCTTGTTTTCCGCGGAAATCCAGGTGTCAGGAAAATAGAACATGCCGACGAAAAGAGGAATCAGGAGTATTCTGAGCCAAGTCAGCAGATTGGGAATGGTATAGGGCATCAATGCAAATGTCGGTATATTTTCTCTGCAAGCGCACGGCTGATCCCGTCCGTCTGCTCCAGTTCTTCTACGCTTGCGGCAAGCACGCCCTTGAGTCCCCCGAAACGTGTCAGAAGGCGCTGCCTTCTCTTTCCGCCTATCCCCTCGATTTCCTCGAGCCTGGATGCGGTCCTGGCCTGTCCTCTTTTGGCGCGATGCCCGGAAATCGCAAATCGGTGTGCTTCGTCCCTGATTGTCTGGATGAGCAGAAGTCCGGGGTTATCGCGTTCCAATTGTAACGGTTTTTCAGCTCCCAAGAAAATCAGCCTGTCGTTTTCCGCACGCCTCCCCTCCCCCTTCGCCACCCCGATCATGCTCACCCCGGCGATGCCGAGCTCATGGAGCGTTTCACTGGCAGCTTTCAATTGCCCCTTTCCGCCGTCTATCAGGATGAGATCGGGCAACAGCCCTTCCCCTTTCCCGTAGCGCTTCTCGAGCGCAATGCGCATCGCCCCGTAATCGTCCCCGGGTATGCCTGCGATATTGTAGCGACGGTATTCCCCCTTCTGCATGGCGAACCTGTCGTAGACCACGCAGGAAGCGATCGTCGCCTCCCCTTGAGTGTGGCTGATGTCGAAACATTCGATCCGTCCGGGTGCCCCCTCCAGACGCAGCGCCTCCCTCAGCGCTTCCAGCCTCGCCTCCTGGCCGAGCTTCTCGCCGAGCATCCGGCCCAATGCAAGCCTGGCATTCTCGATCGCCATATCCAGCCAGACGCGCTTCTCCCCGACGGGGTCCGTGATGAACTGCACCTTTCTTCCCAGTTGTTCGGCGAGCAGCCCGACTTTTCCGTTCAGGATGATCTGCGAGGGAACCGGAAAAGACAGGTAATGCTGGGAGAGGAAGGCTTCGAGCACGTCCGGAATTTCATATCCCTGCGCATTTTGCGGAAAGAAGCTCCTGTCTCCGAGATGATGCCCTCCCCTGATCATCGCAAGATTAACGCAGATCGCATCCCCGCTGGAAGCGCATACCACGACATCGGCATCCACCGCATGGCCGCTCAGGACATACTGCTTTTCCTGGACGCGCCGCAGCGACTGCATCTGGTCACGGTAGAGCGCAGCCTGCTCGAAATCCAGTTTTTCCGCGGCCGCATTCATCTTGGCCGCGATGTCCTGCAGCAGTTCGTTCTGCCTGCCGTTCAGGAAGGCGCTCGCCGCCTTCACGTCTTCCGCATAGGATTCGTTCGACACCAGGCCCACGCAAGGCCCGCTGCAGCGACGGATCTGGTGGAGCAGGCAGGGACGCGAGCGGTTGGCGAAAACGCTGTCCTCGCAGGTTCTCAGGCGGAATATCTTCTGCAAAAGATGGATGGATTCCTTTGCCGCGCCCGCATTCGGGAAGGGTCCGAAAAACCGGCTCCTGCGGTCGAGCGCCCCCCGGTAATAGGCAAGACGGGGAAATTCGTGTCCGCTCAACTGAATATAGGGATAGGATTTGTCGTCTCTGAACAATATATTGTAGCGTGGGCTTAGCGACTTGATGAGGTTGTTCTCGAGGATCAGGGCCTCCGCTTCGGTGCGCGTCACGGTGGTTTCGATCGATGCGATTTGCGACACCATCAGCCTGATGCGCGGAGAATGGTCTGTCTTCTGGAAATAGGAACTCACGCGCTTCTTGAGTTCGCGCGCCTTGCCGACATAGATCACCGTCCCTGCGGCATCGATCATGCGGTAGACTCCGGGCTGCATGGGGAGCCCGGCGGCATAAGCCTTCAGGTCCACTAGTCCTCCTCGTCGAGGAGTTTCCCTGCTATCGCCCAATTGGCGTCCGGCAGCTCGTCAAAGGCAATGTAGGTGTAGGATGCGGGCTTTTGCGCGATGCGCTCCAGCGTTTCGGTAATTTCTTGCGCGATCTTTTTCTTCTGCTCGCGCGTGAGCGTTCCCGCTATCCTGATGTTGACGTATGGCATGGCTTCCTCCCTTTGCAAATTGCCTCGAAAACGGCCTCGAACATTTCCCGGGTCAGGCGCCTCGTCTGCGTATTGTAGCGGCTGCAATGATAGCTGTCGTGAAGCCCGAGTCCGCCAGGCAGATCGTGAATGTTGCCGTGCCCGAACGGATAATCCTTCGCCTTCAGCTTGAGTGCAAAGAGCACGGCATTGTGCGCGATCGTGCCGAGAGCGAGAATCGCGCTGCCGTGATCGAGGTCGTCAATTTCCTGCGCCAGATAGGCATTGCATTGCCTGATCTCGGCATTGTCCGGCTTGTTCTGCGGGGGAAGACACTTCACCGCATTGGTGATCCGGCATCCCTTCAAGACCAGGGCATCCCCCACTTCGGATGCAGCCTGACTGGAAAAGCCGAATTTGTAGAGCGTCTCGTAGAGCAGTATTCCCGCATGATCCCCTGTGAAGGGGCGCCCGGTCCGGTTCGCCCCGTGCAGGCCGGGCGCAAGCCCCACCACGAGAAGTTCCGGGGAATCATCTCCGAAAGGTGAAACGGGCTTCGCATGATAACCCGGATGGGATACTTTCACTTCATCGAGAAAATTCGCAAGCCTCGGGCACAGGCGGCAGTTTTCGGAAAATTTCATTTCAGACCAGGTGCTCGGGGGCCAGCGCGCAGGGGTGCATGGGATCCCCGATTTCGACCTGCATCGTCGCGTGCCCGATACGGAAAAGATCGCGCAAATCCTGGGCTATTTTCGCCATGAAGGCATCCCCCGGGTGCCCCTGCGGCATCACGAGATGAACCGTCAAGGCGGATTCTGTCGTGCTCATCCCCCAGATGTGAAGATCGTGCACTTCATGCACACCGGCAAGGGAAGCAAAATAGTCCTTCACCCGCTTCGGGTCGATATTCGATGGCACGGCATGCAGGGCAAGACCTGCCGAATGCTTGAGGAGATCCCAGGTGCCGTAGATTATGGCGGCGGATATCGCGAGGCTCACCAATGGATCCAGCCTGTAGAATCCGGTGAACAGCATGATCGCGCCGGAAACCGCGACACCGAGGGACAGGGCGGCGTCGGACGCCATGTGCAGAAAAGCCGCCCTGACATTGAGGTCCTCCTCGTGCCTGTGATGCAAAAGGATTGCCGTGAAGAGGTTCACCAAAAAGCCCATGAGCGCGATTCCGATCACGGTTTTTCCGCCTATGGGGGCTGGATGGCTCAACCTGGCGAGGGCTTCCCAGATAATCCCTCCGGTGACGACGAGCAGCAGGAGCGCATTGAACAACCCCGCCAGGATGGAAGAACTCCTGAAACCGTAGGTGTAGCGCAGGGATGGAATTTTTCTGGACAAAACAGCCGCCCCCCAGGCTGCGGCAAGCCCGAGCACGTCGCTGAAATTGTGGCCTGCGTCGGCGAGCAGGGCGAGCGAATGGCTCTGCAATCCGAAAAACAGCTCCAGGCAGACGAACACCGTATTGAGCGTCATGCCGATCCGGAAAGCCCTCGAATAATCGTGGGCATGAACATGATCGTGTCCCATTTAGAGCGCCAGCTCTCCGTCCTTCACCCCGACCCCGGCCACCTGGCGGACGGCATCACAGTAATGCACATCTTCCCGTAGCTGGAACCATGTCTTGGGATGGGGTCTGCCGTGCATCCTGGCGAGCCTCGACATGGAAAGCGCGGGCATTTCCCATTTCAAGCCGGAAAGCAGTTCGTCCGCCGCAGCCGGATCGTTGCACACGAGCACCATGTCGCAGCCGGCGCCAAGCGCAGCCTGCGCCCGCTCGACCACGCTTCCCGCAACCTTCGCTCCCGCCATGCTGAGGTCATCGCTGAATATCACTCCTTCGAAGCCGAGTTGCCGGCGCAAAATCTTCTCCAGCCATATGCTGGAAAATCCTGCAGGCAGGGAATCGACTTTCGGATAGATCACATGGGCCGGCATCACCGCGGTCATTCCGAAATCGATCATCTGCCTGAAGGGAACAAGATCCTTCCCGAACATTTCGTCGAGGCTGCGCTCGTCGACGGGCACTGCGACATGCGAATCCGCCTCGGCATGTCCGTGCCCCGGAAAATGCTTGCCGACGCTGCCCATCCCGCCTTCCCTGAGCCCGATCGTCAGGCTGTGGGCGAGCGCGGCTATCGCCTCCGGGTCTTCATGGAAAGCCCTGTCTCCGATCACGCCGCTCCTGCCGTAATCGATGTCGAGCACCGGAGTGAAGCTGAAATCCACGCCGCAGGCGCGCAGTTCAGATGCCAGCACGAAACCGGCCAATCTGGCAAGGTGCTTCGCCCGGGCGGGATGCGTGTCCCAGATTTCCCCGAATTCGCGCATCGGCGGAATGCGGGTGAAACCCTCGCGAAAGCGCTGCACCCTGCCGCCCTCGTGGTCGACAGCAATCAGGAGCGGGGGGGTGCGCAAGGCATGGATGGCAGAACAGAGCTCGCGAACCTGCTCGACGGACTGGAAATTCCTGGAAAAAAGAATCACGCCTCCCGTTCCGGGATGCATCAGTCTTTCCCTGTCCTCAAGCGTCAGTTCCACTCCCTGAATGTCCAGCATGATCGGGCCGAGCGCCATTTATTCTCCCTTTTCCAGGACCACGAAAGCGCAGGCGACGCTCCTCTCGTCGCTGATGCTGAGGTGGTGGTTCGAAATACCGCATTCCTTCAGGAACGCGTCCAGTTCGTCATGAAACCTGAATCCGGGCTTGCCCAGGGAATCGTTCACGACCGAAATAAGTCCGAAGCTGACGGGATGCCTGAGTCCAACGCCGAGCGCCTTGGAAAGCGCTTCCTTGGCTGCAAAGCGCTTGGCGAGATAATGCACCGGGCTGGCACTCGCCTCGAAAGCTGTCCATTCTCCGAAAGACAGTATCCTCTTCGAAAATCGCTCGCCGAAGCGCTCCAGGAGCTTCGCGACTCGCCCGACCTCGATGATGTCGGTGCCTATGCCGTAGATCACCGGGCTTCCAGCATCAGCTGCTTCATGGAGCGAACCGCTTCGGGAAGCCCCACGAAAAGCGCGCGTGCGACGATGGCGTGCCCGATGTTGAGCTCTTCCACGTCTTCCATCGCCGCGATCCGTTGCACGTTGTGGTAGTCGAGACCATGTCCGGCATTGACTTTGAGACCCAGCGCCACGGCGCTTTCCACTGCATTTTCTATGCGCAGGATTTCTTCTTCCCGTTCCCTCCCGCGCAGGTTCGCATAATGTCCGGTATGGATCTCGATCACCGGCGCTCCCGCCTTCGCAGCCGCCTCGATCTGCGCGGTTTCGGCATCGATGAAAAGGGAGACCCGGATTCCGGCATCAAGCAGTTTTGAACAGGCAGCCCTGATGCGGTCATAATGCGTAATCACGTCGAGTCCGCCTTCCGTGGTCAGTTCTTCCCTGCGCTCGGGAACGAGGCAGATGTCCTGCGGCCTGATGCGCAGGGCGAATTCGATCATCTCTTGCGTCACCGCGGATTCGAGGTTCATTCTGGTCTGCAATATCTCGCGCAGAATCTCGACATCCCTGTCCTGGATATGCCGCCTGTCTTCCCTGAGATGCAGCGTGATCGAATCCGCTCCCGAACTTTCGGCGAGCAATGCGGCATGAATGGGGCTGGGGTAGGCCGTGCCGCGCGCCTGCCTGACCGTTGCGATATGGTCTATATTGAAACCGAGCTGAATCATAATCTCTGCAAATCCTGAAGCAGGCGCCGCGTGTGCAAGGGCTGGGCGCCCAAATGGTGATTGATCAACATGCGCATCAGGGCCTTGCTCTGCTGCTGGGTAGTGGCATCCGAATAATTCCTGCACGCCATGTCGAGCAGCGTCTTGCCCGTGAGCCTGACGGAATTCGGGGTTGCTCCCTCATCCGGCACAGGCCCGCGCTCCAGTTGGTAAGTATAAACCCGTTCCGGCTCGATCGGCTTCCCCGTGACATCGGAGTCGAGAATGGGCGCATAGCCCATCTCCTTCAAAAGATCGACTTCGAAGCGCCTGAGTATGCCTTGCAGATCGCTGCCCCGCCCCATAGCCTTCAAGGTTTCCCGGTAATTGGCGAAAAGCCCTTCGTGGGCGTCGTCTCTGGGAAGAAGCCGCATCAGCAGCTCGTTCAGGTAGAGTCCGCAGATCAGTGCCATTCCCGCGAGCCCGGGCTGACCGCCCTGCCATTCGGCGCGGTGCAACGTTCTGAGCTCGGATTTGCCATACCAGGAAAGCAGCAGCGGCTGGAAGGGGAGCAGCAGTCCCCTGAAACTGGACGCAGGCCTGCGCGCGCCGCGCGCGACCAGCGCCACCCTGCCCAGATCCAGGCTGAACGCCTCGACAATCAGGCTCGTCTCGCGAAAGGGATAGCTGTGCAGGACGAAAGCCTCCTTCGCATCGAACCTTTCAGCCTTCTTCATACCCCAGGCTCTTGATCACGCGCTCGTCGTCACTCCATCCCGATTTCACCTTCACCCAGATTTCGAGAAAGACCTTGCCGTCGAAAAGCTTTTCCATGTCCCGTCTCGCCTGGGTGGCGATCGCCTTCAGCTTTTCGCCCCCCCTGCCGATCACGATCGCCTTCTGGTTGGGCTTGTCGACGAGAATCAGGGCATGGATGCGGCGCATTTCCCCTTCCATCTTGAATTGCTCGATCTCGACAGCGGTCGAATAGGGGATTTCGTCCCCCAGGAGGCGAAAAAGCTTTTCCCTGACGAGTTCGGATGCGAGAAACCGCTCGCTCCTCTCGGTGATTTCGTCCTCCCCGAAAAGCGGCCCCCCTTCCGGAAGGGCAGGCTCGACAGCCTTCACCAGTTGGTCAAGTTGCAGATTCTTTTCGGCGCTAACCGGGATGATCGCGGCAAAGGGAAATTTGGATGCGACCTTTTCCATGAAGGGCAGAAGCTGCGCCTTGTCGGCCAGCCTGTCGATCTTGTTGATGACGAGAAAAACCGGCCTGTCATGAGGCAGGAGTTCGAGCACGATGGCATCGCGCTCGTCGAAATGTCCCGCCTCGATCACGAAAAGCACGGCATCGACTGCCTCCAGGCTGCGCTTCACGCTACGGTTCATCGCGCGATTGAGCGCATTCACATGCTGGTTCTGGAAGCCCGGCGTATCCACAAAAACCAGCTGGCTGCCGCTGGTCGTCAAAATCCCCGTGATGCGGTGCCGGGTCGTCTGGGCGCGGCTGGAAGTGATGCTGATCTTCTGCCCGACGATATGGTTGAGCAGGGTGGACTTGCCGACATTCGGCCTGCCCACGATGGCGACATATCCGGTCCTCACTGGCTCGCCCGGGTGGCGCTGCGATAGGCGTCGAGCGCCGCTGACTGCTCCGCCCCGCGGCGGCTTTCCCCTTCGCCCATGGTGCGGATGCCGAGTTCGGCGATGCAGCATTCCACCTTGAAGCGCTGCCTGTGCGCTTCCCCGCTCGTCTCCACCACATGGTAGCGCGGGAGCGCAATTCTCCTGCCCTGCAAGTATTCTTGAAGCTGTGTTTTAGGATCCTTGACCGGCGAGCCGGAATCGATTTCGCCCATCGATTTCTGGTAAAGTTTGTCGATGACGGCCGATGCGGCGTCGAATCCGCCGTCGAGGAAAATCGCGCCAAAAACCGCTTCCAGGGCATCTGCCAGTATCGAAGGACGCCTGTTTCCGCAGCTTTTCACTTCTCCCTCGCCCAGCAGCAGGCAGCTTCCGAGATCCAATCGAGTCGCGAGTTCGCAAAGACTCTGCTGGTTGACAAGGTTCGCCCTGATTCTCGAGAGATCCCCTTCCGGGAGCTTCGGAAATGCCCTGAAGAGCGTAGCGGCGATCACGCAATTCAAGATGCTGTCTCCAAGGAATTCGAGGCGCTCGTTGTTCGGGCTGCCATGGCTGCGATGAGTCAGCGCCTGCCGTAGCAGCGTCTTGTCCCTGAATGCGTAACCCATCCTAGAGCAGAGCGCTTCCATGCTACTTCGACCCCTTGACCGCCTTGACTTCGAAATCGAAATGCAGGCCGAAATTCGTCACCAGCGGAACATTCACCACATATTTGACATGAAGCTGGAAAGGATCCCTGTCGATCTGGATATCCTGGGCAGTGACCGATGTGACGTCGTCCACCGACGCCTTCTTCGCAAAGGCATCGCGGATCTCGAGATCCGAGGCATCGGCCATGTCCGGATTGTTCACGATTTCGGTCATGTCGCGCTTGATGCTCTCGTATTCGGTATAGGCAGGGATGATCTTCATCGCAAGCAGAGCTGCCACGATGACAATCGTCGATGCCATCAGAAAACCTGTAAGGGTAATCCCGCTCTGCTTCTTCAAAGGCTTCTCCTCAATTGATCACGGTCCCGATGCGCTTCAGGTCGCTGAAATTCCACCAGATCAGAAAAGCGCGCCCGACGATGTTGCGCTCCGGCACGAACCCCCAGTAGCGCCCGTCGCTGCTGCCGTCGCGGTTGTCCCCCATCATGAAATAATTGCCAGGGGGCACAACGCAACTGAACTCATGTTCGCTGTAGGTGCAGTTCTCCCTGTGCGGAAAATCCCTCACCCCTTCCAGATGGGCATTCGGTTGATCCGGATTGATCAGGATGTCGTGGACGTGCCCGCCCAGATTCTCCTTCATGCGGTTCAATTGCATAAAATTGAGCCCGCCTTCCACATAGCTGTATTTCCCGTCCGGTTCCTGGGAAGCTTCGGCGCCGTTCACGAACAGATGCTTGTCCCTGTAGATGACCGTGTCCCCGGGCAATCCGACAACGCGCTTGATGTAATCGACCGAAGGATCGTTGGGATAACGGAAGACCATCACTTCGCCGCGTTTGGGCTCGTTGATGTCGATGATTTTCTTGTCGATGACCGGTACCCTGATGCCGTAGGTGTACTTGTTGACGAGAATGAAGTCGCCCACGAGCAAGGTCGGTATCATCGAACCGGAGGGAATCTTGAAAGGCTCGACCAGGAAGGAGCGCAGCACGAAGACAGCCAGGATCACGGGGAAAAAGCTCTTGGGATATTCGACCCACCAGGGTTCCTTCTCGCCTGCAGGCCGGCTCTTTTTCAGCGAAAACCTGTCCAGCAGCCAGATCGCGCCAGTCACGAAAAGCAGGATCACCATGATTAAAGCAAAATCCATATTTCCCCCGAATTATTTGTTGTCGATCTGCAGCACGGCGAGGAATGCTTCCTGCGGAATCTCGACGCTGCCGACCTGCTTCATGCGCTTCTTTCCGGCCTTCTGCTTTTCCAGGAGTTTGCGCTTCCTGGTGATGTCGCCGCCGTAGCATTTCGCCAATACGTTCTTGCGCAATGCCTTGATGGTTTCCCTCGCGATGATGTGTGCCCCGATCGCGGCCTGCACTGCGACATCGAACATTTGCCTGGGAATGAGCTCGCGCATTTTTTCGGCGAGCTGCCTGCCGCGATACTGGCTGTTCGAACGGTGCACGATCAGGGAAAGCGCATCGACCTTCTCGCCGTTGATCATGATGTCGAGCTTGACGAGATCGGACGCCTGGTATTCCTTGAATTCGTAATCGAGCGACGCGTAGCCGCGGCTGGCGGACTTCAGCTTGTCGAAGAAATCCATCACCACCTCGTTGAGCGGCATGTCGTAATTGAGCATCACCTGTCTGCCCATGTACTGCATGTTGCGCTGCACGCCGCGCTTCTGCACGCAAAGCGTCATCACCACGCCGACATATTCCTGGGGCACAAGTATGGTCGCGTTGATGATCGGCTCCCTGATCTCCTCGATCTTGGAAGGATCCGGCATCCTGGAAGGATTCTCGATCTCGGAAACCGCTCCGTCCTTGGCCACGACCTGATAGACGACAGTGGGGGCCGTCGTGATGAGATTCATGCCGTATTCGCGCTCCAGGCGCTCCTGCACGATTTCCATGTGCAACAGCCCCAGGAAGCCGCAGCGGAAACCGAAGCCCAGCGCCTGCGAAGTCTCGGCCTCGTAATTGAGGGAGGCATCGTTCAGCTTGAGTTTCTCGAGGGCGTCCCTCAAGGCATCGTACTCGCTGGATTCGACAGGATAAAGTCCCGCGAAAACCTGGGGCTGGATTTCCTTGAATCCCGGAAGGGGCAAAGCCGCCGGACGGGAAGCAAGGGTAATCGTATCGCCGACCTTGGCGGATTTCAGTTCCTTGATCCCGGCGATCACATAACCCACCTGCCCCGCGCTCAGGCTTTCCTTCGCCATCGATTTTGGAGTGAAAGTGCCGACTTCCTCGCAAAGATAGGAAAGATCGTTGGACATCAGCAGGATCTTGTCCTTCGGTCTCAGCACACCTTCCACCACGCGCACCAGCATCACGACGCCGACATAATTGTCGAACCAGGAATCGATGATGAGCGCCTTCAGCGGCGCATCGATGTCGCCCTTCGGCGGGGGAATTTTGAGAATCACTTCCTCCAGAATATCTTCCACCCCGACGCCAGTCTTCGCGCTTGCCCGTACTGCACCGTGCGCATCGATCCCGATGATGTCCTCGATTTCCTGTATGACCCTGTCAGGCTCGGCAGCCGGCAAATCGATCTTGTTGAGCACGGGAAGCACTTCCACGCCCTGATCCAGCGCAGTGTAGCAGTTGGCCACCGTCTGCGCCTCAACCCCTTGGGAAGCGTCGACCACCAGGAGCGCACCTTCGCAGGCGGCCAACGAGCGGGAAACCTCGTAGGAGAAATCGACATGCCCGGGCGTGTCGATCAGGTTCAGATAATAAGTCTCGCCGTTTTTTGCGACATATTTCAGGGCTGCAGTCTGGGCCTTGATGGTGATACCCCGTTCGCGTTCGAGATCCATCGAATCGAGCACCTGGGATTCCATCTCCCGCTCGGAAAGCCCGCCGCAAAGCTGGATGATCCGGTCAGCCAGGGTGGACTTGCCGTGGTCGATATGGGCGATGATAGAAAAGTTGCGGATATGCTGCATCATGATTCGGAAAAAAGGGCACTTGAGGTGCCCTTTGAATGTCAATCCCGGATTTTAGCGGATTTCGGCATGCAATGGTAATACTTCATCCAACTTTCATCGTCACGAAAACCGCATTCCCGCCGCGCCATACAAGCAACGCGATGACTTTCCCCTTGGGAATCCTCGCAAGCAAATTATCGAACTGAGAGACGCTGTCAACGTCCTGGTTATTGAGCGAGAGAATCACATCTCCTCTCATAATTCCGGCATCGGCCGCAGGGCCATCTTCAATATCCGAGACGACAAGGCCATGCGTGCTCTGGACCTGCTTCTTCTGGTCGGGAGTCAACTCGGCCAGATAAAGCCCCAGCCTGTCGGATTTCCTTGCGCTTCCCTGCTGCGCCCCGCCGGCGACAGTTTTGTCGGCCGGTATCTCACCCACGACAAGCGGCACTACGATACTTTTTCCCTTGCGCCAGATTTCCACATCGACTTTTGAGCCCGGCTTGGTCGCACCGACCATCTTGGGCAGGCTACCCGAATCGCTTACGGATTTTCCATTGAATTTCAGGATGATGTCTGAAGGTTGCAGACCCGCCTTGTCGGCGGGCCCGTCCTTTTCCACCTTGCTGATCAGCGCACCCCTGGGTTCGGAAAGCCCGAAGGATTCCGCAAGTTCCCGGCTCACGTTCTGGATCACGACGCCCATCCTGCCCCGGGTCACATGCCCCGTGCTGCGCAACTGGTCGACCACATTCATCGCGACATCGATGGGAATGGCGAAGGAAAGCCCCATGAATCCGCCCGTCCTGCTGTAAATCTGCGAATTGATCCCGACCACTTCCCCTTCCATGTTGAAAAGCGGCCCGCCCGAATTGCCGGGATTGATTGCCACGTCGGTCTGTATGAAAGGCACATAATCTTCCTGGGGCAGTGCGCGTCCCTTGGCGCTGACGATTCCGGCAGTCACTGTATTGTCGAAGCCGAAAGGCGAGCCGATCGCGACCACCCACTCCCCGACCTTCAGTTTGGCTGGATCGCCCCTCGTCACGAAGGGCAGCCCCTGTGCCTTGATCTTGACGAGCGCGACATCGGAACGTTTGTCCACCCCGATCACCCTGGCCTTGAACTGGCGCTTGTCGTTGAGCTTGACCATCACCTCGTCTGCCGAATCGACTACATGGGCATTGGTCAGGATATAGCCGTCTGAACTGATGATGAAACCCGAACCCAGGGAGCGCGCTTCATAATCGCGCGGCATCTGAGGGCCGAAACGGCGGAAGAACTGGTAAAAGGGATCGTCGGGGGACAAGCCCGGCATCACCGGAACCCCGGAATTGTGCACCATATGCGTGGTGCTGATGTTGACGACAGCCGGGCCTTCCTTGGCTGCGATCTGCGTGAAGTCCGGAAGATTCTGGGCATTTGCCGCAGAGATCATGAACAGCGTGAACAAAAAAACGTAAAATTTCGTCATCGGTCTTTCCTTTGCTTCAAAATCATTTTTCCAGAATGAAGGGCTGGAAGCGGGGATTGCCGCGATTGATCGAGCTGTAGTGCCTTGCCCATAAAAAACCCAGGACAAGGCCCATGCCGCCGCCCAGAACGGCAACTCCATCCCCCCCGTAGGCATTGCCTGCAAGAGAACCCGCGAGGAGCGCCAGCATCGGCACCCCATAAACGGCAATCGACCCTTTCAGCAGGGCGCCATCCCGAACCCCTATCCACACTTCATCGCCCACCTTGGTTCCCACTGGATCGATAACCTCGAACCTTCTGGGATTCGAGCAGAACAGCTTGGACATGGCGGACTTGCCGCAGCCTTTCGCGGTGTCGCAATGACCGCATCCCGCCTGCCTTTCGGCTTCGACCAGGGCGACCCCGTTACCGGCTTCGATCACTCTTGCGCGTGTTTCGATCATGGCTTTCCCTTGTAGGCGACCGAGTCGCCGATTTGTCTCACAGTGGTTTCGGGGACTTCCCCGACCACCGTAATCTGATACTGGTCTTCCGGACGAGCGTAAAGATTCACCGCACCCTGCTTCGCCACCCCTTCCATGGGGCTTGCTCCCGACTTCAATGGCTCGATGAAAACCGAAACGGCCACGATGCCGTCGGAATAAACGAGATGCGTCACAGGATCGGATTTGCCCCGAAACAGCCTTTTCATTTCAGCGATTTTTCTGAACCCGGAAGGCAGGTTATCGACTTCCCATCCACTCGACATCGCGTCATGGCGGGGAGCATTGTGCAGCATGGGCGCCTTTACCGGCAGGGTAGGCTTGAGCAGATTTCTGTCCAGACTGCCGCCAACTTTGACATAGGTGAATGCGAATTGTTCGATGATGCCGCCATCCTCGCCGACCATGGCGACTTTCAGAAGCAGGTTGGTTGAAGGATCGATCCACAGCTTGTGTCCGTAGCGAAAATCATCCCTGGGTATCAGGCGCAACACCCTGGTTTCGTAGCCGGCCAACCGTTCATTCCCGTCATTCTCAATCTGATAATTTTCCGAAAGCGTCTGCAGCTGCTCGGGCAACAGGGCGGGAAACCCTCTCTTCGCCACATCATGGCGCTCCGCCATCATGGATTTCTGATCGGGATAGTAGAACTGGTACTCATCCCCATTGAAGATGATTTCGCGAGCAGGCCCGTCCAGCCTGACCAGTTTCTCATATTCGCCAGAACGATCGGCCAGATGGTAGATTCGCGTGCTTTCTATGTGTCCTTCGCGCTGAAAGATGAAGGTTCCCTGATAGGTCACCTGACGTGCAGCTGCGGAGATTTTCTGCAGCAACTGGAGGGATTCCTGCGCCGGAAGCGGGGTCGATGCAAACGCGGCATTGGCTAAAAGGCAGACCAGGAAAACAACAACTCTCATCTGCCGTTTTCCTGATAGGTGTCGGAAACCTGCATGATGTTGGAATTCATCATTTCGGATTCCCGGGAAACCTCCTGATGTGCAAGCAGATAGTCGCCCAGTCTGGATTTGATGACATCGAGATGCGTGGCCTGCGCGACCTGTTTCGGAACCGGGGAGTTGCCGGAGTTTTGCAGCGCAATCCATCCCACCAGCATGACCGCTGCAAAGGAGGCTGCAGCCGACCAGGCATAACGATTGGCCTTGTGTAGGTTCGTTTTATGCGGGACAGGAGCCAGTATGGTGGGTTCGGCATGGATGGCCTTGCTGCAATCCAGATCGAGATCGGCCCTGAATCCTTCCGGATCCCTGATAGCGTCCCCGATCAGATGATAGTACAGCCAGTCGTCCTGTTCCTGAGCTTTCATCCTGGACACCAGCGCGAGCGCTTCGTCATCGTCCAGTTCGCCGTCCATCAGCATCGAAATTTTTTCAGTCATTTCACCACCTCTTGTTCTTCCCGGGTTCCAACATCGGTCTCAACTTCTCTGCAATCACTTCCCTTGCACGAAAAATCCTGGAACGCACCGTTCCTATCGGGCAATCCATGATGTTCGCAATTTCCTCGTAACTCAAACCCTCGATTTCGCGCAGCGTGATCGCAGTCCTGAGCTCGTCAGGCAGGCTCTGCAGCGTGCCGTTCACCGTCTGGACGATCTGCTTGCTCATCAACTCGTTTTCCGGGGTGGTCACCTCCCATAATCCCTCCCCGTCCTCGGAACTTTCCACCTCCTCGTTGTCGAGCGCCGTCGTCGTCGGCGCCCGACGCCCTTGCGCCACCAGATAATTCTTCGCCGTATTGATACCGATCCGATAGAGCCAGGTATAAAACGCGCTATCCCCCCTGAAGGCGGGCAAGGCGCGGTAAGCCTTGATGAAAGCTTCCTGCGTCACGTCCTCCACCTCAGCCGGATCGCGAATGAATCGCGAAAGCAGCCTGGCAAGCTTGCGCTGGTACTTTTCGACCAGCAGCCCGAACGCATGCTTGTCTCCGCGCTGCGCCCGTTCAACCAACTGCTGGTCTACGCTCCTGTCCCCCATGAATTTCCCTGAAATAGTACGAAAGGTTTCGATTCAGCTTCGATACGTATTGCGTATTCGCTTAAGTATAACCTTTCAGGACATCGTTCATGAAGCACAAGAAGCATGCAATTTCAAACAACAGACAACCCTGCAGGGACATTAGTTCACCGAACACGCTCTGTTTTCATAAAAAACAGCAGGAATGCATGATATATTTGTGACAGAAATATAACACAGGGTTTGAACGGATGCGCTTTGACACGATCATCGTCGGCAGCGGACTCGCCGGTCTCTCCCTTGCACTCCATCTGGCCGAAAGGCAAAAAGTCGGCCTGATCACGAAAAAATCACTGCTCGGGGGAGCAAGCTACATGGCCCAGGGCGGAATCGCGGCAGTCCTCTCCGAAGACGATTCGATCGAAGCGCATGTCAGGGACACCCTCGTCGCAGGCGCCGGCCTTTGCAACGAGGAAGTGGTGAGACATGTCGTGAGTGAAGGAAAAGAAGCCATCCAGTGGCTGATCGACAGGCATGTGCCCTTTACCCCCGACCCTGTGGACACCGGCCACTTCCATCTCACCAGAGAAGGCGGGCACAGTTTCAGAAGAATCATCCACGCCGCCGACGCGACGGGAAAAGCGGTCCAGCAAACCCTCGCTGACCAGGTAAAGGAAAATCCCAACATCACCGTACTCGAAAACCACATGGCGATCGACCTGATCACGGGTTCGAAGCTCGGCTTCGCGAACAACCAGTGCCTTGGCCTGTATGCCCTGGATTCCGTGGAAAACCGGGTGAAGAGCATCGCTGCGGACAATACCGTCCTGGCGACGGGCGGTACCGGAAAGGTTTACCTTTACACCACGAATCCCGACACCGCGACGGGAGACGGCATAGCGATCGGATGGCGCGCCGGCTGCAGGGTAGCCAACATGGAATTCATCCAGTTCCATCCCACCTGCCTCTACCACCCCAAGGAAAAATCCTTCCTCATTTCGGAATCGCTCAGGGGAGAGGGCGGGATTCTGAGACTGCCGGACGGGACGCGTTTCATGCCGGACCACGATGAAAGGGCCGAACTTGCGCCGAGGGATGTGGTCGCCCGCGCGATCGATTTCGAAATGAAGAAACGCGGTATCGAATGCGTCTACCTCGACATGACGCACAAGGGTCCGGATTTTTTGCGCACCCATTTTCCCAACATCTATTCCCGATGCCTGGAACTCGGCATCAATATCTCCAGCGAGCCGATTCCTGTCGTTCCCGCAGCGCACTATCTTTGCGGCGGCATCGTGACCGATCTTTCAGGCAGGACCGACGTCCCGAATCTCTATGCCTTGGGAGAAACCGCCTGCACCGGCTTGCATGGCGCAAACCGGCTCGCCAGCAATTCCCTTCTGGAATGTCTGGTTTTTTCGAAGGCCGCTGCAGGGGATATCCTCGCAAAGCCCCCCGGGGCAAGATGTGAACTGCCGCTATGGGACGAAAGCCGCGTAACCGATGCCGACGAGGAAATCGTGATCCATCACAACTGGTCTGAATTGCGCCGCTTCATGTGGAACTACGTGGGCATCGTGCGCACCAGGAAGCGCCTGGAGCGGGCACAGAACAGAATCAGGCTGCTTACCGAAGAAATCGAGGAGTATTATTCCAACTTCAGGGTCAGCCAGGATCTGCTCGAACTCAGGAACCTCGTTTTAACCGCGGATCTCATCGTGAGAAGCGCGATGCTGCGGCGCGAGAGCCGGGGTCTTCATTTCAGCCGGGATTATCCGGAAAAGCTCGCCGATGCCTTCGATACGGTGCTCAAAGCATTGCCATGACAGCCTCTCCCTGCGTACGCAACTGCTGCCTGAACGAGAACGACATCTGCCTCGGCTGCTTCAGATCGCTCTCCGAAATCGTGGCATGGAACGAGGCGGACGCAGCAAAGCGCCGCGCCATACTCGACCATGCCGAAAAGCGCAGGCGAGCCCATGAAATGAAATATAAAAATCCCTTCTGAGCGCAGCGTTTTTCGGCGCGAAGCCCTGTGCTAGAATCGGGACGAACACCCAGCCAAGGAGCCCGACCATGAAAAAACTGACCTTTGCCCTGCTTTGCCTCGCTTTCAGCGCCGCACACGCCGAAAGCGTCTCGGTAACCATGCATCTCGTCGATTCATCGGGCACCGGCAAGGCAATCGGCACGATCCAGGCCGAGGACAGCCCTTACGGCCTGATACTCAAATCTGATCTTTCCGGCCTCACGTCAGGGATGCACGGATTCCATGTCCATCAGAATGGGGACTGCGGCGCAAAAATGAGTGAAGGCAAATCAGTTCCGGGACTCGCGGCAGGCGGGCATTACGACCCTCGGAACACCGGGCGCCATGAAGGCCCTTATGGCAACGGGCACCTCGGGGACCTTCCCGCACTCTTTGTGGACGCAGAAGGGAGAGCCACCCTGCCCGTGCTCGCCCCCCGCCTCAAGGTGTCGGATCTCAAGGGCAGATCGCTCATGATCCACGCCGGCGGCGATAATTATTCCGACAATCCTGCCCTCGGTGGAGGCGGAATGCGCATGGCTTGCGGCGTAGTACAATAACTCAGGGCTGCGCCGGCACGAAAGGGTCGGCGTAGATGTCCCTCATCGATGCGCCGGCAAGGAAGGTCTGCTTCTTCGCTGCGTTCACCATGGCGGGATTTCCGCAAAGATAGACCCGCCAGCCTGAGAGTTCGGGAATATCCCTCAGCGCGACATCGAGCACGATTCCGCTAGAGAAACCGTCAGGAGCCGCCCCTTCCGAAACGCATGGCGTATAGGTGAAGTTGGAATAATCCCTCGCAAGCCGGCGCAATTCGTCGATCAGATAAAGCCCATCCACAGTTAGACTGCCGTGATAGAGCCGGATCGGCCCGGTGTGTCCGGCAAGCAGCGCATCCCTGACGATGCCGTAAAGGGGGGCAAGCCCCGATCCGGTTCCAATCAGGAGCAGCCCCTGCTCGGGGTTTCCAGGCACATAGAAGCAATCCCCCAGAGCTTCCGAGATATCCACGGTATCTCCGGGATTCAGGCATTCGTGTATCCAGGTGCTGACGCGCCCGTCTGGAATCTTGCGCACATGCAGCTTGATGCAATCATCCAGGTTGGCCACGCTCGCGAGCGAATAGCTTCTGGCGGTGGAGTCGTCGCGAAAAAAATTGATGTACTGCCCGGCCCTGTATTCGAAAGGTCCGACAGGGCTGAGCTTCACGCACAAAATTTCCGAATTCAGCGGCTCCAGCCCTGCCACGGTCGCAAGTATTTTTCCCTTGCCAGCCTCGGGGAGAGCCACTTCGATATCTTCGGCAGGAGTACAGGAGCAGGCGAGAAAATAATTCTGCTCGATCAGGGTGGGTTTGAGCCCTTTCTGGGATTCGGGCGGCACCCGACCCGAAACGGCGCGCATCAGGCAGGTCTGGCAAACGCCGGCCTTGCATGAAGAAGGTACCGGCACACCATGGGCAGTGAGACAATCGAGAACCGATTCATTCTCCCCGCAGTCGTAGGACGCCTTATCGAAAGTAATCCTTGTCATGATGCACCGGGTTTTCGTTATTTGCCGAGAACGTCTTTGCGGGTGCTCTCTGCGATCGCCGCAGCCTGGGCGATAAGATCCGCCGGCACCTTGAGTTCGGTGAGGGTTGCACCGATATGGCCCATGATGGCATCAAAATGCGCATCGTTGAGCCCGCGTGCGACAAGATGCGCATGCCCGCGCCTCATGTCTTCACCCGTATAGTTGTGCGGTCCGCCGAACGCCATGGTGAGGAAGGCTTTCTGCTTGGCAGCCTGTTTATCCATATCGACGCCATCGAAGAATTTGTTGACCGTATCGTCAGCCAGCACCTTGCGGTAGAAGATGTCAACCGCAGCATTGACTGCGGCTTCGCCGCCGATTTTTTCATAGAGACTGCCACTCATAGCGCTTCCTTTCGGTAGAATTGAAAATGCTCCCTTGTTATTTCCGGAATGCTTGATTAAGATCGAAGTCGAGACACGGTCACTTAAACATTCATTCAGAATACATGTTATTTTTCGCCGATCCATTTGTCAACATAAATTTGAACCACTGGAAAAAGAAATCGTGCGCCTGACCCTCTACTCGGACTACTCCCTGCGTGTTCTGCTCTATCTCAGCCACAAGGAAGGAGAAACCGTGACGATCACCGAGCTGGCCAATTTCTACAAGATATCCAGGAATCATCTGGTAAAGGTAGTGCACAACCTCGGGATCAACGGATTCATTTCCACATCGAGAGGGAAACATGGCGGAATCAGGCTGGCGCGCCCTGCCCATGCAATCACGGTTGGGGACGTGGTTCGACACACCGAACCCGATTTCGATTTGCTGGAATGCTTCAATCCCGAAACGGATCAGTGCGTGATCACCAATACTTGCAACCTGAAATCCATGCTTTTCGAGGCGAGGAGCGCCTTCATCGAAGTGCTGGATCGCCATACTCTGGCGGAAGCTGCAGCCAAAGCGTCCTCAGAATTCCGCTCCATCCCGATTCTTCAGGGCTAGCCTCGCAGCCCCCAGCATGCCGGCCCTGTCCCGGGCTTTAGATACGCCGACTTGTGTTTTCCCGCGCAATACCGGAACCAGGTCTGCCTCCAGGCTCTCCCGGAAGGATTTTTCCATCAAATGCCAGGATTCGCTCAGCCCCCCTCCGATCACGACATGGGAAATATCCAGGACTTTCAGAATATGGGAAAGCGCACGGCCCAGCATTTTCCCGGCCAGATCGAATGCACGGAGGGCTTCAGGATCGCCGTTCCCGGCAAGATGGGCAATCTCCTTCGCTGAAAGATGCGCCCCGGCAAGCTCGAAGTAGGTTTTGACGATGCCGGAAGCCGAAGCATATTGTTCGAGGCAGCCGCAATTGCCGCAGCCGCATGTCCTCCCCCCCGGGGCCACGATGATATGACCGATTTCCATGGCAACGCCGTTTTCCCCGGGATAGGGATTGCCATTCAGAACCAGCCCTCCCCCGACGCCGGTCCCCAGCCCCATGTAAATCAGGCTTGAAGATTCACCAAGCGCATGCTCGCCGCAGGCTGCGGCGAGCGCATCGTTCTCGACGACAACAGGAATGCCGAATCGGCTCGAAAGCGGTGTCGCGATGTCGACATCCCTGAGATTGGGCAGATTGGGAGAGCTTGCGATGCGCATCGTTTCCGGATCGATGAAGCCCGGAAAGCCGATACCCACCGCCGCGATATCCGGAAAACGCTCCAGCGCGCCGGCTATCGCCGAGGCTATCGTCGCGATGATGGAAGATTGCGCCTCGGCTGGGGATTTCGTGTTGCAAAGCAAAGAAAAATCCGCTTCGAAGCGCTTTTCCTCGAGCAAGTCCGTGCCGGAATAGACCCCTACCCTGAAATTCGTTCCGCCCACATCGATGCCGACCAGATTCATACCCGATCGACTTCGAAAGCGATAATAACGGGCCCTTTCAGCTCCTGCGGGCGACAGTTCAGGGAAATCGTCACCGCCTGCATGATCTTCTCGAACCCCGCCTCGGACTGCGAAACGCTGAAATGCGGCCTGGCATAGCATCCCATTCCCTGATTCAGACGGATGAACACGCTACCGCCCAAAACGCTGTCTTCGAGCACCAGTGATTTAAGATCCTGCACCGTCAGTTCCTGACCGAATCCTCCCATGATGTCTTCCCCAATCCTGAATCTTCCGGCAGGGCCGTCGCAACTCGGCATGGCGAGATTGACTTCGACGCAGAACATGCCGTGTCCCATCTCATCGAATTCGTATTCGACGACGAGCCGGTTTTCGTCGAGGCGGATTTTCTTCCCGACTCTCCCTCCCCCGGCTTCCGCCCTGAATGAAAGCCCATAACGGGAACGATCCGGAACCGGATCGTAGCATAGCTTCTCGACGCCGGAATCGGCAATCCATCTTTCCGTGAAGAGCGCCTTGCGCCCTTCGTCCACCTTCAAATCTTCCGGAAGTATCCTGTCCTTGAAGCTCACCCGCTCGTGCGGATTGGCTATTCCCTTGCCGTCGTGCGCACCGCTTTCCTGGAAATGGATCTTCCTGTGGTAATGCTCGGAAGGGGCCGAGAGCGTATCGGCGAAATTGTGCTCCAGCTTGTAGGCGTCCCATTCGCAAATGGAAGCGCTGCCGTCGAGCCTGACTGCGATCTGCAAGGTGCCGTTCTGGATGAAAACTTCTTCGAAACCGTCGAGATCCAGATCGCAGACCTGCTTTTCGCTTCTTTCCGAAACCGAATCGAGCAGATGCTCCAGCTTCACGATCGCGCGGTAGATCGCGCGCCGCAAATGGGGCAGGTAAAGTCCTCCGAAAAGGCCGTGCCAGTAGGCATCGTTCGCCTGCGCTTCATAAAGCGCTTCCCGCATCTCGGCGGTTCTGGATTTTTTGGGAAGGGCATCGAGGCGGGCCGAGAGGGAAAGCATGCGCTTGTGCATCCAGTTCGATTCCGGATAACGGCTGAAAAAATTCTTCCAGATCCCTCCGCGCAAAAAAGCCTTGTTCTGCTCGAATTTCCCGGCATTCTTGGATTCCTGCACCAGATCCGCATAATGGTGCGCCGCGGGAACGGTCAGCGTCCACTCGTTCATCTCGATATAGGAAGTGGTCGGAAGATAAATTACGCCGTGCGTTCTCGCCTTTTTCCTGTAATCCGAATAGTGCATCGTCCTGACGAAGGGGGATGCCAGCACGCCTTCCACGAAATCCCTGAGCCAGCCCTTTTCGTAGACCCATGCGTAAGTCTCCGGCCAGATACCGAATTTCTCGATGTCGTCGAAATAGATCGCGGCCGGATTCCCCTCCTCCTGCGCCAGTCCATCCAGATAGGCGACCACTTCCCGTGCTGGAGAAAATGGCAATCTGTAGCGCAATGCTTCCGAAATCGGGAAGAGATCGACCTGCCTGCCGTCTTCTTCCGTGGTGAAAAATCCGTTGAGCTCCGATACCGTTTTACCGCTGCACAGGAAATGGTAGTCGTCGACCGTGGTGTAGGCGATCCCGGAATCCGCCAGCGCCGGCACGACTGTCGCCTCCCATACCCGCTCTGTCAGCCATGCCCCTTCCGGCCTTTTTCCCAGCGCCTTTTCCAGCCTGACGGAGAGCCTTTCGATCTGCGCCACCCTGTCGCGATAGGGAATCGCGGCGAGCACGGGTTCGGTATAGCCCCCTCCGAAAATCTCGGCCTGCCCCCTCTCCACCATTTCACGCAGGAGCTTCATGTCCTTCGGATAGCGCAGCATGATGTCGTCGAACAGCCATCCGCTGAAGTGGATCGAAAATCTGAACTCCGGATAGCCGTGCATGACTCTCAGAAAAGGGCCGTAACAGCGTGCCTGGGCATCGTCGACGACATGACGAAAATTCCCGACGGGCTGGTGGGCATGAACGCCGAGAAGCAGGGACACGGTTTTTGGCATTTTTGGTTTCTTGTTATGGAAAAATCAGGCCGAGCGGCGCATCGTCCCCCCGAGGGCGGGGTCCCCCTGGCCGACGCTGATCGCGCGTTCCAGCACATGCGGCACGGGAAGCTTCAGCAACCGGTAAAGATTGGCGAGGTTCAGACGGTAGAGCGCATCGAAGGAAGCCACGCTGATCGCCGAATTGTAGTCCCCGAACCACCAGAACCAGTCCGATCCCTCGCAATCGGAAAGCTGCTTCTCGGCAAGCGCCTCCTCCTCTTCGGTGAGGCGTCCGCTTGCCATGACCAGGTCGTAGCTCTTCTTGGCCTCGCACAGCAGATCCCAGCCGCGGTTCTTGTCATCCGACCCGATCCAGGTGCTGAAAGTTCCGTAGACCCAGCTTCCCGCCACGACTCCCGGAAGATTCCCTGCAGGATATTGCGAAATGCGGGCCGCGCATTCGGCGAAAGTGCTCATGCGGATGTCGGGATGATTGACCAGCGCATCGTAAAGGTCGGAAAGGAAGTAATAGCCGTTGTAGGGATAGGATTCCCAGGCATTTTCCCCGTCCAGAATGACGCTGACCACGGGATTCGCGTCCTGGGGGCTCTGGCGCAATATTTCCTCCAGGGAATGCACGAAATCGTTCGCCGCATCCCTTCCGTTCCATTTGGCATATTCGAATCCTATCCTGTCGGAAAGGTAGTCGTCCCTGAAAAAGCAACTGATTCCCCCGACCCGGTAGGGCCGGTAGAGATAATCCATCCTGCCGGGAAGCTCTCCGATTTTCTTCAGGCTGTTGGCCAGAACGGCCTCCCCCGTCGCGGCCCACGCGAACCCGTTTTCCGCAAGCATTTTGAGCGCGCCGTCGGACACGCTTCCCTCCGAGGGCCAGACGCCCTGCGGAACATGGCCGAAAAGAGCCTGATGGCTCTCGATCGCACGGCTGACATGATATTGCGCCCTGGTCCTTCCCCCCGGATAGGCATCGCATTTCGGCAGGGGCGCATCGGGCAAGGCCTCCCTTGCCGAGCCGAAATCCAGCAGAAGCGGCATGATGGGGTGACAATACGGCGTCGTGGAAAGCTCGATCCTGCCCGACTCGGCAAGCGCCTTGTAACGCGGGATGATCCCCCCGATCAATTCGCCCATCAGGTCGAAGAGCGCTTTCCTGTCGGCAAAGGTGAAGCGGGTGCCCTTCGCCATCAGGCGTGCGATCGTCTCGTGGGTTCTTCTCACGCTCTCCCCGGTCCAGGCGAGGTGATACCAGACCAGCAGGTCCGCCATGTATTGGGCGGAAAGATAGTCCAAGCCCCCGTTCTCCTTGGCCTCGAAGAACTGGAAGGCATCGAAAAGATTGCTGTAGGCGGGATAGGGCCTGATCATCTTGAGGTGGTTGCTCCTGAAGCAGCTGTCCAGAATATGCGTCCGCTCCTCGTTGCTCAGGCTGCCCATGTCCTCCTTGACGAGCAGTTTCAGGAGGGGATCGCGGATTTTTCCGGAAGAAAACTGCTCTTCGTAATCCCTGATCTGCTCGAGCAGAATGGGAACGAAATTGAATACGGCCCTGGCACCTTCGCAGTTCTCCAGGTGGAAAGCCATGTCCGTGTAATCCTTGATTGCATGCAGATAGGTCCAGGGCAGCACATATTCGCCGCCGAGGTAATTCCGGTAGTCGGGCTGGTGCATGTGCCAGCACAACACGAGATCGAGCTTGCGCGGCACGCTCATCGGCTTTGATGGATGCGCTGCCCGAGCATGTTCGGGGTGATCAGCGTCACACCGCGCTCGGTGACGTGAAATCGTTTCGCATCCTCGACAGGATTGAACCCCACTTCCAGTCCGTCCGGAATGACGCAACGCTTGTCGATCACCACCTTGTTCAGCCGGACATAGCGCCCGATCTCGACGGAAGGCAGAATCACGGAATCGCTGATTTCGCTGTAGCTGTTGACCCTGACGTCGGAAAACAGCAGGGAGCGGTGGATCGTCGCGCCGCTGATGATGCACCCTCCGGAGACCATGGAGTCGATGGCGACGCCGCGCCGCTCTTCGTCGTCGAAAACGAACTTGGCCGGAGGAAGCTGCTCCTGATGCGTCCAGATCGGCCAGGTCTTGTCGTAAAGGTTGAGGTCCGGCAGCACCTTGGTGAGTTCCATGTTGGCTTCCCAGTAAGCATCCACCGTCCCCACGTCGCGCCAGTAGGCGAGATTGCCCCCCATCCCGACGCAGCTATCCTCGAAGCGGTGGGCATAGACGCGATAGCGCTTGACCAGATAGGGAATGATGTCGTGGCCGAAATCGTGCGTCGATTCAGGATCGTCCGCATCGCGCGACAATTGCTCGTAGAGGAAGCGCGTATTGAACACGTAAATACCCATGCTCACCAGCGACTTGTCCGGCTTGCCCGGAATGTGGGGGGGATTGGCCGGTTTTTCCACGAAATCCAGAATCCGATCGCTTTCGTCCACCGCCATCACGCCGAAGGCGGAAGCCTCCGATACCGGCACATCGAAGCAGCCGACCGTCATGTCCGCCTTCGAGGTCACATGAAAAGCCAGCATTTTGCCGTAGTCCATCTTGTAGATGTGGTCCCCTGCCAGGATCACCACGAATTCCGGATCGTAGGAACGCAGGATGTCGATGTTCTGGAACACCGCATCGGCGGTTCCCTTGTACCATTCTTCCTGGATGCGCTGCTGTGCGGGAAGCAGCTCGACGAACTCGTTGAATTCGCCCCTCAGAAATCCCCATCCGCGCTGGATATGCTGGATCAGGCTGTGCGCCTTGTACTGCGTCACGACACCGATGCGGCGGATGCCTGAATTGATGCAATTGGAAAGCGGGAAGTCGATGATCCTGAATTTTCCGCCGAAGGGCACGCCGGGCTTGGCGCGCCAGTCGGTCAGCTGTTTCAGCCGGGAGCCGCGTCCCCCTGCAAGAATCAATGCAACCGTGTTCTTGGTCAGTACGCTGATGAAACGCGGGGAAGTCACTTCCTGCTGCATTATCGATCCCCTGTATTCGAAGTTGGGTGTGGCATTGCAAGTCAAGTATAATAAGCTTCAGGTAAAGTATCAAACACCGCGCAGTGCCATAAAAAAAAATTCATAGAGGCGTTTCACAACCACGGAAAAATTGCCATGCCCGACCACGCCGCTTCCGAAAAAGACGCCATCCTGAAGGCCCGGCATCACGACCCGTTTTCCTATCTCGGGCTGCACGGCAAAAAAGGCAACTGGATCTTCCGCATCTTCCGCCCCCATGCCCGCGAAGTCTGGCTCGACACCGGCGCAAAATGGGAAAAGCTCCGATGCATCCACAAGGACGGGCTCTTCGCCTGGGAAGGCGCGGATCGTCCGCCCTCCCCCTGCAAAATCCGCATCGAATTCGAAGGGGGCTCCATCGAGACGCACGACCCCTATACCTTTCCCTCATCGATAGGCGAACTCGACCTGCACCTTTTCGGGGAAGGCCGCCTGCTGCTCGCCTACCGCACCCTGGGGGCGCACCCGATGACCCGGGAGAATGTGCCGGGCACCCGCTTTGCAGTCTGGGCGCCCAACGCGGAGCGCGTCAGCGTGGTCGGGGATTTCAACGGATGGGACGGGCGAACCCATCCGATGCGCGTTCATCCGTCCAACGGCGTATGGGAAATCTTCATCCCGGGAGTCGGATCGGGCGCAATCTACAAGTTCGAAATCCGCAACAGGCAGAGCGGCGCAATTCTGGTCAAGACCGACCCCTACGGCTTCGCCTTCGAAGACAGGCCAGGAACCGCGGCAAAAATCTGCCCGGCGGAAGCGCATTCCTGGCAGGACGGCAACTGGCTTGAAAAGCGGAAAAGCCGCGACTGGCTGCACGAAGCGATGAACATCTACGAGCTTCACGCCGGTTCCTGGAAGATGCACCCGGACGGACGCCTTTACAGCTACCGGGAACTTTCGGATGCGCTCATACCCTATATTCTGGACATGGGCTACACGCATATCGAACTCATGCCGATCAGCGAACATCCGCTCGACGAATCCTGGGGATACCAGACCACGGGTTATTTCGGCATCACCAACCGCTACGGCTCCCCGGAAGACTTCCGCGCATTCGTGGAGTCCTGCCACCTGGCCGGAATCGGCGTGATCCTGGACTGGGTGCCGGCGCATTTCCCGAAGGACGATTACGCGCTCGCGCGCTTCGACGGCACCGCCCTCTACGAGCACGAAGACCCCAGGCTGGGCGAGCACCAGGACTGGGGGACCTATATCTTCAATTACGGCCGCAACGAGGTCCGCAATTTCCTGGTCTCCAATGCCCATTACTGGCTTGCTGAATTCCACATCGACGGCCTGCGCGTCGATGCCGTCGCATCCATGCTCTATCTCGACTATTCGAGAAAGGAAGGCGAATGGCTTCCCAACAAATACGGCGGAAGGGAAAACCTCGACGCGATCGATTTCCTGAAAGAACTCAACATCATGATTCATGACGAGTTCCCGGGGGCGCTCACCCTGGCTGAAGAATCGACTTCCTGGCCGATGGTTTCCCGCCCTGTCTATCTCGGCGGCCTCGGCTTTTCGATGAAATGGAACATGGGCTGGATGAACGACACGCTTGCCTACATGAAGCACGATCCCATCCACAGGCGCTACCATCACAACCAGCTGACTTTCGGCCAGTTGTACAGCTATACGGAAAACTTCGTCCTGCCCTTTTCCCACGACGAAGTGGTGCACGGCAAGAAATCCCTGCTCGACAAGATGCCGGGGGACGCCTGGCAGCGCTTCGCCAATCTGAGGCTGCTTTATGCCTACCAGATGACCTACCCCGGGAAAAAGCTCAATTTCATGGGCAACGAATTCGCCCACGGGCGCGAATGGCAGGTGAAATCCCAGCTCGACTGGGGGCTGCTCGATTTTCCCGCCCACCAGGACATGCAGCGCATGGTGCGCGACCTCAACCGGCTCTATGCCGGGCGTGCCGCGCTGCACGACCTCGATTTTTCGCACGAAGGCTTCGCATGGATAGACTGCAACGACGCCGACCATTCCATCCTGAGCTACAAACGCATCGCGCGCAACGGCTCCTGTCTCCTCGTCGTCCTGAATTTCACCCCGGTGCCGAGAAGCCGTTACAGGATAGGCGTTCCGGGAAGCGGAACCTGGCGTGAAATCTTCAACAGCGATTCGCACCATTACGGCGGAACGAACATGGGCAACGGCGAGGGGCTGCAGGCAGAGGAAATCCCCTGGATGAACGAAGCCCGCTCCATTTCGCTGACCGTCCCACCGCTTGCCTGCATCATCATCGAAAACTGAGAGCCCGATTATGTCAGCCCTTACCCAATCAAAAACATGGATCGCCCTTCTCTCCCACAAGGAAAAGCTTTCCGGTGTATCGATGCGGGAACTGTTCGATTCCGACCCTTCCCGGTTCGACCGCTTTTCCCTGGAATTTCGCGACATCCAGCTCGACTATTCCAAGAATCTCGTCACGCCCGAGACGATGAAACTGCTGTTCGAACTCGCCGGCGAGGCGGATCTCGAAGCCTGGCGCGAAAAAATGTTCCGGGGCGAGAAAATCAACTTCACCGAAAACAGGGCCGTGCTCCACACCGCGCTCAGGGCGGCGGTTGACCCGACCGGCAAGCCCGTCATCTGCGACGGCGAAAACGTGCTGGCCGATATCCGCCGGGTCCTGGAAAAAATGCGGACTTTTTCAGAAGCGGTCAGGAACGGGGCCTGGCTCGGCTACACGGGGAAAGCCGTCACGGACGTCGTCAATATCGGCATAGGCGGTTCCCATCTGGGGCCCTTCATGGTCACAGAGGCCCTCAAACCCTACGGAAAACCCGGTCTCGGTGTGCACTTCGTCTCGAACATCGACGGGGCCGATCTTGCCGCCAAGCTCGAAAAACTCGACCCGGAGGCCACCCTTTTCATCGTCGCTTCCAAGACATTCACCACACAGGAAACGCTGGTCAACGCGAAATCCGCCAGAAAATGGTTCCTGGAAAAGGCGAAGGATCCCGCTCACGTGGCGAAACATTTCGTCGCGCTTTCGACGAATGCGCATGAGGTCGAGAAATTCGGCATCGATATCGAAAACATGTTCGAATTCTGGGACTGGGTCGGCGGACGCTATTCGCTCTGGTCAGCGATCGGGCTTTCCATCGCGATTGCGGTGGGCATGGACAATTTCGAGGAACTGCTCCGCGGCGCTAACGAAATGGATATCCATTTCAGGCATACCCCGATGGAAGAAAACCTGCCCGTCGTGATGGGACTTTTGGGTATCTGGTATGTCAATTTCTTCGGCGCGGAATCCCATGCCATCCTGCCCTACGACGAATCCCTGCACCGCTTCCCGGCCTACCTGCAGCAGGGCGACATGGAAAGCAACGGCAAATCCGTCGACAGGGAAGGCAATCCGGTCGA
>JAJZRP010000001.1 GCA_021802655.1 Pseudomonadota bacterium
CCACGGGATTGATGCCGACCAGCTTGAGGAGCACCACGTCGCGCGCGAAGCCTTCCTTCAGCGCTTCCTCGGTCATGGCATTGCCGCCGTACTTGATCACGACGGTCTTGCCGTGGAAGCGCCTGATGTAGGGAAGGGCTTCGGAGAGGATCTGGGCTTTTTCTTTTGCGGTGGATGGGTTCAGCGACATGGCGAGCCTTCTGATTTTGTTCGATGCGCCATTTTACACCGCCCCCCGAAAAACCCCAAAGGGGGCGCTTCTGCTGTTGAGTTGGCACGGGATTTGGAGCATTATTGGAAAAATTCCCGAACAGGCGCCGGAATGGCGGTTTTATTCCGTCAAATTAAGTTGAGGATCGCAATGACTGAGCAATTGGCGTTTACTCTGGTTGCCGCAACAGTCGGTTTCGTTTCCGCCGTCTTCTTCTGCATCGGTAGCGCCATTAACTCGGTTGACAAGATCACGCAGTTATCCACTAGCTTCTGGGGTTTCAGCGAACCCTTAGCCCGTGCGCTAGCTGCTCAACGAGCACAATACGTAACTGGCGGGCTGCTACTTCTAGCTTCATTTTCCCTTCAGGTTGCGGCAGCCCTAGCATCTTCAACCACTCCTGCATCTCTTCCTCAATTTCTGCACACATGGCCTTACCTCGTGCTTGTTGTTCTCGTTCTTACTACTCTCGTATCTTGGCTGTTTTGCCAGGTCTTCGCCCGCTCAACCATCAGCAAAGTCATGCGAAGCCATCGAGACAGATTCCCAGTACCAGAAGAAACACCTCAAGGAGACACTGAGGTCAAGGGAATCCCGGGAAAATAATATTAAACTGTGGCTAGCGCAAACCAATCAATTAAAACGTCAGGAGGTTGCCTTTGGCCATGGAAGCCGTGCTCGAATCTGTCATAACCTGTCCTCGATGCGGACACTCGAAGGAAGAGACCATGCCGACGGACGCCTGCCAGTGGTTTTACGAGTGCACAAACTGCGGCGCGCTGCTGCGCCCGAAGGCTGGGGATTGCTGCGTATTCTGTTCGTATGGATCGGTCCCGTGCCCGCCGGTACAGATTGAGGGAAAAGCGGGCGGCTCCTGCTGCGGCCGACCCTGAGCCCGGCGGGCCGGAAATTTCGTCTCAGTAATGGAAGCGCAGCTGGGCGATCATCAATGCATCGCCATCGATGCGATACACCATGCGATGCTCATCCGTAATGCGGCGCGACCAGAATCCCGAAAGGGCATGCTTCAAGGGTTCGGGCTTGCCGACTCCCGCGAATGGATCGCGCTGTACCTCACGTATCAGCTTGTTGATTCGCCCGACCATGCGCATGTCCTGCTTCTGCCAATACAGGTAATCTTCCCACGCATCGTCAGCGAAAATCAGCCTCACTCTTCCAGCTTCCGCTCGACGCCCTTGCCGGTGTTCAGTTGCGCGACGGCAGAAAGAAGGCGCCGGGCGTTGGCGGGAGTGCGCAAGAGGTAAGCGGTTTCCTCCAGCGCCTTGTAGTCTTCGAGCGAGAGCATCACGACGGACTGCTCGCCATTGCGGGTAATGATCAGGGGTTCATGGTCGTTGCAAACGCGATCCATGGCGTTGGCGAGGTTCGCACGAACGGTGGTGTATGTAATCGCATCCATGACAATCCTTCAAGATATGTACGCATTACTGTACATATAATGCGGCAGTTTGTCCAGTGCGCGACGCCACGCCCCCGGCCTGCGCGAAAAACCGTGCAGGCCGGGAATTCCGTCACTCGATGGTCAGGCGCTTCGCTTCGACGGTCGCCTTCTTGGGCAGCACGAGTTCAAGCACGCCGTCCG
Organism: Pseudomonadota bacterium; assembly: GCA_021802655.1. Lineage (GTDB taxonomy): Bacteria > Pseudomonadota > Gammaproteobacteria > Burkholderiales > JABEVD01 > JABEVD01. The sequence goes on from JAJZRP010000001.1 coordinate 1,815, forward strand.
AATATTTCGCATGGGAATTCGATTCGTCGACTTCCTTGTCCAGGGTGAAGGCGCGGGAAACTTTGCCGTAATAGCGCTCCGAGCGCAGCACGGTCTCCCCCTTCTTCTCTTCCTTCTCCTGCCTGACTTCCGCGGAAAGGGAAACCCGGTTGCCGTCTATCGTCACATGGATGTCTTCCTTCTTCACCCCCGGAATGTCCGCATGGACGGTATAAGCCTTGTCGTCCTCCTTGACGTCCACCTTGACCTGAGGAGCCTGCCTCTCCATGTCCATGCCGAAAGGCTTGACTATGAAGCCCTTGAAAAAATTGTCGAACGGATCGTCGAATGGTTCCAGCCTGAAAGGGTCCCAGCGTGAAATATTGGCCATGATTTCCTCCTGTAAAGTTTGTTCGGTAATTCAAATATAGCGGCATAACCCCGGATTTCAAGTCGGCCCGAAAAGCGGGTAGAATTCCCGATTTGACGGCGAAATCTTCCATGCACATCCACATTCTCGGCATTTGCGGCACCTTCATGGGAGGCATCGCCGCGCTCGCCAAGTCCTCCGGGCACAAGGTGACGGGATGCGACACCGCAGTCTATCCCCCGATGAGCCTGCAGCTCGAAAAGCTCGGCATCGATCTGGTCGAAGGCTACGATCCGGGGCAGACCGGCTTGAAGCCCGACCTCTACGTGATCGGCAATGTCGTCTCCAGGGGCAATCCGCTGATGGAGGCGATTCTCGATCAGAATCTTCCCTATGTCTCGGGGCCGCAATGGCTGCATGAAAACATCCTGAGAGAAAAATGGGTGCTGGCCGTAGCCGGAACGCACGGCAAGACCACGACCACCTCGATGCTTTCCTGGATACTGGAATACGGGGGCCTGGAGCCCGGCTTCCTGATAGGCGGCGTCGCGCAGAACTTCGAGGCTTCGGCAAGGCTCACCGCATCGCCCTTTTTCGTGATCGAGGCGGACGAATACGACACCGCCTTCTTCGACAAACGCTCCAAGTTCGTGCATTACCATCCGAGAACGGCCATCCTCAACAATCTCGAATACGACCACGCCGACATCTTTCCCGACCTTGCCGCCATCGAAACGCAGTTCCACCACCTGGTGCGCACCGTCCCCTCGAACGGGCTGATCGTGGCCAACGCGAAAGAGGAAAGCCTGAAAAGGGTCTTGAACCGGGGCTGCTGGACGCCCGTCGAATGGTTCGGCAGCGGGGAAGGCTGGCATGCCGTGCAAAAAGGGGAAGAAACGGACATTTTTTTCGGAAGGCAGGATGAGGGCATGCTTTCGTGGGAGCTTCTGGGGGAGCACAACCGCTCCAATGCGCTCGCCGCCATCGCAGCCGCAAGGCATTGCGGCGTGCCGCCGAAAGTGAGCCTGGAAGCCCTTGCCAAATTCAAGAACGTGAAGCGCCGCATGGAAATGAAAGGCATCGCTGGCGGAATTGCCGTCTACGACGATTTCGCCCACCATCCCACCGCCATCGAGGCGACGCTCGCAGGCTTGAGGGGAAAAGTGAAGGCGGCGCGCATCCTCGCGGTTCTGGAGCCGCGCTCGAACACCATGAAGATGGGGGTGATGAAGGACGCCCTGGCTCGAAGCCTCGTCGATGCCGATCTGGTTTTCTGCTATTCGGGCGGATTGGACTGGGATGCGAAATCCGCCCTGCTTCCCCTGGGCGAAAAAGCGCGGGTGATCGGCAACCTGGATCAGCTGGTACAGGAAATCGCCGAGTCCTCAAGATCGGGGGACCATGTCCTCGTCATGAGCAACGGCAGCTTCGGCGGCATCCACGAGAAGCTGCTCGCCGCCCTTCAGCCTAAGGCAGGATAGGGACGATATCGATCCCGGTTTGCTCTTGAAGACCGAACATGATGTTCATGTTCTGCACCGCCTGACCCGCCGCGCCTTTCACCAGATTGTCGATCACCGAGAGGACGACCACGGTGTCGGAATCCTGCGGCCTGTGCACCGCGATGCGGCAGATGTTGGCCCCGCGCACGCTGCGCGTCTCGGGATGGCTGCCCATGGGCATGACGTCGACGAAAGGCTCGTCACGGTAGCGCTCCTCATAAAGCTGCTGCAGATCGGCGTCCGCAACGAGCTTCGCGTAAAGGGTCGCATGGATGCCGCGGATCAACGGCGTGAGGTGGGGGACGAAAGTCAGCCCCACCTGCCGCTTCGCAGCGATCGAGAGGCCCTGCCTGATTTCCGGAAGATGCCTGTGCCCGGCAACGCCGTAAGCCTTGAAATTGTCGGAAGCCTCGGAAAAAAGGAAACCGGTCTCGGCCTTTTTCCCCGCCCCGCTCACCCCGGATTTCGCGTCCGCGATCAGATGATCGATGTCGACCAATCCGGCTTCGACGAGCGGCAGGAAACCGAGCTGCACCGCGGTGGGATAGCAGCCGGGGTTGGCCACCAGCCTCGCCTTCGCGATTTTTTCCCGGTTGACTTCGGGCAGGCCGTAAACCGCATCCTCCAGCAGCTCGGGGCAGGCATGCTGCATGCCGTACCATTTCTCCCAGACCCCGACATCCCTGATCCTGAAATCGGCAGCAAGGTCGATCACCCTGATTCCGGCATCGAGCAGGGCTTTCGCCTCCTTCATGGCGATTCCGTTGGGAGTGGCGAAAAAAACCACGTCGCATCCGGAAAGGGCATCTGCGGAAGGCGCGACGAATTCGATGTCCACCCTTCCCCTCAGGCTGGGGAACATCTCGCTGACCTTCATGCCCGCCTCGGAGCGGGACGTGATGGCCTGCAGCTGCACGTCGGGATGCTTCGCCAGAAGGCGCAGCAGTTCGACACCCGTGTATCCCGTTCCGCCTACGATGCCTGCCTTGATCATGTTCACCTCGCTATGGAAATATAACCTTTTCCCGGAAAACAAAAAAGCCGCCAAAGGCGGCTTTTTCGAGGAAGCTTAACGCTTCGAGAACTGCTTGCGTTTGCGCGCCTTGTGCAAACCCACTTTCTTGCGTTCCACTTCTCGCGCATCGCGCGTCACGAGGCCCGCCTTTTTCAGATCCGTCTTGAGATCCGCATTGTAGTCGATCAGTGCGCGGGTGATGCCGTGCCTGACTGCACCTGCCTGGCCCGACTCGCCTCCGCCCATCACGTTGACCATGATGTCGAAGCTTTCCAGGTTGTTGGTCAGCGCCAGCGGCTGGCGAACCACCATGCGCCCGGTTTCGCGGGAGAAGAACTCGTCGACCGGCTTGCCGTTGACGACGATGTTGCCCTTGCCGGGTTTCAGGAAAACCCTGGCCACCGCGCTCTTGCGCCTTCCGGTGCCGTAATTGTAGTTTGCGCCCATGTTATGCCTTCACGATGTCCAGAGGTTGCGGCTGCTGCGCCGAATGGGGATGCTGGGGCCCGGCATAAACCTTGAGCTTCCTGAGCATCGCATAGCCCAGCGGGCCCTTGGGCAGCATGCCCTTGACGGCTTTCTGCAGCACTCTGCCGGGAAAGCGCGCATGCATCTTCGAGAAGCTCGTCGCATAAATGCCGCCGGGATAGCCGGTATGCCGGTAATAGATCTTGGCTTCCGGCTTGTTGCCCGTCACGCGCAGCTTGTCGGCGTTGATGACCACGACATAATCGCCGGTATCGACATGGGGGGTATAGATAGCCTTGTGCTTGCCGCGCAAACGATGGGCGATCTGGGAGGCAAGGCGCCCCAGAACCTTGTCCGTTGCGTCGACCACGATCCAGTCGTGGGTTACCTCGTGGGGCTTAGCTGAAAATGTTTTCATGAAGCCAATCCTAGATACTTGAATTAGGGAAAGTTGCGAATTCTATGCTAGATTCGCCGCTGATGTCAATGGAAAAGAAGCGAACCGATGAGCTGGATTGCGACACACCTGATCAGCGCCTGCCTGCTCCCGCCCTTGAACCTGATTCTGCTGGGAGGGCTCGGGCTGCTTTTGCTGAGATCGAGGCCCAAATCCGGCAGGCGCCTCATCGCCCTGTCCTTCCTTCTTTTATACCTCATCTCGACGCCCTTCGCATCCGATTGGGCATTGAAGAAATTCGAAGGGCCCTACATTCCTCCTTCCGGAAATGCCGGCGCAATCGTGGTTCTAGGCGGGGGAACCTACTTCCGTGCCCCGGAATACGATGGAAAGAATACCGTCAACCGATGGGTCCTGGAACGGCTGCGCTATGCCACGCATCTTTACCGGAAAACGGGAAAACCCGTCCTGGTCACGGGAGGCCACCCGATGGGCAACCCGGACTCCGAAGCCTCGCAAATGAAAGCCGTGCTGGTCGACGATTTCCATGTTCCCGTGGCATGGACGGAAGATGATTCGGCAAACACGGAAGAAAACGCCGCCAAAAGCTTCGAAATCCTGAAGCGGCAGAACATCCGCACCGTTTATCTCGTCACCCACGCCTGGCACATGCCGAGGGCGGCACTCCTGTTCAGGCATGCGGGCTTCGCCGTCATCCCGGCACCTGTCGGTTTTGCGACTTCGTACAAGACCGATCTGCTTTCTTTCGTGCCTTCGAGCGGGTCCCTTGCGCAAAGCGAAATTCTGCTGCACGAGATCATCGGCATCGCCTGGTTTGAGTTAAAATCCCCGATATCGAATCGGAGCCTGGAGAAATCATGAAAGCACGCATCAAGTGGATCGAAAATGTCAGTTTCCTCGGGGAAACCGGAAGCGGGCATGCGGTGTTGATGGACGGGGCTCCCGAAGGGGGCGGGCGCAACCTGGGCCCTCGCCCGATGGAAATGCTGCTTGTCGGAACCGGCGGCTGCACCGCTTACGACGTGGTGCACATCCTGAAGAAGGGGCGCCAGCCGATCTCCGATTGCGTGGTCGAAATCGATGCAGAGCGGGCCGGAGAAGACCCCAAGGTGTTCACCAAAATCCACCTCCATTTCGTCGTCACGGGCAAGGGTCTCAATCCCGTCCAGGTCGAGCGGGCGATTTCCCTTTCAGCCGAGAAATACTGCTCCGCATCGATCATGCTCGGCAAGACGGCGGATATCACCCACGATTTCGAGATCGTGGAAGGCTGACTCAGGCCAGTTTAGAGACGTCGATCGCAAAATCCTCTTCGGGGTCGAAGGGGACGACATCGAGCAGCGGCGCATCGATCCGCCCCGCAATGGCTTCCAGCACTTCCCCGAACGCCGGCATGCCGGGGTCCATCCTGTTCGCCACCCACCCGGCGAGTTCCAACCCCCTCGACTCCACGGCATCCCTCGTCAGAAGCGCATGGTTGATCGCCCCGAGCCTCATGCCGACGACCAGTATCACGGGCAGACCCAGCATTCTCGCGAGATCCGAAGTGTCCTGTTTTTCGTTGAGCGGAACGAGAAAGCCGCCGACCCCCTCGACGATCACGATGTCCGCCCCGATTTTTTCATAGGCGCGCACGATGCTTGCGGCATCGATGTCGACCCCGGAGTGCCGCGCGGCGATATGGGGCGCGAGCGGCTCGGACAGATCGTAGGGATTGGCGAGATCTGGCGGGAGCGGCTTCGAGCCTGCAGCGGCGAGCCTGGATGCATCGTCTCCCCCGGAACTGACCGGCTTCATCCCTGCCGATTCCAGGCCCAGCCGCGCAAAAGAGCGCAGCAATGCGCAGCTCACCGTGGTCTTGCCTATCCCCGTGTCCGTTCCGGTGACGAAGTATCCGCGCTTCATTTGGGCTTCGCTGCAAACTGGATGATCCTGCTTCCTTCCGGAAGGGCGCTCTTCTCCGGCTTCCAGGCATGCCCGTAGACCACCTCGAAGGTCGCGGGCAGCCTGCCTTCCCGCCTCATGGATTCGTAATTTTCGATCAGCCTGCTCCATGCGGATTTCCCGAAGAGGCCGCGCGGTCTGCCCTGGAGCGCATTATGGGCGCCGATCGCCTTGAGATCCTGCATCACCCCCCTGACATCCTCGTAAGTCAGGGTGATGCATTCCATGTCCATGACGGGAGTGGCAAAACCGGAATGCAGCAATGCGTCCCCGATGTCGTGCATGTCGACGAAGCGGTTGACGTGGGCATGGGAATCGGCAAACGCCCGGCGCAATTCCTTCAGGGTATCCGGGCCGAACGTGCTGAACATGAATAGCCCCTGGGGCTTCATGATGCGGCCGATCTCAGAAAGGGCCGCATTCAGGTCGTTGCACCACTGCAGGGCGAGATTCGACCAGACCATGTCCACGCTGGAGGATTTGAGCGGCAGGCTCTCGATGTCGCCGCAGATCTGGGGAGGGACTCCAGAAAAAGGCTTCTTCCACCAGGGAACCTCCGGGCGCGCCTTGAGCAGCATGGCAAGGGACAGGTCCAGTTCGACGATAGCCGCATCGGGATAGATTCTCCCGAGATCGCGCCGGCCCTTCCCGGTTCCCGATCCTGCATCGAGTATCGTCTCCGGGCTGATTTTCACGTAATCGAGGCGGGAGAGCATGCGCTCCCCCACCTCTCTTTGCAGGACGGCCGCGCTGTCGTAGCTTTGTGCCGCCCGGTCGAAAGCGCGCCTGACGAGGCGCTTGTCGGTAACATAATCAGGATTCATCGAAAAATTCCGTCAATTTCGAAACAAAGCATCCGGGATGCGAAACGAAAGGGGCGTGCGCACATCCGGGAATGCTCTCCAGCCTTCCGTCAGGCATGTTTTCGGCGAGCCATTTTCCTGCCGCTATCGGCGTCAGCCTGTCGCATTCCCCGTGCAGCATCAGCGCGGGCCGGATGACGGATTGCGCAGTCTTCCTCAAGTCCGACACCGCCAAAAGATCGAGTCCCTTCTTCAGGGCTGCCATTTCGGTATTTCCCAGATATCCCTGCAGCTTTCTGAAAATTCCGGCGGCATCCTCTCCGCCCTGGGCCTGAAGAAACAGGAAGCGCCTCAATGTCCCTCCAGGATTGCTTTCGAGCGCATCGGAAAATTCCGAGAAAGCCTCTTCGGCAATGCCGTGCGTCCAGTCCATCCGGGATACGAAGCCGGGCGTGCTGGAAACCAGCGCGAGCCGCCCGATCCGCTCCGGATATCTTTCCGCCCATTGCAAGGCGAGCTGCCCGCCGAGGGACCAGCCGCACAAAAAAACTTCGGAAGGAAAGGCCTGCGCCAGGATCTCGACCCAGTCGCCGCTGCAATGCCTGCTCGATCCATGCCCGGGAAGATCGACCCGGTGCACCCTGAATTTTTGCGCAAGGCTGCAGAATACCGGATCCCAGCATTTGCCGGACATTCCCCAGCCGTGGAGCAGGACGACATCCCTGCCCTGCCCCTCGCTTTCAATATGCAGATGCATTTTTCAGCGCCGCAATCAGGCGATCCAGGTCCTCGAAGGTATGCGCGGCGGAAAGCGAAATCCGCAGCCTCGCGCTGCCTTTCGGCACCGTGGGGGGGCGGATCGCAGGAACGATCATGCCTTCCTCCTGCAATCCTGCACTGAGCGCCATGCAGGCTTCGTTTTCGCCCACGACAAAAGGCTGGATCGGCGTATCAGAAGGCAGCAGGGCCTGCCCAAGACGGGATTTGAGATGATCGGCAAGCTTATGCAACTGCTTTCTTCTCCAGGATTCCGCACCGATCAGCTTCAGGCTCGCAAGCAGCGCTTCCGCCAGCATGGGCGGCTGGGCGGTCGTGTAGACATAGCTTCTTGCGCGCTGCACCAGCATTTGTACCATGTCGGCTTCCCCTGCGACGAAGGCCCCGGCCACGCCCGCCGCCTTGCCGAGCGTGCCCATGTAAACGATGCGGGGGGAAGAGACGCCGAAATGGGAAAGGATGCCGCCGCCGTTTTCCCCGAGCACGCCGAAGCCGTGCGCATCGTCCAGCAGCAGCGCCGCATCGTACTTTTCGCAAAGCTCGAGCATTTGCGGAACAGGCGCGATGTCGCCGTCCATGCTGAACACGGCATCCGTCACGACGAGCTTGCGCCTTTTTCCTTCCCTGGCGAGAAAGGATTCCAGCGCATCCATGTCCAGATGCGGATAACGGCAGAGTTTCGCCCTGGAAAGCAGGGCCGCATCGTTGAGGGAGGCATGATTGAGCCTGTCGCAAAAAATCGCGTCATTTCTCCCTGCCAGAATCGAGATCGCCCCGATATTGGCCATGTAGCCCGCGGAAAAAAGCAGCGCGGCAGGCAATCCGACGAAATCGGCCAGCGCCTTTTCGGCCGCCTCATGCGCGCTGCCATGGCCGCAAAGCAGATGGGAAGCGCCGGCCCCCACGCCGAATCGCCTCGCCCCTAGACAGGCCGCCTCGATCAGATCGGGGTGATTGGCAAGCCCGAGATAGTCGTTGCTGCAATAGCTCGTACAGGCCTTGCCGTCGACCTGAACGCGCACCCCCTGAGGTCCCTCCAGGGTACGGCGGCGGCGCAAGAGGCCGCTTTGTTCCAGTTGGTCGAGATCAGCCCTGAAGGAATGCATGGTCACATTGCATGCATGCCGAGCTTGTCGAGCAGGGCCCTGTCCCTTTCGACTTCCGGGTTGCCGGTCGTCAACAGTTTTTCGCCGTAGAATATCGAGTTCGCCCCGGCCAGAAAGCACAATGCCTGAGTCGATTCGCTCATCTGCTGGCGTCCTGCGGAGAGACGGACGAAGCTTTTCGGCATGGTGATCCTGGCTGCAGCTATGGTTCTCACGAACTCGAGGTGGTCGAGCGGATCGGTTCCGTAAAGCGGCGTGCCCTCGACCTGGACGAGATTGTTGATCGGCACGCTCTCCGGCTGAGGAAACTGGTTGGCGAGTTCCGCGATCAGCTCGGCGCGCATCTCCCTGGTTTCCCCCATGCCCACGATTGCGCCGCAGCAGACATTGATCCCGGCGCGCCTGACTTTCGACAAGGTATCCAGCCTGTCCCCGTAATCCCGGGTGGAAATGATTTCCTCGTAATGCCGGCGGGAAGTGTCGATGTTGTGGTTGTAGTAATCGAGACCGGCCTCCTTCAGCTGCTCCGCCTGCCCCTCTTTCAGCATGCCGAGCGTCGCGCAGGTCTCGAGTCCCAGTTCCCTGACCGCCCTGACCATTTCGGTCACGGCATCGAGATCCTTCTGTTTCGGCCCGCGCCATGCCGCTCCCATGCAGAACCGGCTGGCGCCGTTATCCCGGGCGGCTTTTGCGGCAGCCAGGACTTCTTCCAGGGAGAGCATGGGCTGGTTTTCGACGGCGGTTTCGTGCCGGGCGGACTGGGAGCAATAGCCGCAATCCTCGGAGCACCCCCCAGTCTTGATCGAAACCAGGGTCGAAAGCTGGATTCCGTTGGGGTCGAAATGCTCCCTGTGAACGCATTGCGCCCTGTAAATGAGATCGCTGAAAGGGAGTTCGAAAAGGCCGAGCACTTCCGGTATTCCCCATTTGTTTGAAACCGTATCCATGCGCTTTTCCCAATCTGTCCTAATATAGGCAGAATCATCGACGATCAGACGCTGAATTGTCAAATCCAGCCAGGATTTTTTTGAACAACTGCTTAAAATTCAGGCAGAATCTTTTCGGGACAGACTGTCTGCTTTGCAGCGCCCATTCCGGACCGGAAAACATCTGCCCCGCCTGCCTTGCCCATCTTCCCTATCTGCAAGGCAACCGATGCAGGATTTGCGCAAACCCGGCGGCAGGCCCCATATGCGGAACCTGTCTTGCAAAACCGCCGCATTTTTCCCGCACCCTGGCGGTTTTCAGCTACGATTTCCCCGTCGACGCATTGATCCAGTCCCTCAAATATCGCGAGAATCTCGCGCTGTCCTCGACCTTTGCGCAAATGCTGCTGCAGGCATCAAGCAGCTATCCCAGGCCGGACTCTATCGTACCGGTTCCTCTTCACCCATTGAGGCTGCGCGAACGCGGATTCAATCAGGCCATGGAGATCGCAAGAAATATCTCGAGAAAAACCGGGATAGCCCTGATCGAGTGCGGCAAAATCAGGGACACCCCTTCCCAGACTTCTCTTCCCTGGGCAGAGCGGAAAAGGAATGTCAGGGATGCGTTCTCCTGCGAGTCCGTCCTGAAATCGAGTCATATTGCAATCATCGACGACGTCATGACCACGGGATCGACGCTCGACGAATTGGCAAGAACCCTGCTCAGGGAAGGCGCTCGGGAAGTGAGCGCCTGGGTGGTGGCGCGCGCCGTCAAATCAGTCTGACGATTCCGTAACAGGCACGTTGGTCTTGGTAAAGCCCGGTATGCTGTCCCTGAGCGCCTGCAGGGGGTCGGAGCCTATCCTCGCCATGCCGTTGAGCTCGAGCTGAACGAAAAACATGCTCGCAGTCTCCTGGTAGGCGATGGCGAAGCGCTTCGTGACGATGCGCAGCGCCCAGCAATCGGCATCGTATTCGACTCCGGCGGTCCCTTCGAGCAATTGCCTATTGGCAAGCGAATAATTCCATCGCCCCACCCCGTGCCATCGCCCCATCAACGGCCACTGGCCGGATATGTCGACCTGGTTGAGCGCAAAACCCTGGGCTGCCACCGCCGCCGGCAAGGCAGTCGTAAGCGCCGGGGCATTGGAAACTCCATAGGCGTAGTAGGAGAGCGGCAGAACCGTGCGATTGAAAAGATAACCCAAATTCAGCAGCTTGCCGATTTCAGGCGAGTAATGCGCATACAGGCTGACGAACTGGGTCTGCCAGGCTCCCGGGGTGATCTGTAAATAGCTGTCGAGGCTCAAATCCTTGCTCACCGCTCCGCCTACGCTCGCGATCACGTCCGATGTGGAGGTCGTCACCGGAATCATCTGCGGCGACTGCAGATAGAATCGCTGCGCAAGCGTCATCCTCAGGCGTTCGTCCCCGGTGCTTTCTTCGATGAAGCGCGAAGTCATGGCGAGTGTCAGCTGGTTCGCATCGCTGAACCTGTCGTTTCCGCTGAACTGGTTTTCCGTGAACATCTGGGCATAAGTGAAATCCATGGGCGCAGAATCGAAATTCGGCAGATTGTTCTGATTCCGGTAAGGCACATAGACGTAATAGGCCCTCGGCTCCAGCGTCTGAATCAGATCCTGCCTGCCCATGGGATCGCTCTTTTCGAAATAGAGGCCGCTGTCGACGCTGGCATAGGGAATGTTGACCGTCGAGTTGGGAAGCCCGCTGGTGTTGTTCGCTCCCAGCGAATAGCTTACGCTGTGCAAGCCTACTTTAGGCGTAAAGAAGGCTGCCGCACTGCGCACCGGATAACTGACAGTCGGATTGATCGCCAGCCTTTTGCCGTCGACGAATATCGGATGGCTGAAATCGTCGTATTCCCCGTTGAAAACCACGCTCGCTCCGCCCACGTTATCCCTGTTGGCATTTAGCAGCAATTGCGGCAAGGAGGCATAAGGCGCGATAACCGGCACCAGCGGATTCGACAAGGTTTGATAATTCTGCACCCTGGAAGTGAAACTCCACCCCTGCCCACTGTAGGTCAGATGCCCTTCCCTGGGCAGAACGCTCTGGGAAGTCATGGTCATCAAAGGGGATAGATCCAGGTAATAATAGCTGTCGGAAACCTGCTGCAGGTTCAGCTCGCCAGACCACCCGTTGCCGAATGTCTGGTTGTGCAAAATGTTCGCCTCCTCACGCGTCGTTCCCGTGATATTGTCCCTGGGCAGAATATTGAAGTGGGCTATGCCCGAATAGTTCGGCTCGAGATAGCGGAATTCGGTATTGAGCATCGCTCCCCGTTTCATCAGGACGCGGGGCGCAATCGTCGCATCGTAGTTGGGGGCGATGTTCCAGTAATAGGGAACGGTCAGCTCCTCGCCGCCGGAAGCCGTGCTGCCGAAAACCGGCGCAAGAAAGCCCGATCTTCTCCGGTTGCCGGTCGGAAAGTCCATCCAGGGGGCATAGAGAATGGGTTTCCCCTTGAAGGAAATCGTCGCATCGTGCGCTATGCCGACCTGGCTCGCCTGGTCGAGATCCAGTTCGCCGACCTTCAGGAACCAGTCGTCATTCCCCACCGGGCACGTGGTGTAAATCGCCTTGTGCAGCCGGTACTTGTCCTTGCCGGTGAAATCCAGCTTATCCGCATGGCCCCGGCCGCCATTCGCCATATGGTATACCGGCCGGTCCATGAAGCCGATATTGCTTTTGACCTGCAGCTGCAACTTGGGCCCGTCCATGGTGCTGCCATTCTGTTCGACGCGGACATGGCCATGCGCCTGGATCTCGTCGCTCGCCTGAAGGTACTTGAGCCAGTCTGCCACGATCGACTGGCCGCGTTTCCTCATTTCGGCATGGCCTATCGCAATCATGTCCACATCCTGGTGTCCCTGCAGGCGATCACCCCTGATGAACAGCGGCACGTCTTCGCCATTGTCTGGAAGGGGAAGCATCTCCTTGGTCAGTCCGAGCGGCAAGCCTTCGTCTGCAAAGGCGGATACGGAAAGCATGCAAAACAGGGAAAGGATGACAGGCTTGAGGCGAAATTTATGCATCGGGTTTGAATTGATAGTTTGGTGATAAAATCGCACAATTTGACCATTATGGCAAACGAATTGGAAAGACAGCGGTTCATCGAATCCTGGCTCAAGGATCAGTTCCCGGACAAGCCCTTCACGCTCGAACCGGCGTCGGAAGATGCAAGTTTCCGCCGCTATTTCCGGGCGATCTTCGCGGACAGTTCGCTGATCGTGATGGATGCCCCGCCCGCCCATGAGGACTGCCGCCCCTTCGTCCGCATCGCGCGAATTTTCGGGGAGGCCGGGGTCAATCTGCCCCGAGTGATCTCACAGGACCTCGAAAGGGGATTCCTGCTCCTGAGCGATCTCGGCAACACGACCTATCTGGATGTACTGAGCGAAAGCAATGCCGACACGCTCTATGGGGATGCGGTGGACGCCCTCATCAAGATCCAGCTTGCGAGCCGCCCCGGCGTGCTTCCCGAATACGACGAAGCCCTGCTCAGGCGCGAAATGGGTCTTTTCCCGAAGTGGTATCTCGGCAGGCACCTTGGCACCGAACCCGGGGAAAAACAGGCGGCGATTCTGGAACAGGCATTTTCCAGCCTCGTCAAAAACAACCTTTCCCAGCCGAAGGTCTATGTCCATCGCGATTACCATTCGCGCAACCTGATGCTGACCGACCCCAATCCGGGCATTCTGGACTTCCAGGACGCCGTCTACGGCCCCATCACCTACGACCTCGTCTCGCTTTTCAGGGATGCCTATATCGCCTGGGAGGAGGAACGGGTGCTCGACTGGGTCATCCGCTACTGGGAAAAAGCGAGAAAAGCAGGCCTGCCGGTCACTTCCGACTTCGCCGAGTTCTACCGGGACTTCGAATGGACGGGCGCGCAGCGGCAGCTCAAGGTCGCCGGGATTTTCTCGCGCCTCCATCATCGCGACGGGAAGGCGCGCTATCTCGACGACATTCCGCTCGTCCTTTCCTATCTGAAAAAAATCTGCGCGCGCTACGCCGAACTCTCCCCCGTATTGCGGCTCGTCGACAAAATCGAAGTGAGAACCACCTTTTGAAGGCGATGATTCTTGCCGCAGGGCGCGGCGAGAGAATGCGCCCCCTGACCGATTCAACCCCGAAACCGCTTCTCGAAGCCGGGGGAAAACCCCTGATCGTCTGGCAGATAGAGGCTCTGGCAAGAGCCGGCTTTCGCGATATCATCGTCAACCTCGCCCACCTGGGAGAGCAAATCGAAGACCGGCTCGGCGACGGGAAAGCCTTCGGTGTCGGCATAGCATACTCCCGAGAGGAGTCCGCCCTGGAAACGGCCGGAGGCATCGCCAATGCAATGCATTTTCTGGGAAGCGCTCCCTTTCTCGTGGTGAATTCGGACATCCATTGCGACTTCGACTATTCGACATTGCTCCCGAAGATCGGTCAAATGGAAAACCGGTCCGTCCTCGCCCATCTCGTTCTCGTCGACAACCCCGAGCATCACCCGCAAGGCGATTTTTTCCTTGAAGACGGAAAAATCGTTCCTTCCGGAAAAAAAAGGCTGACTTTCAGCGGGATAGGGATTTACCACCCCGACCTTTTCAACGGCATCCAACCCGGGCAATCGGCCAGACTCGCCCCGCTCCTGAACAATGCGATCGTCGAGGGAAAAGTCTCCGGAATGCATCATCAGGGGCTATGGGTCGACGTCGGCACGCCCGAGCGCCTCGCGGAACTGAATTCCGGTGGTAGAATCAAGACATGAAAGATCATTCCATCCATCTCGAAAGAAGGCGGCGCCTGCTCGACAAAATCGAGGGCGTCATTATCCTGCCCACTGCAATCCATCATGTGCGCAACCGGGATTCTCATTATCCTTTCCGCTTCGACAGCCATTTCTACTATCTGACCGGATTCACCGAGCCCGATGCGGCGCTCGTCATGGTTGCAGGAAAATCCCCAAAAAGCATGCTGTTCTGCCTGGAAAAAGACATGGAAAGGGAAATCTGGGACGGCTACCGCTTCGGGCCCGAGGGCGCGAAGGACGCTTTCCTGTTCGACGAAGCGCACCCGATATCGGCACTGGAAGCCATGCTGCCGCAGCTACTCGCCGACCAGCCCGCCGTTTCCTACCCTCTCGGACAGGACGAGAAATGGGATGCCAGGGTGCTCTCCGCCCTGAATGCCGTGCGCGCCCGGGGAAGAAGCGGAATTTCCGCGCCTGCCGAAATCAGGGACATCCGCCCGGAAATCGACGAAATGCGGCTATTCAAGGACGAATACGAGATATCGCTCATGCGCCGGGCAGCGAACATCGCATCGAACGCGCATAAGCTTGCCATGAAATCGGCAAGGCCCGGTATGATGGAATACGAAATCGAGGCGGAATTCCTGCGGGAATTCCGCCGCATGGGCGCGCAGGCCCCTTCCTACACGCCCATCGTGGCGGGCGGGGAGAATGCCTGCATTTTGCATTATGTCGAAAACAATGCGGCATTGAAGGATGGGGATCTCCTGCTCATAGACGCCGGATGCGAGCTGGACGGCTATGCCTCCGACATCACCCGCACCTTCCCGGTGAACGGCAGCTTCACGTCTGCCCAGAAGGAAATCTACGAACTGGTGCTCGCCGCGCAGGACGCGGCGCTCTCGGAAATCAAACCCGGCGCCTCCTGGAACAGCCCGCACGAAGCGGCAGTCCGGGTTCTCGCGCAGGGCCTGGTCGATCTCGCGTTTTGCAAGGGCAGCGTGGATGCCGTGGTCGAATCCGGGGATTACAGGCGCTTCTACATGCACAGGACCGGGCACTGGCTCGGGCTCGACGTGCACGACGTGGGCAGCTACAAGATTGAAGGGGCCTGGCGCAAACTCGAACCGGGAATGGTCCTGACGGTCGAACCCGGCTGCTACATCCGCCCCGCGGAAGACATTCCGGAAGTCTACTGGAACATCGGCATACGCATCGAGGACGACGTCCATGTCACCGAAAGCGGTCATGAAATCCTGAGCCGGGATACCCCCAAGTCGGTAAAGGCCATCGAGGAGTGGATGGCTCGATGAGCGAACATGTCGATGTGCTCGTCATAGGAGGCGGCCCCGTGGGAGCGGCCCTCGCGCTCTCGCTGAAAGGCACATCCCTCTCGGTTATGGTGCTCGAAGCAAAATCGTCCCCTCAGGACGACCCGCGCATGCTCGCCATCTCCTTCGGCAGCAAACTGCATCTTGAACGCATCTGCGCCTGGAGCGGAATCGGCAATGCGATCCCCATCAATACCATCCATGTATCCCAAAAGGGCGGGTTCGGCAGGACCATCCTGACTGCCAAAGAATCCGGAGTGCCCGCTCTGGGGTACATCGTCAGCTATCACGAAATCCACGCGGCGCTGGTCTCGAAGCTGGACCCGGAAACCTATCTCGCGGGCGCATGCGCCCGCGAGATCGATCTTTCGGGAGACTGCGGCACGGTCGATTTCGATTACCGGGGAAAGAGAAGGCGAATCGGCGCCCGGCTGGTCGTGATGGCCGACGGCGGAAAGCTCGTCGAGCATGTGAAAGGAATCACGCAGCACCAGCGCGAATATGGGCAGTGGGCGATCATCGGCCAGGTCAGGACCGAAAAACCTCACTGCAACACAGCCTACGAGCGCTTCACGCCGGACGGGCCGCTCGCGCTGCTGCCCAACGGGGACGGCTTTTCATTGGTCTGGACCGCCGACCCCGAATCGGCCAAAAAGATCCTCTCCCTCGAAAAAGGCGAATTCCTGGAAAGGCTGCAAAACCATTTCGGCGACAGGCTGGGGAAATTTGTCGACTGCGGCCCCATGTCGGGCTTTCCCCTCGCCCTCAAATATTCGACCCCTTTCGTCGCAAAACATCTCGCCCTGGTCGGCAACGCAGCGCAAACCCTTCATCCCGTATCGGGCCAGGGACTCAATCTCGGCTTGAGGGACGTCGCGGCACTCGCCCGGGAAATACGGGAGGCCGAAGAAATCGGCTCCGAATCCATGCTCTCGAATTACAGCAAGCGCAGGCAGATCGACAGGGCAGGCGGAATCCGCTTCACCGATTCGCTGATAAAACTCTTTTCCAACGAGATCCCCATCCTGCGCGCAGGGCGCGGCGCGGCGCTCGCCGCGCTCGATTGCCTTCCCCCCGCCAGGAAATGGTTTTCCCGGAAAATGATGTTCGGCATCAAAGCAAGTTCCATTTTGTGAAAGCTCCTGGAAAAGTTTACAATGTCCGCTTTTCCGGAAAAAACCCTACTGTGAAAATCGGCCCCTATCAGCTCAGGAACAACCTGGTCGTCGCCCCGATGGCGGGCGTCACGGACAGGCCCTTCCGCCAGCTTTGCAAGGCGATGGGGGCGGGCATGGCGGTTTCCGAGATGGTTTCCAGCAATTCACTGCTCTGGGGAAGCGACAAGACGCGCCGCAGGGCGAACCACGACGGCGAGGTCGAGCCGATTTCCGTTCAGATCGCCGGGGCGGACCCGGGCATGATGGCCGAAGCTGCAAAATACAACGTCGACAACGGTGCGCAGATCATCGACATCAACATGGGCTGCCCGGCAAAGAAAATCTGCAACGTGATGGCGGGTTCCGCCCTGTTGCAGAACGAACCGCTGGTTGCCAGAATCGTAGAGGCCGTAGTCGCTGCGGTGGATGTGCCCGTCACGCTGAAGATCCGGACGGGATGGGACAGGGAAAGCAGGAATGCGGTCAGAATCGCCAAAATCGCCGAAGCCGCCGGCATCCAGGCCCTCGCCATACACGGCAGGACGCGCGCCTGCGGATACAGCGGGGATGCGGAATACGATACGATCAGCGAAGTCAAAACCAGGATCGCCATTCCCGTCATCGCCAACGGCGACATCACCTCCCCCGGAAAGGCGAAGTTCGTGCTCGAAAAAACCGGTGCGGATGCCCTGATGATCGGCCGCGCCGCCCAGGGAAGGCCCTGGATCTTCCGCGAGATTGCGCATTATCTCGAAACCGGGGAGCACCTCCCGCAGCCCGAGGTTTCCGAAATCCATGTCGTCCTGATGGAGCACCTCAAGGATCTTTTCGGGTTCTACGGAGAGGACACCGGGGTGCGCGTGGCGAGAAAACATATCTCCTGGTACACCAAGGGCCTGGCGGGATCGGCCCAATTCAGGCACAGCATGAACCAGCTCCAGTCCTGCGCAGAACAGGTCGCCCACATCGACCGTTTCTTCTCCGAACTCGGTGCGAACAACCAGCGTCTGGTTTACACTGAGGATGAGAAATGGGCGGCATGAAAGGGGAAGGCGAAATCGGTTCCTGTGTCCGCAAGGCGGTCGAATCCTATTTCAATGACCTTGACGGCGAAAAACCCTGCGCGCTCTACGACATGGTAATACGCTGCATCGAAAAACCCCTGATCGAACTCGCTTTGAACCACACCCAGGGCAACCAGACCCGCGCCGCGGAAGTGCTGGGCTTGAACCGCAATACGCTCAGGAAGAAAATGCAGGACCTCGGCATCTCCTGATTATTCAACTACAACAGATTCACCATCATGACTTCGATCACTCAAGCGCTGCTCAGCGTCTCCGACAAGACAGGCATCAGGGAATTCGCCTCCGCCCTCCACCAGATGGGCGTGAAAATTCTTTCCACCGGAGGGACCGCCAAACTGCTTTCCGAATCGGGTATCCCGGTAACGGAAGTCGGGGACTACACCGGCTTCCCGGAAATGCTGGACGGGCGCGTCAAGACGCTGCACCCCAGGGTCCACGGCGGAATCCTGGGGCGCAGGGACATTCCGGAGCATGTCGAGACGATGAAAAAGGCGGATATTCCCCCCATCGACCTCGTCGTCGTCAATCTCTACCCCTTCTCGCAAACCGTCGCCAGGGAGAACTGCTCGCTGGAAGATGCCATCGAAAACATCGACATAGGCGGACCGACCATGGTCAGGGCTGCAGCCAAGAATTACCATCATGTCGCCATAGTGACCGACCCGGCGGATTACGGCAGGGTACTCGCCGAAATGGGGGCAAATGCGGGAGCCGTGTCGGATGCCACGCGCTTCGATCTGGCGAAGAAGGCTTTTTCCCATACTGCGGCCTATGACAGCGCGATCAGCAATTATCTGACCGCAATCGAACCGGACGGAACGCGCAGCGAATTTCCGGCGCAGATCAATTTCAATTTCGTCAGGGTGCAGAACATGCGCTATGGCGAAAACCCGCACCAGCAAGCCGCTTTCTATCGCGACCCGGTTGCGCTGCCCGGGGGCATCGCCAGCTATACCCAGGTGCAGGGCAAGGAACTCTCCTACAACAACATCGGCGACGCCGATGCGGCATGGGAATGCGTCAAGACATTCGATGAACCCGCCTGCGTGATCGTCAAGCATGCCAATCCCTGCGGCGTTGCGATTGCGGATTCCCCCCTGAATGCCTACAAACTGGCCTATGCGACGGATACCACTTCCGCGTTCGGCGGCATCATCGCCTTCAATCGCGAACTCGATGCCGAGACCGCTGCAGCCATCACCGCCAACCAGTTCGTCGAAGTGATCGTTGCGCCTGGCGCAACCTATGCCGCGCTTGACGTGACCGCCGCGAAACAGAACGTGCGCGTTCTCACCGTGCCGCTCTCGGATGCGCACAACCGCTTTGATTTCAAGCGGGTGGGCGGCGGCCTTCTGGTGCAGAGTCCGGATGCGCTGAACGTCCAGGCAGGGGAACTGCGCGTGGTCACCAGGGCGCAGCCCAGCGCTGCGCAACTCAAGGATCTGCTCTTCGCCTGGAAAGTCGCCAAGTACGTGAAATCCAATGCCATCGTGTTCTGCAAGGACGGGCGAACCCTCGGCGTGGGCGCGGGCCAGATGAGCCGGGTCGACAGCACGAAGATCGCCTCGATCAAGGCAGCCCATGCAGGACTCGATCTTTCCGGCTCCGTCGTCGCATCGGACGCCTTCTTCCCTTTCCGTGACGGGCTCGATGTGCTGGCGCAGGCGGGTGCGCGCGCAGTCATCCAGCCCGGAGGCTCGATGCGCGACGAGGAAGTGATTGCCGCAGCGGACGAGCAGAACATCGCCATGGTCTTCACCGGCTACCGTCATTTCAGGCACTGAACATGAAAATTCTCGTCATCGGAAACGGCGGGCGCGAACATGCCCTGGCATGGAAGCTCGCCCGCTCGGCAAGAGTCAGCCGGGTCTATGTCGCCCCCGGAAATGCGGGAACAGCGCTGGACGAAGGCTGCGTCAACGTGAATCTGACGGAAATCCCCGACCTGATCGATTTCGCGAAGCAGGAATCGATCGCGCTCACCGTGGTCGGGCCTGAAGCGCCTCTGGCAAAAGGCATCGTCGACGACTTCAGGGCGGAAGGACTGAAGATTTTCGGCCCGACGAAAGCGGCCGCCCGGCTCGAAAGCTCCAAGACTTTCGCCAAGGCATTCATGATGAGGCACGGCATTCCCACCGCCGAGTATGCGGAATTCGAAGACATCGCCGCAGCGCACAGCTACGTGGAAGAGAAGGGCGCTCCCATCGTGATCAAGGCGGACGGCCTCGCAGCCGGCAAGGGCGTGGTGGTGGCCATGGATCTGCCTGAGGCGCATGCCGCTATCGACACGATTCTTTCCGGAGGCGGACGGGTGGTGATCGAGGAATTCCTGGAAGGGGAGGAAGCGAGCTTCATCGTCATGGCGGACGGAAAAAACACCCTGCCCTTCGTCACCAGCCAGGACCACAAACGGCTCCTGGACGGCGACCGCGGACCCAATACCGGCGGCATGGGCGCCTATTCCCCCGCAGCCGTGGTCACGCCTTCGCTGCATGCGCGGGTGATGCGGGAGATCATCCAGCCGGTCATGCGGGGCATGAGTCAGGACGGCATCAGCTACACCGGCTTTCTTTATGCGGGACTCATGATCGACAGGGAGGGCAACCCGAAAACGCTCGAATTCAACTGCAGGATGGGCGACCCGGAAACGCAGCCGATCATGATGCGGCTCAAGACCGATCTCAGTCTCCTCGTCGAGCACGGGATCAACGGCACGCTCGACAAGATCGAAGCCGAATGGGACAGGCGCGCCGCGCTCGGCGTGGTGATGGCGGCCCACGATTATCCCGACAATCCCAGGAAAGGCGACGTCATTTCGGGGCTGCCGAAAAACGAGGAAGACTTCCACGTCTTCCATGCCGGAACGAAGCTGGAAAACAAGCGAGTGCTCACCAATGGCGGACGTGTCCTGTGCGTCACGGCGCTCGGCGACAGCGTGAAAATGGCGCAGCGCCGAGCCTATCAGGTGGCGGAAGGGATTTCCTTCGACGGCTGCCAGATGAGGACGGATATCGGCTACCGGGCGCTCTCTCCGAGGCAATGATCCCGGCTCCCCTGCTGGGCAGAATCAGGCGGCATCTCCGGGCGGGCGGAGTCATCGCCTATCCCACGGAATCCTGCTACGGTATCGGGTGCGACCCCAGGAATTGCGGCGCGGTCCGCCTCCTGCTCAAGATCAAGCAGCGCAGGCAAAGCCGCGGCCTGATCCTGATCGCAGGCCGTCTGAACCACTTGAAGCGCTATGTCGCAAGCCTCCCGGAACGGGAAGAGCTGTGCAAATTCTGGCCGGGGCCTTATACCCTGCTCCTCAAGGCATCCCGCTTCGCCCCGAAATGGATCACAGGAAGCCACGCCAAGATCGCAGTTCGCCTGACGGCGCATCCCGATGCTTCGGGGCTTTGCAACAGCCTCGGCACTGCGCTGGTTTCGACGAGCGCCAATGTTTCGGGTATGAAGCCCGCCAGAACCTATCGCGACTGCATTTCCAGATTCGGCAGCCGGGTCCTGACGATCCCGGGAAAGGTCGGCAAAAGAAAAATCCCGTCGACCATCCTGGATTTCGAAAGTGGTAAAATTTTCAGGCCCTAGCGATAATGGAGCGATCCGCAACCCTGGAATTTCATGAGGCATAAACTTCTTCAGGTAACGCTTCTCCATATCGGGCTCGCCTTTTCGAGCCTGTGTCAGGCCGATGATACGGCCCCGCCATTGCCTTATTCGTTCGGCCAGGGTTTTCGTTATGGCGATTACTATCTGTCCGGATATACCAACATCCAGATGGAGAGCCCGCTCGGCCAGCCCGCAAAGCTTTCCCTGGGAGACCTCAGCTTCTTCATCGGAGGCAACTCGGGGCGATGGCTCAATCCCTTCACGGAAATCGAATTCGCCAGGCAAACCCTGATCAAGCAGGGCGGCAATCCCGGCCACGGCAATGTCGTCGTCGAGCGCCTCTATAACGACGAGTTGTTATCAAATAACGACACGCTGCGCATCGGCAAGATGCTGACGCCGCTCGGAGACTGGAATACCGTTTTCGCTGCTCCGCTGGTTCCCACCATTACCCGCCCCAACACGACAGCACTGGGTTTCGAAACCAACGAGAGCGGGGTCACCTGGATGCACAACGTCCAGGACGGCGAAACTCCCGACCTGCAATTGTACCTGCAGCCGGACTACGAATGGTTCGAACGCCTGCCGAGGGAAACGCTGAGGCACTTCCAGAATGTGTACGGGGCGCACATCAACAAGCCCTTCGGGCTGATCGACAAGGCTGGCGCATCCTTCCAGCACGGCGAACTCGTCGAAACCGGAGAGGAATATACGGTGTACGGCGTCAATGTCATTCGATCATTCGGCAACCTGATGCTAGAGAGCGAAGCGCTCACATCTCGCTTCTACGGCAGGGAGCTGCCCTGGGCTCCGCCCCGCCTGCATTCGAACGAATCGGGCATTTTCGGGCTTGCAGATTATTCCTTCACCGAAGAATGGCACGGCATTCTGGAATGGGAACGCTATCAGGACCATCTCGTCGGCGGAGCGTCCAGAAATACGTTGATCGGAGTCGATTACAAGCCCGAACCCTACATGGTCTGGAAATTCGAATATGTTCACCAGGGAGGAACGCCGACTTCCTTCGCACCTATCCTAACGGGGTTCAATTGTTCTTTCTCGACCCTTTTCTGAAACGCGCCCCGCTTTTGATCCTGGCATGGACCCTGTCCGGGCACGCCCAAAGGCTGTTGATCATCGCATCCCCCCTGATTCCGGAAAGTACGATCTCGGTCAAGGAATTGTCCGATATCTATATCATGAAGAAACAGTATTGGTCGAACGGAACCAGGGTCATCCCGGTCAACCGGGAAGTGACAAGCGCTGCGCGAGAAAAATTCTCGAAAGATGTCTTCAATCTTTCGACCCAGCAAATGGCGGACTACTGGAACCGCCTCCGGTTCCAGGGCAAACTTCCACCCTCCGTTCAAACTTCGGACGAAGGCGTGCTGAATTTCGTGCGCAGCATTCCAGGGGCAATCGGCTACGTCCGCGCCGACCATGTGACCAAGGATGTGAAAGTGATGCTGGAGCTTCCGTAAACCCGCCATGAACACCATCAGACTCTTCAGGAACGGCGCAAACTGGCTTTCCCAGTCCGTATACGTGACACTGACCCTTTTCTTCAAGACGGAAATCCGGAATCACGCTTCCGGGCTGGCCCTCTATTTCTTTCTTTCCGCCATTCCGCTCGCCTATCTGCTCAATACCTTCATTTCGGGAAATCTCGAACTCAGCGAGGCTCTCTATTTCCTGCTCAGCATGCTGCACCTCAATTTCATGAACGTCGATTTTTCCAGATCCTCGGACCAGTATTACGGGCTTTTCAAGATTACCAGTTGGGTAAGCCTGCTGGTGCTGCTTTGGAGTTCGAGCGGACTGACACGCTCCGTTCATGGGGCGTTCGCCGTCATATTTGCATCACCCAGGAGAAGGCATTTTATCGCCGTCAATCTCATAGCGTTCATGATCATTCCTTTTGCATTTCTCCTGCTGGAATTATGGTCGCTCGGAGACTATCTCACTATCCACTTCAGTTACGAAGACATCAGGAATCCCCTGCTCGTTCAGGCGATGAAGGCGTGCTTCCTGTTCATCAGCAGGCTGACTCCGTTTCTCGTAACGTGGGCAATCGTATTCCTGACCTACTTCTTCATGCCTCCGAGCAGACCCAGGCTGCCCCCTGCGATCGCAACCGGCTTCGCCTGTGCGTTTTCCGTCGCGCTGTTCCAGTATTTAACCAATACCGTCTTTCAGGTCGATCAATACATCCGCGTCTATGGATCGCTCGGCGCAATCATTTTCTCTCTGATCTGGGCCTATGTCATCAGCCTTGTTTTCCTGTTTTTCGCTGAATTTCTTCATGTTTCCAGCAAGATAGATGTGATTGCCATGGAAAGGATCTTTCTGGACAGCGGGGAGAGGGGCCCCTTGGCGGACAGGATCGAACATTTCCTGTTCAGGCGGTCCAGGCGCCTTTTCGAGAAATATGGCCGATCCTGCCGCAAGGGTGACATCATCGTTCATCAGAACGCTGAACCCTCCGAAATCTACTACCTGTATTCCGGCAAAATCGGGATCTATCAAGCTGGCCCGGAAGGACCTGTCCGGATAGGTGAAGTGAAGGAAGACGGGCTTTTCGGCGAGCTCGACTATCTGCTCGGCGTTTCCGCCAGCGCAACCTTCGTGGCCGAAACGGAATGCTTTCTGTTCACGCTCTCTCCTGCAATGTTCGAGGCGCTGGTGAACTCCAGTCTGAAATTGTCCAGGCTGGTCATCGATTCTTTCTGCCAGCGCTTCGAGCCGCCAAAGGCATAGGGTACAATCGACATGGGATCATTATGGAGAAGAAAATGAACATAGCAGGCGTCAAGGATTTCCTCACCGAATTGCAGGAGCTGATCGTCGAACGGATCGAGCAGGTCGACGGAAAAACATTCCGCCGGGACAGATGGGATCGCCCTGAAGGGGGCGGGGGGATATCCTGCGTCATCGAGGAAGGCGATGTGCTGGAGCGCGGCGGGGTCAATTTCTCGCATGTCTTCGGCAAGGGGCTTCCCCCTTCCGCCACCGCCGCGAGGCCGGAACTTGCCGGGCGCTCCTTCCAGGCCATGGGGGTATCCCTGGTTTTCCATCCGAAAAATCCCTACGCCCCGACCGTCCACATGAACGTGCGCTTCTTCGTCGCCGAAAAGGAGGGACAGGATCCCGTATGGTGGTTCGGCGGAGGAATGGATCTCACACCCTATTACGGCTTCGAGGAAGACGCGATTCATTTCCACCAGACCTGCAGGAATGCGCTCCAGCCTTTCGGCCCGGACTATCACCCGAAATTCAAGAAATGGTGCGACGAGTATTTCTACCTCAAGCATCGCAAGGAGCCTCGCGGCGTGGGCGGCATTTTCTTCGACGACCTCAACGCACCCGATTTCGAAACCTGCTTCAATCTGACCGAAAGCGTCGGGGATCATTTTCTTTCGGCCTATGTGCCGATTCTCGAGCGCAGGCTGGACACCCCATACGGCGAGCGCGAAAGGGATTTCCAGGCTTACAGGCGCGGCCGCTATGTCGAATTCAATCTGGTCTACGACAGGGGAACCCTGTTCGGATTGCAGTCCGGCGGGCGGACCGAATCGATCCTGATGTCCCTTCCCCCCATCGTGAAGTGGCGCTACGACTGGCATCCGGAAAAAGGCAGCCCGGAAGACAGGCTCTACACCGACTATCTGACCGGGCGCGACTGGATTTAGCCCGCCTCGAGCGCTGCGATGCGCTCTTCCAGAGGGGGATGGGTCATGAAAAGGCGCCTGATCCCTCCCCCCGAACTGCCGGAAATGCCGAAGGCGGCCATTTTTTCGGGCAACGGTGCCGGATGAAGGCTGCCCAGGCGCTTCAAGGCGTCTATCATGTTGCGCCTTCCGGACAACCGCGCCCCGCCCGCATCCGCCCGGAACTCCCTGCGCCTCGAGAACCAGAGCACGATGAGGGTGGCGAGTATCCCCAGAACCAGCTCGGATACGATCATGGTGATGAAAAATGCCGGCCCCTGGCCGCGCTCCGTCCTGAACACCGCTTTGTCCACCACCTGC
Source organism: Pseudomonadota bacterium (assembly GCA_021802655.1). GTDB lineage: Bacteria > Pseudomonadota > Gammaproteobacteria > Burkholderiales > JABEVD01 > JABEVD01. The sequence continues at coordinate 27,092 of JAJZRP010000001.1, forward strand.
CCGATCGCGCGGGAGAGAAAAATCACGAAGGTGTTCACCACGCCCTGGATGAGCGCCATGGTCACCATGTCGCCGTTGGCGACATGCGTGATCTCGTGCCCCAGAACGGCTTCCGCCTCTTCCCTCGTCATGTGTTGCAGCAACCCGGTCGAAACTGCGACGAGCGAAGCATCCCGCCTCATGCCGGTCGCAAAGGCATTCGCGTCCATCGAATCGTAGATCGCCACCTCCGGCATTCCGATTCCCGTCGCACTGGCATGGCGCCTCACCGTTTCGAGCAGCCAGAATTCTTCGGCAGTCTGCGGCTGCGAAATGATCCTCGCACCCACGGAAATCCTGGCCATGTGTTTGGACAGGGCGAGCGAAACGAAGGAACCCCCGAATCCGATGATTGCGGCGAAAACGAGCAGTGAATTTGGATTCATGCCGGATGCGCCGAGATAGGGTTCAAGCCCGAGCAGGCGGATTGCGATCGACAGCACCAGCAGCACGGCGAGGTTGGTGGCGAGGAACAATGCGATGCGCTTCATGGCGGATTCTCCCTGGACCGGACAATTCCAATATAGCTCAGGAACCCCGAGAAGGTTTGCTCGCCCGGTCTGGCCGCTTCGCCGGGACTCAGATCTGGGTGAGCGTTACAGAGCGGGGGAAGTATTTGCGGATATCCCCATGGATTTGTGGCGGGAAGAACGATAGGATGGACGAAAAAGGAGATACTCGTCTTGAGAAACCCCTGCCCCTGCGGCAACCCCATCGAATACGCGGCCTGCTGCGGGAAACACCATTCCGGGATCAATGCGCCCGATCCCGAAGCGCTCATGCGCTCCCGCTACAGCGCCTACGCGCTCGGACTCGAAGCGTACCTGCTGCAAACCTGGCACCCTTCCACCCGCCCGGCGAAGCTGGGCCTCGATGCAGAGCCGCGCCCGAAATGGCTGGGGCTGGAAGTGAAGGCAGCTGGACGGGACAGCGTGGAATTCGTCGCAAGATACAAGATCGGGGGAAAGGCGCATCGCCTGCACGAAACCAGCTGCTTCCTTTGCGAGGAAGGCGTCTGGCGCTATCTCGACGGGAAATAACCCGGTCAGCCAGTCACTGCGGATTGCCCGGTTTCCTGCAGGTTCCGTCCATGTAAGGGCCCTTGAACTTGTACCAGGCACTGCCGGGAGAAATCTGCGCGCAAACGACGGCCCCGCTTATCCTGCTTCGCCACCGGTACCAGGACATTTCAGAAGCGTATGCTGCAGCGCAAATCGAGGCCAGAACGGCCAACATCGTAATTTTCCGTTTCATGCAATTCTCCAAGATTTCCTGGATTGAATTCTGCACCTCGCCCCGAAAAACTTCAATCGGCTATCGACGTGCATCGCTAATGCCAGGAATCTTTGGCAAGATTTAGCTCGCTACTTCTATATTCGCGCACTTCGTTCACCGCGATTTGCTCGTTGATTACCTCAAGATATTCACGGAGTGCGTCCTTGTTATTTTCGATGGCCTCAGCTTCAGTTGTACCTTGCGACCAGCAACCGGGCAAACCTGGCGCGGATACGGAGAAACCCTCTTCTGATTCGTGAAGCGCGATACGGTAGCGCATAAAACCTCCAACAAAATGTCAAGTCAGTGAACGAATAGCGTTTATCTGCCGCCGTATGTCAGCGAACGCAGCCGCGGACTTGGCGTACGGCAGATAAACCTTGTTGGACTGAACGGCGGGAAGCGGAAGCGCCCTCGTCGTCGTTCTTGTAGTGGGAATGGAATTCGGAGAAATCCAGTTCGTGATCCACCAGGTGGCATAGCGCATGCTCGAAGCCGCCCGGAATAACCTGTTTGTCGAAATCCACCGGCAACAGCTTCAGTCCTTGGTGAACAGGTTTGAAGCGTGGCATTTTCACTCTCCGTCAACGGGTTATTTTTTCGAATTATGCCTGTTCAAGAAAGAGATGGAGGTTTTCTACAGCCTCAACGTATAATTTTTGGAAACATTGCCACGGAAGCCGCATGAAACTGGCGATTGCCGATCGTATCGATTCCGGCAACAGTGCTATGCGGTGGTGTCTATGTGTCCGGGAGGAGGGGGATGCCCGGTTTCAGGCTTCTCCTCTTCCTCATGCTCGCGAGGTTTCCTGCGGAGCGGGGGCCGATCTTCCTTGCGCCGTCCGAAGCCGTTGTCCAGATGAGGAATGGCATTGATCGAATCCATGACGATTCTCCTTGCGTTTGCCGGTAATTTCGGCAACCATTTGGATTTCTTGAATTTACGCTGCACAATATCCACTATGGACGGTGCCGAAAATTATCAGGGGAGTGAAATTGGAAAAAAAGCCTAAAAAATGGATGCTGCCGGTTGCCATGATCGCGGTCTTTATCGCCATAGGAGCCGCAGGATTCCTGATGGATCACATTCCGAAAGCGGCCGATTCCTCGCTCAGGGGAATGCTCAAGCGGGCAGACGACGAACAGGGGAAGGACGCGCTGAAGGTGAGACTCCCCCACATCAAGGATTCAGATCCGGATGCTGCATCGAAATGAATTCGACGGGGCTTTTCATTTCGCATTCCCGGGTATAATATTGAGGCTTAATACATCATCTCATGATATAAATGCGGGGAACTTCATGATCGAAACCATCACAACCCTTGTTTTTCTGAGCGCAGTTCTTTTCGTCGCGTTTTCCGGGAGGAAATCCGGGAAGGAAAAAAGCGAAATCGAGCTTGCCAAGGAGCGGCAGGAAAACAATTCCTGAGCACTTATTTGGGGAGCAGAACCCACAACCTGCCGCGCTGGCGGGTCTTCCCTGCAAGTTCCCCCGCATCCTGACCGGAGCCCCAGTAGATATCGGCCCTGACCGTCCCCTTGATCGCCCCTCCCGTATCCTGCGCGAGCATGAGGCGGTCCAGGGGCTTTTCGCTTCCCGGCCAGGTGCTGGAGAGATAGACCGGAGCGCCCAGGGGAATCGCCCTCTGATCGACAGCGATGCTGATTCCCGGGTTCAAGGGCACGCCGAGCGATCCCGGCGGGTCCGGAAAGGTGTCCGGCAGGAACTTGAAGAACACGTAGCTCGGGTTGCCGTCCAGCAGTTCCGATACCTTCCCAGGGTGACTCCTCGCCCAGGCCTTGATGCCATCCATCGAAGCATCTTCAAGAGACAACTCTCCGCGTTCGACGAGAATCCTGCCGATCGACTGGTAGGGATAACCGTTCTGGTCTGCGTAGCCTATCCTGACCGTGCTCCCGTCATCCAGCGCGACTTTTCCCGAGCCCTGGATCTGCAGGAAGAAAAGGTCCATGGCATCGTCCGTCCATAGAATCTCGTTCCCCTTCAGGGGGGCGAATTTGCCGTCGATCTGGGCACGGCTGTAATAGGGAACGAGTTTCCTGCCCTCGACCCTTCCCCTCGGATGGATGTGTTTGAACTCGGGATAAAGCTCCCCCAGATCGACGGTAATCAGGTCCTTCGGCACGCCGTAGACGGGGTAGCGGTACCGGGAGGAAGGTTTGAGGCTTCCCCTGATGATGGGCTCGAAGTAGCCTGTGATGAGCCCCTCGTCCGATCCGTCCGGATTGAACAGCCGGTAGGGCGTGAAATGCTTCTCGAAAAAGGCGCGGGCGGCAGATTCGTCCGGACTTTTCATGGCCATGGCATCAATGCAGGCCGGGGCCCAGGAAGGCCGCCTTTTCAGGACGGCGCAGCTTGCCGAGAAGGATCGCCATGCCGGAAGGACATCCTCATGCCCCCAGCCCGGCAGATCGCTCCATGCCACCGCCTTTGGCGCTGGAGGCGCTTTCGGCAATGTGGCGCAGCCGCCAGAGAATAGCAGCAAAAGAAGCAGCAGGTAACGCATGCCTGCATTTTACACGAGGCTCGCGCGCGATTAAAATCGGCCGGGTTTGACTCGCGCGCTTGGCTTACTCTATAGTCTCGAAATGGATGCTGAAATCAAAGCGCTTGAAGAAAAAATAGCGCAATTCATCGAATTGAATCACAGGCTGCGTGCAGACAATCTTGCCCTGAGGCAGGAACTCGCCCAGGCTCATGGAGAGAACAAGCGGCTCTCCGAAAAGATCGATCTTGCAAAAGACAGGCTCGAATCCCTCCTGTCTAAAATCCCTGGAGAAGAAGAGTGAGCAAGAGTCTCGACGTCGTCATCAACGGTCGCCCTTTCAGGGTCGCCTGCGAGGAGGGAGAGGAAGGCGCCCTTCTGGATGCGGTGGCCTACCTGGACAGGAAGATGAACGAGATCAGCGAGTCGGGAAAGCTGGTCGGCACCGACCGGATCGCCGTGATGGCCGCGCTCAACATCGCGCACGAATTGCTGACCGTGCGTACCGGCGGACTTGAAATCGGGGAATTCAAGCGTAGAATAAATACCATGAAGTCTTCGCTTGAAAAGGCGATGATCGAGCAGGACGAACTCTTTTAGTTTATCCCCTGCTGTGTTCGACAGGGCCATTCATTCCTTGAACCAATGTCTTGGCATTAAGGCTGCCGACCGAAAAGCCGCTGTTGAGCCTGTTCCGGACGCGAACGGGCCTGATGCGACAGGAAGGCGACCGACTTGAACCCGGGGTTCAGGATGCCGGGCCCTGACGGCATTTGCGGGGGACCCTTTCAGACTGCTTTCTTGGCGGAAAGCAGTTCGGCTTGCGCGGAACAGGCTTTGCTGCGCCCGCGCTTCCTGTGGTAGTGCCCTTCCATGTCCATTTCCCAAGCCTGGCAGTTGTCCCTGAGATAGGGCTTGAGCCCTTCCTGGATCACCCTTCTTTTGAGCTTCGGGTCGAGCACAGGGAAGCAGATCTCGATTCGCCTGAAGAAATTCCGGTCCATCCAGTCTGCGCTGGAAAGGTAGACGTTCTGGGCGCCGCCCCCCCTGAAATAGAATATCCTGCTGTGCTCCAGGAAGCGCCCTATGATGGAGCGGACCCGGATGTTCTCGGATAAACCGGGAATCCCGGGTCTCAGGGCGCAAACGCCCCTGACGATGAGATCGATCCTCACCCCCGCCCTGGAAGCATCGTAGAGCGCCTCGATGATCTCCGGTTCCAGCAGCGAATTCATCTTGGCGATGATGCCGGAAGGAAGTCCTTCGGCAGCATGCTTCGCCTCCTGCCGGATCGCCTGCAGGATCTGGGCATGCAGGGTAAATGGGGATTGCCAGAGGTGTCTCAGCTTTCCCACCCGGCCGAGTCCGGTGAGCTGCATGAAGACGTCGTTGACGTCCGAGCAGATTTCCTCGCTGCAGGTGAAGAGCCCGAAATCCGTATAGAGCCTTGCCGTCCTGGGATGGTAATTCCCGGTGCCCAAATGCACGTAGCGCCGCAGTCCGTCCCCTTCCCTTCTCACCACCATCGCCATCTTGGCATGGGTCTTGTGCCCCACGACCCCGTAGACCACATGCGCGCCGGCCTCTTCCAGGCGCCCCGCCCAGTTGATGTTGGCCTCCTCGTCGAAGCGCGCGAGGAGCTCCACCACCACCGTGACTTCCTTTCCCTGCTGGGCCGCGCCGATCAGCGCTTCCATGATGATTGAATCGGTTCCCGTCCTGTAGACGGTCTGCTTGATGGCAATGACCTTGGGATCGCTGGCAGCCTCCTGGATGAACCTGATGACGGGCTGGAAGGATTCGAAGGGATGGTGCAGCAAAACATCCCCCTTCCTGATCACCTGGAAAATGCTGGCAGCCTTCTTCTGGAGAACGGCGGGCATTCCCGGAATGAACTGGGGAAATTTGAGGCCCGGCCTGTCCACCCTGTCCGGGATCTGCATCAGGCGGGCGAGATTGACCGGGCCGTTGACCCGGTAAAGATCGTCCGGGGTGAGGCCGAACTGCTGCAGCAGGAATTCGGCCATGGTTGCCGAGCAGTTCTCCGCAACTTCCAGCCTCACGGCATTGCCGAAATGCCTTTGCGGCAGTTCGCCCTGGAGCGCTATCCTGAGATTCTTGACCTCCTCTTCGTCCACGAAAAGGTCCGAGTTCCGCGTCACCCTGAACTGGGAACATTGCAGGACGGTCATTCCGACGAAAAGCTCGTCCACATGCGCATGCAATATGGAGGAAAGGAAGACGAAGTCGTATTCGCTCTCGCAAAGTTCCTGCGGGATCTGGATCACCCTGGGCAATATCCGCGGCGCCTGGACGATCGCCGTTCCGGAATTGCGCCCGAAAGCATCGCGCCCTTCGAGTTCGATCGCGAAATTGAGGCTCTTGTTCAGGACGCGCGGAAAAGGGTGGGAGGGGTCGAGTCCGATCGGCGTCAGCACCGGCATCAATTCCTTGAAGAAGAAGGATTTGATCCATTCCCGCTGGGCTTCCGTCCAGTCGCTGCGGCGCAGGAAACGGATGCCCTGCTCGGCGAGCGCCGGCAAAATGCCGTCGTTCAGCATCTGGTACTGCCGGTCGACGAGACCATGCGATATTTCCGACACGAGTCTGAAGACATGCCTCGGATTCATCCCGTCCGGCCCGCTCGAAGGAGAATCGAGGTTGATCTGCTCCTTGAGTCCTGCAACGCGGATTTCGAAGAATTCGTCCAGATTGCTGCTGACGATGCAGAGGTATCTCAGGCGCTCGAGAAGGGGATTGGAAGGATCTTCAGCCTGGGCGAGAACCCGCCTGTTGAATTCAAGCAGGCCGAGTTCCCGGTTCAGGTAGTGCTGGGGCGAATTCGATTTGTTCGCCATGCTCAAACGCTATTTAGGGGCGACATAGCCCGAAGCGATGTCGGCACCCTCGCCGAAAAAGTGCTTCTCCATCTGTTCAGCGAGGTATTTCCTCGCCTTGGAATCGGCAAGGTTGAGCCGGTTTTCATTGATCAGCATGGTCTGGTGCTTGAGCCACTGGCTCCAGGCTTCCTTCGAGACATGCTCGAAGATGCGCTTTCCGATCTCACCGGGATAAGGCGGGAAATCCAGCCCTTCGGCTGATTTCCCCAATTTGACACAGTTCACTATTCTCGACATGATTTCAAGTTTACCCCAAGCCCGTTAAACATATTGTGACAATCCGAGGCGATGCCATATGGTCTGCACCACCTGCGCCTGGTTGAGCGTGTAGAAGTGCAGCCCGGGGGCGCCGTTTCTCAGGAGATTCTCGCAGAGTTTCGAAACGACATCCAGTCCGAATGCCCGGATGGAAGCGACGTCGTCGTGGTATCCTTCCAGCTTCTTCCTGATCCAGCGCGGAATTTCCGCGCCGCAAGCATCCGAAAAACGCGCGAGCTGCGAATAATTGTAGATCGGCATGATCCCCGGAACGATGGGCACTGAAACCCCGAGCTTTGCGCACTCCTCCACGAAACCGAAATAGGCGTCCGGGTTGTAGAAATACTGCGTGATCGCCGAATCCGCACCCGCCTGGACCTTCCTCCTGAAATTCTCCATGTCCTCCAGGGGGGAAGGCGCCTGCGGGTGAAATTCTGGATAGGCCGCGACCTCGATATGGAAATGACTGCCCGTTTCTTCGCGGATGAAGGCCACGAGCTCGTTGGCGTACCTGAATTCCCCGGCAGAGGCCGTGCCCGAAGGCAGGTCCCCCCTCAACGCCACGAGATGCTTCACGCCGTTCGCAACATACCGGTCGAGTATGGCCCTGACATTCTCCCGCGTCGAACCGATGCAGGAAAGATGGGGGGCCGCGTTATGGCCTTCTGCCTGGATTTCCAGGACCGTCTCCAGTGTCCGGTCGCGAGTCGATCCCCCCGCTCCGAAAGTCACGGAAAAGAACCTGGGGCCCAGTGTGGCGAGCTCCCTGCGTGCGGCTCTCAGCTTCTCCATCCCTTCGGGAGTCTGGGGAGGAAAAAACTCGAAGCTGAAAGTCCGTTCCGGATAGCGCGACATCAGTAGCGGTAATGCGCAGGCTTGTAGGGTCCGTTCCTGTCTATTCCCAGGTATCCGGCCTGCTTCTCCGTGAGCTCGGTGAGCTGGGCGCCGATTTTGCCGAGATGCAGCCTCGCGACCTTCTCGTCGAGGTGTTTTGGAAGCACGTAGACGTCGACAGGATATTTCCCGGGATTGTTCCAGAGCTCGATCTGCGCCATCACCTGGTTGGTGAAGGAAGCCGACATCACGAAGCTGGGGTGGCCGGTCGCGCAGCCGAGATTGACCAGCCTGCCTTCTGCCAGGACCGTGATTTTCCTGCCGTCCGGGAAGATCACATGGTCGACCTGGGGCTTGATGTTTTCCCACTGGTACTGGCGCAGCGAAGCGATATCGATTTCGGAATCGAAATGGCCGATGTTGCAGACGATGGCTTCGTCCTGCATTTTCAGCATGTGCTCGTGAGTGATGACGTTGATGTTGCCTGTCGCCGTGACGAAAATGTTGCCCTTGTCGGCGGCATGGTCCATGGTGACGACGCGGTAGCCTTCCATGGCGGCCTGGAGCGCGCAGATCGGGTCGATCTCGGTGACCCACACGGTAGCGCCAAGCCCGCGGAATGCCTGGGCGCAGCCCTTGCCCACGTCGCCGTAGCCCAGCACCACGCAGATCTTGCCCGCGATCATCACGTCGGTGGCACGCTTGATGCCGTCGACCAGCGATTCCCTGCAGCCGTAGAGATTGTCGAACTTGGACTTCGTGACGGAATCGTTGACGTTGAAGGCGGGGCATTTCAGCTCGCCCTTTTCCATCATTTCGTAGAGGCGATGCACACCCGTCGTGGTTTCCTCGGAAATGCCGCGCACATGCTCAAGAAGATGCGGATACTTGTCGTGCATGATCTGGGTGACATCGCCGCCGTCGTCGAGGATCATGTTGGGCAGCCAGTTGTTGGGGCCGAAAATGGTCTGTTCGATGCACCACCAGAACTCCTCCTCGGTCTCCCCTTTCCAGGCGAACACCGGGATTCCGGCCGCAGCGATCGCGGCTGCGGCCTGATCCTGTGTGGAGAAAATGTTGCAGGAACTCCAGCGCACTTCGGCTCCGAGATCGACCAGGGTCTCTATCAGGACAGCGGTCTGGATGGTCATGTGCAGGCAGCCGACGATGCGCGCGCCTTTGAGCGGCTTCTTGCCGGCATATTCTTCGCGCAAGGCCATGAGGCCCGGCATTTCGGTTTCCGCGATGCGGATTTCCTTGCGGCCCCAGGCTGCGAGGGAAAGATCTGCGACCTTGTAATCGGTGAAAGTTGAAGTTTGGACTACGGCGTTCATTTGCTCTCCATTCAAGTCAATGAATGGGCGCCGTTCTTGCATTGAAACGTCCTCCCAAGCCTGGCCCGGCCACGCGCGCGTGGCCGGGTCGCAGCGCCCCTCGGGAGGGGTTTGAATCAGATTCCCGCGTCGGCCTTGAGCGCCTCCGCCTTGTCGGTAATTTCCCAGGTGAATTCCGGCTCTTCCCTGCCGAAATGGCCGTAGGCCGCGGTCTTGGTATAGATGGGGCGCATCAGGTCGAGCGACTGGATGATGCCCTTGGGACGAAGATCGAAATGTTGTTCGACCAGCTTCGCGATTTTCGCGTCGGGCAGCTTCCCGGTTCCAAAAGTGTTCACCATCAGGCTGACCGGCCTTGCGATACCGATCGCATAGGCGACCTGGACTTCGCAACGCGAGGCGAGCCCCGCAGCCACGATATTCTTGGCAACATGGCGCCCGGCATAGGCGGCGGAGCGGTCGACCTTGGAAGGGTCCTTTCCGGAAAACGCGCCGCCGCCGTGGCGGGCTGCGCCGCCGTAAGTGTCGACGATGATCTTGCGCCCGGTGAGGCCGCAGTCGCCCATCGGCCCGCCGATGACGAAGCGCCCGGTGGGATTGATCAAAAAGCGCGTATCGGCATTCAGCATATGCTTCGGGATGACGGGCTTGACGATTTCCTCGATCACAGCCTCTTCCAGGGCGGCCTGCGAAATGTCGGGATGATGCTGGGTCGAAAGCACCACGGTCTCGACATGCTGCGGCTTGCCTTCCACATAGCGGATGCTGACCTGGGACTTGGCGTCGGGGCGCAGCCACGGCAGCCTGCCGTCCTTGCGCAGTTCGGCCTGCCGCTCCACCAGGCGGTGGGCATAATAGATCGGCATCGGCATGAGTCCGGGGGTTTCGTCGCAGGCATAGCCGAACATGAGTCCCTGGTCTCCCGCACCCATTTCGAGATCGAGTCCCTGTCCTTCGTTCACGCCCTGGGCGATGTCCGGGGACTGCTTGTCATAGGCTGTGAGGACGGCGCAGGTCTTGTAGTCGAAGCCGATTTCGGAACTGTCGTAACCTATCCTCTGGATGGCATCGCGCGCGATCTGGATGTAATCGACCACGGCGTTCGTGGTGATTTCTCCGGCGAGCACGACGAGGCCGGTATTGACCAGCGTTTCCGCGGCTACCCGCGAATGCCTGTCTTGGGTTAAGATAGCGTCAAGAATCGCGTCGGAAATCTGGTCGGCTACTTTATCGGGATGCCCTTCCGAAACGGATTCGGAGGTAAATAGGAATTCATTCATGCTCGGCCTTATCTGGTTATCCTGAAAATCTTAGCAAAGATCGGGCTTCTTTCAAAGAAATTTATGTTACAAGGCGTACTGCGCTCATTCTCCCGTCTGCCGCTTCCCCTGATCCACGCGCTCGGCGGCCTCCTCGGCAGGACAGTTTATTGCCTTTCCCCCTCCTATGCTTCAAGGCTCAGGGAGAACCTGAAACAGGGCGGATGTTACGCAGACAAGGCAGGCTACGAAAAACTGCTGAAGGAATCGGTTGTCGAGGCGGGAAAGGCCTTTCTCGAGCTGTTCCCGGTCTGGTTCGGGAACAGCCCGGAAAAACTCGTGAAATGCGATGACTGGGATGTGGTCGAGAAGGCGAAGGCTGCGGGAAAAGGCATCATTTTCCTCACCCCCCATCTCGGCTGCTTCGAAATATCCGCCCTCTACTGCGCCCGGATCATGCCGATCACCGTGCTCTACAGGAGGCCCAAACTGAACTGGATAGAGCCCGTGATGAACGCTGGAAGAAGCCGCCTCCAGCTTGCCCCGGCCGACCTTTCAGGCGTGAGAAAGCTCATGAAGGCACTCAAAAAGGGCGAGGCGATCGGCCTTCTCCCGGACCAGGCTCCCGGCGCAGGGGAAGGGGAATGGGCGGATTTCTTCGGCCGCCCCGCCTACACCATGACCCTCGCCGGCAGGCTCCAGGCATCGAGCGATGCTGCCGTCATCATGGCCTTCGCCGAGCGCCTGCCCAAGGGACAGGGCTACCATCTCCACCTCGAAGCGCTGGACGGGGAGATCACCCCGGACGGTCTCAACCGGGCGATAGAAAATCTGGTGAAAACCTGCCCCGCCCAGTACCTGTGGAGCTACAATCGCTACAAGGTCCCGGCAGGGGCCAAACCCAGGATTCCCCATGCTGACTAGAATCGGGCTCGCCCTGATGTGGCTGCTGCATTTCCTCCCCCTGCCCCCTCTCGCCCTCCTCGGGGAAATGCTGGGCATGCTGCTGTATTTCTTCGGACGCGAAAGAAGGCGGGTCGCCCGGATCAATCTCGGCCTCTGTTTTCCCGCAATGAGCGCAGGAGAAAAGGAATCCCTGGTAAAAGCCCATTTCCGCGCCCTGGGAAGGAGCTTTCTCGAGCATTGCCTGCTCTGGTGGTCCTCGAAAAACAGGATCAGACGGCTCGTCAGGATAGAAGGCATCGAGAACTGGGAAGCGGTTTCGGACAGGCCGGTGATCTGGCTCGCCCCGCATTTCGTCGGACTCGACATGGGAGGCGTGAGGCTGAGCTGCGACTATCCTGCAGTTTCCGTCTACAGCCACCAGAAGAATGCGAAATTCGACGAAATGCTGCTGCACGGCAGGCGACGCTTCGGCACTTCCACCCTCCTGTCGAGACAGGAAGGGCTGCGTCCCGTAGTGAGGGCGATGAAAAAAAAGCTGCCCTTCTATTACCTCCCGGACATGGATTTCGGCATCAAAGACAGCAGCTTCGTGCCCTTCTTCGGCGTGCAGACCGCGACCGTGACCGGTCTCGCGAGGCTCGCCGCGATGACAGGGGCCGCAGTCGTGCCCTGCGTGACAAGGCAGCTCCCCTGCGGGCAAGGCTATGTGCTCAAATTCTATCCCGCATGGCAGGACTACCCTACCGAAGACGTCGAAGCCGATACCAGGCGAATGAACGCCTTCATCGAGGAGCGGATACTGGAGATGCCCGAGCAATACTACTGGCTGCACAAGCGCTTCAAGACTCGCCCTGAAGGGGAGAAAAGCTTTTACGCCTGATTCGTGGTAGAATGCTCCCCCTCGGGCGATTAACTCAGCGGTAGAGTGCCACCTTCACACGGTGGAAGCCACTGGTTCGATCCCAGTATCGCCCACCAGATTTCCCGCCCATGCCGTCCGTCCTAAAGATTCGTTAAGAATGGGATGTCAGAATCCGCGCATGGCGCGCACATTTTTCCAGGCCGTTTCGACTTTCGCAGGCATACTGCTGGCTGCGGGCGCCCATGCTTCGGATGACGGCAACTGGTCTGATTTGTCGGCAAATACCCAGGATTTGCAACCGCATTGGGCATCCATGCTCGGCGTTCCGTCCACGGGATTGACCCAGGGTTTCCGCTACCATTACACCACGCAATATCTCGACAACGGGTCAGTAGTCAGGAATTACGGCAGCAACAAGGGGCTCGAACTCATCCTGGGCGAGAATTTTCAGGTGCAGATCGGCGTCCCGGCCTATATCGACAGGGAAACCCCGCAAACCACGACAGGCGGATGGGGAGACGAGGCGCTTTTGGGCAAATACCGATTTATCTCTGCAAACGAGGAAAACGGCAATTACGTTTTGAGCGGCTCGCTAGGGCTGAGTCTTCCGACCGGAAGCCCCGGATTCACCACACACAGCACCCTATTCACCCCGACCCTCGCTGCGGGAAAAGGGTGGGGAACGAGGCAATCCGGGCTGGACATCCAGAGCCTGATTTCATTCAGCGTGCCCGACCACAACCTTTCGACTCTGGGGCTGCCGGTTTCCTGGAATACAGGTTTGCAGGCCCATGTGTTGGGGCATATCTGGCCCGAAATCGAAGCGAATTACACCCACTGGAGCAACGGGCCCTACGACGGCAAAAGCCAGCTTATGGTGACCTACGGGGTCGCTTTCGTGTACCGGGTCATGGACAGGGAGAAGCTCACCTTCGGGATTGGTTACCAGGAGCCCAGGGGGACGAGCTTCAGCACTTTCCGCAGGGAATGGATCACCCTGGGGAAACTCTCTTTCTAACCCATTCCGCTCAGGAATTTTTCCCCAGCCAGTAGGCTTCCAGCAGCGCGCGCCTGAATGCAGCGTTCGAGTCGAGCCCCATTCCAAGTTCCCGCTGCGCGATGGGCTCCAAAAGTTCCAGAATCCTGTTCTCGCGCCATCCGGCAGCAAAGCCCTCGAAATCGAAACGTCCCTCCTTCAGAAATTGCGCCGCGAGTCCCGTCGCCTTTTCAAAAACGATCTCTGCCTGCTCCATCACTTCATACAGGTAAGAATAGGTGTCAATTTTGTTATGTTGAGCGATGATCTCGTAAAACGAAGGCGGATTGTCGTATTTTGAAAGCATCTCGTCGAGATCGACGGTTGCCTGGAAGCGATGGGTTTCTCCCCTGAAAGAAAATTCGACATGGATTTCGAGAGCGCTTGTCATCTTTCGGAAAGAGTCGCGGTTGTTTCCCCGGTATGCCTGTCGATATCGAACAGCATTTCGCAATATTCGCCCTGTCCTTCGACCGGCGTGGGATCGTTCGCGCAATTGCAGCCCGCGATGATCCCTTCGAAGAAAATTCCCGCTTTCACCCTCAGGAAATTTCCCTCTTCGACTGCGCTGATGAGCATCGCTTCGAGCTTTTCGCTCAGGGCATAGCTGCCCCGGGTCAGCCCCTGCTGCAAAGGGAGCGAATCCGCATTGCTCCTGATCTCGCTCTTGAAAATTCCGGCGAAAGCCGGACTTCCCCATGCCGCAAGAGATGCCTTCAGCTTCATCAATGGGCCTCGTCCCAGTTTTGGCCAGAGCCGCAATCGACGGAAAGCGGAACGGAAAGGGAAGCGGCGCCGGCCATCAATTTCGGCAGGTGCTCCATCACCATTGCGAGCTCGTTTTCGGGCACTTCCAGAACCAGTTCGTCGTGAACCTGCATGATCAGCCTCGAAGCGAATTTCCCTGAATCGATCCAGCCCTGCACCGCGATCATCGCAAGCTTGATGAGATCCGCCGCAGTGCCCTGCATGGGCGCGTTGATCGCCGCCCTCTCTGCGGCGGCGCGCCTCATCCCGTTCGAGGATTTGATCTCGGGAAGCCAGAGCCTTCTGCCGAAAACCGTCTCGACATAGCCTTTTGTTTTCGCCTCCTCCCGCGTCCTCTTCATGTAGTCGGCCACCCCCGGATACCTCGAAAAATACCGGTCGATATAGATCTGGGCGGAAGCTCTGTCCACCCCGAGCTGGGAGGCGAGGCCGAAAACGGACATCCCGTAGATCAGGCCGAAATTGATGACCTTTGCATAGCGGCGCTGCTCGGAGGAAACTTCGGAAGGGGGAACGCCGAAAATCTCGGATGCGGTCGTCCTGTGGATGTCCTCCCCCCTGGAGAAGGCGCCGAGCAATCCTTCGTCCTTCGAGATATGCGCCATGATCCTGAGTTCGATCTGGGAATAGTCGGACGAGACGAGGCGGCAGCCTTGCGGCGCGATGATGGCCTCCCTGATCCTTCTTCCCTCTTCCGTCCTGGCGGGAATGTTCTGCAGATTCGGGGAAAGGCTGGAAAGCCTGCCCGTCACCGCCACTGTCTGGGCGTAGGTGGTATGCACTCTCCCCGTCCTCAAATTGACCATTTTCGGCAGCTTGTCGGTATAGGTGGACTTGAGCTTGGCGAGCCCCCGGTATTCGAGCAGTATCTTGGGAAGCGGATAGTCGAGGGCGAGCTCTTCGAGCACTTCCTCGTCCGTGGAAGGGGCTCCGGTCTGGGTCTTCTTGAGAACGGGGAGCTTCAGGATATCGAAGAGGATTTCCTGGATCTGCTTCGGAGAATTGAGGTTGAAAGGCTGGCCCGCGATCTCGTAGGCCCGCCTCTCCAGATCCAGCAATTTTTCCCCGAGCTCCCTGCTCTGCCCGGAGAGCATCCCGGAATCGAGCAGGATGCCGCGCCGCTCCATCCCGAAAAGGATTTCGAGGACGGGCATCTCGATTTCCGAATAGATATGCAGGAGCTTCGGGTTCTCTTCGATCAGCGGAAAAAGGACCTGATGCAGGTGCAGCATCAGATCCGCAGCCTCCGAGGCATGAGCCGCAGCAAGATCGAGATCGACCTGGTCGAATCCAATTTTCCCCACGCCCTTGCCGACGATTGCCTCTCTCGGTTTCCTCTTCACATCGAGATGCCGCTGCGCCATGCCGTCCAGATCGTGCGGCCTGTGACTCTCAAGGACGTAGGATTCGAGCTCGATGTCGTGAAGCATGCCGGACAGGGCAATGTCGTGGTTGGCAAATACATGCTTCATGTATTTGACGTCACATCCGCCCTTCTTGGCCTCTTTCGACTCCAGCCAGCCTTTCAGTTTTCCCAGCGCTAGCTGCAAGTCGACCTGGCTCGGCGCGCACGGGTAGGTATGCTTCAACGGAAGATAGGCTGCATCCCCTTCCTTGATGCAAAAGGAAATCCCCACGAGCCCGGCCTCCATCGGCTCAGGGCTTGTCGTCTCGACATGAAGGAAGGCGAGCGGTGATTTTTCGAGTTTTTCGATCCACATATCCAGATTCGATGCCTCCAGTATCGCCCCGTACCCGATCTGCTTCAAAGGGGGAGGGTCGGATTTCGAATCTTCCTGTCCGGCGGATTCCAATTCCTTCAGCCAGGTCTTGAATTCGTAACGGGTATAGAGTCCGATCAGCTTCTCTCGGTCGGCGCGCTTGTGCAGCAGATCCTCCCAGGAAAGCGCGAGATCGAGATCGCACTTGATGGTGAGCAGCTTTTTCGCCATCGGCAGCCAATCGAGCGCCTTTCTCAGGTTCTCCCCCACGACTCCGGATACCTCTGTCGCATGCATCACGAGCTTGTCCAGATTGCCGTACTGGGAAAGCCATTTCACCGCAGTCTTGGGTCCGACCTTCTCCACTCCCGGAACATTGTCCACGGCGTCCCCGACCAGCGTGAGGTAATCGAGGATGCCTCCGGGAGGCACGCCGAATTTGTTCAATACCCCCGCCTCGTCCAGCCATTCGTTGCTCATCGTGTTGACGA
This sequence comes from Pseudomonadota bacterium, assembly GCA_021802655.1. Lineage (GTDB taxonomy): Bacteria > Pseudomonadota > Gammaproteobacteria > Burkholderiales > JABEVD01 > JABEVD01. Next base: position 43,282 of record JAJZRP010000001.1, read on the forward strand.
GCGTCACCTGCGGATTCACGAGCTGGGCCATGTCCTTGTCGCCGGTCGAAATGACCGTCTTCATCCCGCTTTTCGAGGCTTCGGACGCGAGCGTTCCGATCACGTCGTCCGCCTCCACCCCTTCCACGGAAATCAGCGGCCATCCCATCGCCCGGATCGCCTCGAACAGCGGCTCGATCTGGGAGGCGAGATCCTCCGGCATGGGAGGTCGATGCGCCTTGTATTCGGGGTACCACCCGTCCCTGAACGTTTTGCCTTTGGCGTCGAAGACGCAGGCGCTATAATCTGCCTTGACGTCCTTGTGCAGGCGGCGCAGCATGTTGAGGACGCCGTAGAGCGCGCCGGTCGGTTCGTTGTCGCGGTTGCGCAAATCGGGAAGCGCATGGAATGCACGGTAAAGGTAGGAAGATCCGTCGACGAGCAACAGCGTTTTCCCGGATTTCGATTTGTCTGTATTGATTACCATCGCGAGGGGTCATCCATGAACAATAAAATTCTCCGCCCTGCGGAAAAGTCTGAGAAACCCTGGTCGGCGCGCGAATCCTGGCGCATCTTCGGCATTATGTCAGAATTTTTCGAGGCAACCGAGCGCCTCAACGCCATCCATCCCGCAGTCAGCATATTCGGCAGCGCGAGAACGAGTCCTGAGCACGAGCATTACAAGCTTACAGAAAAAATCGCGAGACTGCTTTCCGATGCGGGCTTTGCGGTCATTTCGGGCGGCGGGCCGGGCATCATGGAAGCAGCGAACAAGGGCGCCTATTTCGGACCTTCCGCCAGCATCGGACTCAATATCCAGCTGATCCACGAGCAGCACAGCAACAAGTACCAGGATATCAGCCAGACCTTCAGGCATTTTTTCGCACGCAAGGTCATGTTCGTCAAGTTCGCATCCGCCTATGTCGTCATGCCCGGAGGCTTCGGAACGCTCGACGAACTCATGGAAGCGCTCACCCTGGTGCAAACCGGAAAAACCCGGAAGATCCCGATCATTCTGGTTCATTCCCCTTTCTGGAAAGGATTGCTCGACTGGATCAGGGAAGTATTGGTGAAGGAGAAAATGATCAGTCCGGAAGATATCAACCTGATCCAGGTGATCGACGAGCCCGAGGCAGTCGTGGATGCGATATTCAGGCATTACGAAACGCGCGGATTCGCACCTTCTGAAGCTGAGCACGAAATCCAGCTCAATCTTTGAGCTTTTCGGATAAAATACCGGTTTATCGGCCATGAACCTGGAAAATATCATGCGTTATGCAATCCTTGCACTGTTCTGCCTTCTCTCATCGCAGGCCTTCGCCGATCCCAAGGGGCTCGAACCTTTGCCCGACGTTCCGCCTCCTCCGGTAGTCAGCGGGGGAGGCCAGTCCGAGCCCGAAGTGACCATCAAGCAGAAGGGCGAAGAAAAAATCGAGGAATACCGCATCCATGGCCAGCTTTACATGATCAAGGTTACGCCGAAACATGGCGTGCCCTATTATCTGGTCGACCCCAAGGGAGACGGCAAGTTCGTCCGCCGCGGTCAGATCGATCCAGGTGTCCAGCCTCCGATGTGGGTCATCCACCGCTTCTGACATGTCCGTTTTCACGACTGTCACGCCCGATCAGCTCTCGATCTGGCTGGAAAACTACGATCTGGGGGATCTCGTCGACCTGCAGGGCATCGCCTCTGGAATCGAAAACACCAACTATTTCGTCACGACGGAAAAGGGTAAATTCGTCCTCACCCTTTTCGAGAAGCTGACCCTGAAGGAACTGCCTTTCTATCTCGACTTGATGGCGCATCTCGCCAGCCACGGCATCCCCTGCCCGAATCCGATACCCGACCACCGGCACCGGCTGATCGGATCATTGAACGGAAAGCCTGCGAGCATCGTCACCCGCCTGAAAGGGCATTCCGTGGAGCACCCCGGCGTCAATCATTGCCGGGACATCGGGGCGATGCTCGCGAAAATGCATCTCGAAGGAAAAAGCTACCCGGCAAAGATGGAAAACCCCAGGGGAGCAGGATGGTGGGAAGCGGCATTGCCCGAGATCCTGCCGCACACCAGTCCCGAGGAAGGGCATCTGCTTGAAGAAGAAATCAAATTCCAGTCGAAGTGCGATTTCGGCAACCTTCCGGGAGGCGTGATCCATGCCGATCTCTTCAGGGACAATGTGCTGTTCGAAGGGGATGAAATCGGCGGACTCATCGATTTCTATTTCGCCTGCAACGACAGGCTGCTTCTCGACATCGCCATCACGGCGAACGACTGGTGCATCTCCCCGTCCTGCAACCTCGACGAAACCAGAACGCTCGCGCTGCTATCAGCCTACCATGAAATACGCCCGCTCACGCAAGGCGAGCGACTCGCATGGCCAATCATGCTGCGCACCGCATCCCTGCGCTTCTGGGTCTCCAGGCTCTACGACTATTACCTGCCGAGGGTCGGGGAGCTCACCCACGCCAAGGACCCGGACCATTTCAGGTCCATCCTGGAAGGGCATATCGCCAACCCGGACCCTGTCTGGATCTAGCTAGAAGGTTACCGTCTCTCCGACTTTCATCACCTTGAGCTTCGCGCTCGAATGGCTTTTCTTCAGCGCATCGGCAAGGGCTTCCGGCGTTCCGGTGAGAACAGGGAAAGTGCCGTAGTGCATGGGAACGACCCATTTCGGCCTCACCAGCTTCACGGCCATCGCGGCCCGGTCGGGACCCATGGTGAAATGGTCCCCGATGCAGGCCAGCATCACGTCGACCTTGTGGAACTGCGGAATCAGGGACATGCCCGGGAATACGTCCGTATCGCCGGTATGATAGATCGCCGGGCCATGTTTCACCGTGATCAGGAATCCGCCCGGATTGCCGCCCATGTGGATGTCCTTGCCGTCAGCCGACATCACCGACGAACTGTGCACTGCAGGTATGAATGCGATTTTCACTTCGCCGTTCAGCACCGTGATTTCGCCCCCGGAATTGCCCAGCGTGTCGAATCCTGCCTGATCCTTGGGGAAGCCCGCATATTTGACGAGGGCAGTCCCCAGATCGAAGCTCGAAACCAGCTTGGCCCCGGTCTTCTTGGCGATCTCCACCGCATCCCCGACATGATCGAAATGCCCGTGGGTGATCAGGATCAGATCGACCTTGCCGATCTTCTCCAGATCTTCCTTGCCCGACTTGTTGGCGGGGTTGGTGATCCAGGGATCGATGAGCAGAACCTTGCCTTCCGGGGTTTTCAGCTTGAATGCGGCATGGCCGTACCAGGTCAGTTCCGTGCCGGCGAATCCGGTTGCGGGAAGCAGCAGGACGAACAGTATCGCGAACAGTCTGATCAGGGGCATGTCGTCTCCTCGGGGTTGTTTTTTCGGAAAGTATAGCTCAAATCACTGCGCCTCGATCTTTCTTCTCGAGGCCTTGATCCCGCTGCGCCGCTCCTTGCTCTCCAGGCGTCTTTTTTGGGAAGCCTTGGTGGGACGAGTGGGCTTCCTGACTTTGGACGGCGCAGCCGCGCGAAGGATCAATTCGCGGAGCCGATCGAGCGCATCCTCGCGGTTCTTGTCCTGGCTGCGGTAGCGCTGGGCCTTGATGACGATCACGCCATCCAGCGTGATGCGCCGATCCTTCAGTTCGAGCAGCCTCGACTTCAATTCATCGGGCAAGGAAGAGGAGGCTACGGGAAAGCGCAGGTGCACCGCGGAGGAGACCTTGTTGACGTTCTGCCCGCCAGCACCCTGGGCGCGCACGGCGCTGATCTCGATCTCCTCGATCGGGATGGACAGGGTTTTGGAAATCCTCATTTCTGGCATTTCGGGCAATAAAAGCTCGAGCGCTGTCCCTGCTTCACCTGCCTGATCGGGCAGGAACACTTGAGGCAGGGCTCTCCGGTTCTGCCGTATACGAAATAATTCTGCTGGAAATAGCCCGGGTTTCCCGAAGAATCGACGAAATCACGCAGGCTGCTCCCCCCTGCGATTATGGCCTCCCTCAGGGTCGCCCCGATTTCTTCGGCAAGCTTCGTGTAGCCGTGCACCTCTATCTTTCCCGCGGGTTTGAGCGGACTGATCCCGCTCCTGAAGAGCGATTCGTTCGCATAAATGTTCCCCACGCCGACGACGACATGATTGTCCATCAGAAACTGCTTCACGCTGACGCTTCTCCTTCTGGAAAGGCCATAAAGCGTTTTTCCCGAAAAAGCGGGGTCGAAAGGTTCGATGCCGAGATTCCTGAGAAGCGGATGGCTCGGGATATCGCCTGTTTCCCAAAGCACTGCGCCGAAACGCCTCGGGTCGTGCAGGCGGACCCGGCTTCCGTCGGAAAAAACCAGGTCGAAATGGTCGTGCTTGCGGGGCTTGATATCGGCATCGAGATACCGCAGGCTGCCGGACATGCCCAGATGCAGGATCAGCGTGCCCCTGCCGCAGTCGAGAAGCAGGTACTTGGCACGCCTCGAAATGTCCTTCAGGGTGGCGCCGGCAATCTCTCCCGCCAGATTTTCCGGAATGGGCCAGCGCAGGCGGGGATTCCTGATCACGACCCCTTCTATCTTTTTCCCGCTCACATGGGGTTCCAGCCCCCTTCTCGTCGTTTCGACTTCAGGGAGTTCCGGCATGATCCGCCTCCATTTCGGCCAGGGAAGGAATCAGGGCATATTTTGCCGAGACCAGATAAATATCTTTCCCCTTCCTCACATACTGCTGCCCGGTGACGGGGTTCAGCATGCCGAAGTCGAATTCCTCGGAATCGATAACGAGCTTCAGCACGGGCTTGTCGAGACCGAAACGGGAAATGTCCGCGGCAATCAGCTTCTGGTCGGATTTGGCATCGAGAATGGAGAGGATGTTTGTTACGGAGTCCTGCTTTGCCGATGCCATGACCGGGGAGACTATTTTCCACGATTCATCCTTTTTCTCGATCAGGATCGCGGGCATCCCGGTGCGCTCTATCCTGAGGCTTCTCGCCTTGCCGGGAGAAGCCTCCGAAAGCCTGATTCCGGAAAAGTCCGGTTTGAACAGCATGAAGGCGGCGAGCAAAGCGACAGCCGCCAGAAGAAGCCCGGTTCTCATAGCCTGCGGCGCTTCCAGGCGATGATGGCGGCAACTGCGATGAAGAGAAGCGGCAGGCCGAAAAGCAGGCCTATCGCCATCGAACCCGCCTTCGCTTTGGAAAGCAGCATGCTGTTGTCGAGCGTGGGCCTGGGCTGCAGGGAAATCAGCTTCTCGTCGCCTGCAAGCCAGTTGGCGAGATTGACCCCGAAATCCATGTTGCCGCCGTTGCCCACGAAAGCATTGGCGAGAAACTCCCCCGTTCCGACTACGGCGATCCGCTGATCCCTGTCCCGAACCGTGCGCTCCATCGCGAGCGCAACGGTGATCGGCCCCCTGACGTCGCGACTCTTGTCGAATTTTGGACTGCCATTCGTCGCAAGCCAGCCCGTGGGCGCCGCTTCGACGAGCGGGGTGACATGCCAGCCGTTGTCTGTGGAAGCCCCTACCTGGCGAGCGAAGGGAAACACCGTGATCAGGCTGAAATTGCGCGTGACGGGATGTTGCCCGTAGCGGGTGCCGAGCGCCCAGTTCGCAGGCGCGTTGAGCTTCAATGCAGCCGGATCGACCACGGTTCCCGGCGTCAACAAAAGGCCCAGCTTGTCCGCAAGCGGCTGGAGCCCGTGGAGCGGCTCGCCGGAATCGGTTTGCATATCGATCAGCCAGAGGAGACTCCCCCCGCGCTCGAGATAGGTTTTGAGCTTTTCAACCTCACCGGGGAGAAGATCGACCTGCGGGGAAGTGATCACGAGAAGATTCATGTTCTGCGGCAGATCCTGGGCGAGCGCGAGGTTCACGCTGCCGGTCTTGAAGCCGTTCTTCTGAAGACGCCTGCCGAATTCGCCCAGATCGAAATTGGCGATGCCGTCGAGCTTCCTTTCCCCGTGGCCGGAAAGCGCCATGACGAGCCTTTCCTCCTTCCTCGAAAGCCTGATCATGAGGTTGGCGACGGCCTCCTCGTTCAGGGTGGCCAGGTGCTCGCGCCTGCTTCCGTACTCGACGACCATCTCGCCGTCGACCTGGACCCCCGCCTGCTCGGCGAGCTTGGGCTCCTCAATGGGATCGACGAAGCTGAGCGAAATGTCGGGCTTGATGCGCCGGTAGGGATCGAGAAAGCCCTTCACCACCTGCTGCACGTTCCCGAACCTGGGATCATGGGTCGAGGCATAGGAAGTGATTTTGAGCGGCCCCTTCATTCTTTGGAGAATTTGACGCGTGGTCTCGCTCAGGCTGTGCCTGCCGTTTTGCGTCATGTCCCATTGATGGCTGTACCGGTTCGAGAGAAAACCCAGCATGAAAACCAGCGCGAGAAGCAGGATGATCTGCAGGAGTTTCTTCATGTCAGCGCTTCTCCAGTTGCCATATCGAGAGCGTCAGAAAAAGGATCATGAACAGGGAAAAATAGGCGATGTCTCCGGTGTCCACCAGCCCCTGGTTGAACCGTTCGAAATGGGGAGCGGGCGAAACAGCCTGAAAGAAGCCGCCCGAACCGAAACTGACGGCCCACAACCCGAGAAGCGCTCCGATTCCGCCTATCCCCGCCAAAAAGGGATGGGGGGTCAGGCAGGAAAGGTAGAGCCCGAGGGCGGAAAAGCTCGCGGCGAGCAGAACGAGCCCCAGTGTATTGGCGAAGAGCAGGCCGAAATCGAGCTTCCCTCCGAGAAGCAGGGAGAACGCCATCAAAAGCACGAGCATGATCGCGGCGCCGAGGAAAGCCATCAGGCCGAGAAATTTGCCGAGTATGATCCTGGCCGGGGAAATCGGCGCCGAAAGCAGCAGGGTGAGGGTCTGGTTGCGGGCTTCGTCGGCAATGAGGCGCATCGTGAGAAGCGGTATGATCATCAGGAAAATCATCGAGGCGGCGGAGAAAAGCGGGGCGGCTATCCATTCCGTGACGCCAGGCGGATTCAAAATGTTCTGCAATTTCGCCTGGACCCCGAGGAAAGCATCCAGCCTTGCCAGAAATATCCAGGCGAGGATGGCCTGGAAGATCGCCAGAACGATCCAGGCCAGGGGAGAGGCGAAAAACGCCCTGATTTCCCTGGTGGCGACCAGGCGAATCAAGATGCCTCCCCGGTCAGTTCCGCGAATATCGTCTCCAGGCTGTTTCTCGCCGGACTGATCCGCTGCAGCTTCCAGTTTCTTTCCGATGCGAGCCTGACCACGGATTCCGTCGGGTCCAGCCCCTCTACGGGATGGAGGCGGAAAAGATTCGGGGAGAGCGCCTCCACGCTCGCCATGCCTGCGATTCCCGCCAGTTCAATAGCCGAAGGCGGATTGTTGAATCCCACCTCGATCGACCGCTGTTCTCCCCCGATTTCGCCGCAATAGACCTGCCTGCCACGATGCAGGATCTGCACCCTGTCGCAAACGCCCTCGACCTCGGAAAGGATGTGGGTGGAAAGGATCACGCCGTGCCTGTCGCCGAGTTCGCGTATCAATGTCCTGATCTCCCGTATCTGGTTGGGGTCGAGCCCTGCCGTGGGCTCGTCGAGTATGATGACATCGGGATCGTGGATGATCGCCTGGGCGATTCCCACGCGCTGCTGGTAGCCTTTCGAGAGCGATCCGATCAGCCGCTTCCCGACATCCCCCAGGCCGCAGCGCGCCTTGGTCTCGACAAGCGCATCGGTTTTCGCCCGGTGCAGCTTCATTGCGAACTTCAGGTAATCGTCGACGCTCATGTCGCGGTAAAGGGGAGGAATATCCGGAAGATACCCGAGCCTCTCCTTCGCCTTCAAGGGCTTCTCGAAAAGGTCCACGCCGCACAGGCTCACCGCGCCCGAATCGGGCATCAGGTTTCCGGTGAGCATGCGCATCGTCGTGCTTTTCCCCGCCCCGTTGGGCCCCAGGAAACCGAGCACCTCGCCCTTCCTCAATTCGATGGAAACGCCGTCGACGGCAACGCGCCCGCCGTAGGATCGGCGCAGATCTTGGGCGTGGAGGACGAGGGAAGGGTCTGGCATATCCATAATTTACGATTCTCTTGTGGTACAGTTCAAATATACCTAATATGCGGGTATTGTTGAACGAATTTATAATCCTGTTACTCTAATCCAGCTTTGATTGCCATTCCCGCATGAATTCCAAACTCATCACCATCGCGGTCCTGCCCTTCCTGTTCGCCGCCTGTGCAGGGCAGCCCACCAAACCCCATACTGCGACGAAACCCGCAGCCGCAGCGGCGCCCGCCGTTCCGCCAAAACTGCCCGACGTGGCTTTGAGCGACGAGTTGCTCTTCGAGTTCCTGTTCGGTGAAATCGCCGGGCAGCGCGGCAATCTCGGCGTCGCAACCGAGGCTTACTTGGACATGGCGAAAAGAACGCGCGACCCGAGAATCGTGCAGCGCGCGCTCGATATCGCGCTGTTTTCGGGCAATACGACAGCGGCGCTCGAAATGGCGAAACTCCTGACTGAAGTCGACCCGAATTCGACCAAGGCGAAGCAGACCCTCACTGCGCTGCTCGCCCATAGCGGCAGTATTGACGAAGCTCGCCCCGGTATCGAAAAGCTGCTTGCCCAGCAAAACGGGGAAAACTTGGACAAGGGATTGCTGCAACTCAACAACCTTTTCGCGAGACAGCCCGACAGGCAGGCGGTGCTTTCGGCCATTCAGTCAGTGACGAAGCCCTATCTGGATCATCCCGAAGCTCACTATGCGATCTCCATTGCGGCATGGCGTGCAGGACAAGGGGACCTCGCACTGGAGGAAGCCGACAAGGCCGCCTCAATGCGCCCGGGCTGGGAAATGGCCGCCCTTCTGAAAATGCAGATTCTGGAACAGGTCGATACAAGCCGGGTTCAGCCCTTTCTCAAGGATTTCCTCGCTCAATACCCGAAATCCCAGGAAGTGCGCCTCAACTATGCCAAATTCCTGGTCTCCGAAAAGAAATACTCCGAAGCCCGCGAGGAATTCACAGAACTGAAGAAAACATTCCCGGAAAACCGCGAGGTCGCCTTCGCCGTGGGATTGCTGTCGCTGCAGCTCGGCGATGTCGATTCAGCCATTTCCGACTTCAAAAAGCTGCTCGATCAGGGTTACCAGAATCCGGATCTCGTCCGTTATTATCTCGGACAAAGTTACGAACTGAAGAAAAATCCCGCAGAGGCCGAAAAATGGTATAACGCTGTCGAAAATGGCAACCAGTTCCTTCCGGCGAAAGTCAGGGTGGCCGTCATCATGAAGGAACGCGGCAATCTTGCGAAGGCGATTGGCTATCTGCACGACATTCCAACTTCCAACGAAGCACAGAAGATATTCATCATCCAGGCCGAAGCCCAGATGCTGCACGATTCCGGAAAATACAGGGAGGCCTATACCGTGCTCGACAAGGGGCTCGCGAAATTCCCTGATTCCCCCAATCTGCTTTACGACCAGGCCATGGCTGCGGAAAAGCTCGGCAAGATCCGGGAGACCGAAAAGAGCCTGAGCAAGCTGATCAGGATCCAGCCCGACTTTGCCCAGGCCTACAATGCGCTCGGTTACACGCTGGTCGAGCACACCACCCGTTACAAGGAGGCACTGCCCTTGCTCGAGAAGGCGCTCGACTTGTCCCCGCAGGATCCCTACACCCTCGACAGCATGGGCTGGCTGCAATTCAAGATGGGCAACCTGACTTCCAGCATCGACTACCTGAAGCGCGCCTATGCCGGGCGCCGCGATCCGGAAATCGCGGCCCATCTGGCCGAAGTGCTCTGGGCGCAGGGAAAGCATGAGGACGCGAAAAAGCTCCTGCAATCTTCCCTGAAGGAAAATCCAGGCAACGAGGCGCTCCTCAAGAGTATCAAAAAATTCGGGCACTGATGCGCACCCTGCTTCTCCTGCTCCTTCTGGCCGGATGCAGCACCACGCCGCCGAGATCGGTCTCCCCCGACACGCTCTTCGACCTCTCCGGCAGGATAGCCGTGAAATACGACGACAAGGGATTCAACGGCAATCTGCGCTGGATACACCGCAAAAATTCGGACGAGGTCTGGCTCCTCTCCCCCATGGGGCAGACAGTGGCCCATATCCTGAGAAATCCTGAAGGCGCCCTGATGACCGCCCAGAACCGGCAGGAATATCGCGCAGAAGATGTCGAAAGTCTGACCGAAAAGATCCTGGGATGGCGCCTCCCCCTGCAGGGGCTGGACAGTTGGGTAAGGGGGAAAGCGGCTGCAGATTCGCCCTCGAGCGCCTCTTTCGACCGGGAAAACCGGCTTGCCGAGCTCACCCAGGACGGATGGGACATCCGTTACGCGCGGCGCTTCGAGAACGGCTTGCCGAGAGAAATCGTGCTGCGGCGCGAGGGCATCAGGATCAAATTCATCATCGACGCCGCCTCGTGACAAGCTATCCCGCCCCAGCCAAACTCAACCTCTTCCTGCATGTGGTGGGAAGACGCCCGGACGGCTACCACCTGCTGCAAAGCGTGTTCAGATTCATCGATTATTGCGACCATCTGAACTTCGAAATTTCCGACTCGCCTGAAATCGTTCTGCCCAATCCGTTACCCGGGGTTCCTGTCGAATCGGATCTTTGCTTGCGTGCGGCCCGCCTCCTCCAGCAGGAAAGCGGCTGCCGTCTGGGGGCGAAAATCAGGCTCGAAAAGCGCCTGCCGATGGGAGGCGGCCTGGGGGGAGGCAGTTCGGATGCGGCCACCACCCTGATCGTGTTGAACAGGCTATGGAAGATTGATTTCAGTCGGGAAAAACTGCAGCAAATCGGCTTGAAACTCGGAGCGGACGTCCCGGTGTTCATTTTCGGGGAAAACGCCTTCGCCGAAGGAATAGGCGAAAAACTCGCCCCCGTTTGCCTCGATCCTGCCTGGTATCTGGTCCTCATGCCGCAGGTCCAAATTCCCACGGCCGAGATTTTCGCAAGCCCGGAATTGACAAGAAACACGAATCCAATCAAAATATCGGACTTTTCGATCAAGGCCGGTCATAATGACCTTGAACCCGTGGCCTGCAACCGCTATCCGGTTGTCGCCGAGCACCTGGCCTGGCTGCGGCGATACGGACGGGCGGCCATGACGGGATCGGGATCGTGCGTATTCGCGGAGTTTTCGAGCGAGTTCGATGCAAGGCGTGCATTGAACGAACTTCCGGAAGGAATGCGCGGTTTTCTGGCCAGAGGTCTTGATCGCCACCCGCTGAAGGATTTCTGAGCGGGGAACCAGTTTTGGGGAGTCGCCAAGCGGTAAGGCACCGGGTTTTGATCCCGGCATTCGTAGGTTCGATCCCTACCTCCCCAGCCAGTTGAATTTGAAGCATAGAAGGATGGTGGCATGGCCTACGACAGTCTGATGGTGTTTACCGGCAATGCCAATCCCGCCCTCGCGGAGGAAGTGGTTCGGCACCTCAGCATCCACCTCGGACGCGCGAATGTCACCCGCTTCAGCGACGGCGAAGTGATGGTGGAAATTCTCGAGAACGTGCGCGGCAAGGATGTCTTCGTGCTGCAGTCGACCTGCCGCCCGACCAACGATCACCTGATGGAAGTGCTGGTGATGGTCGACGCATTGAAACGGGCTTCCGCCGGACGGATCACCGCAGCGATTCCCTATTTCGGCTATGCCCGTCAGGACAGACGCCCCCGCTCGGCGCGCGTGGCGATCACGGCCAAGGTCGTGGCCAACATGCTCACCAGCGTCGGAATCGACAGGCTGCTGACGATGGATCTCCACTCCGACCAGATCCAGGGCTTTTTCGACATTCCGGTGGACAACATCTATGCGATGCCCATCCTGCTCGGGGACATCTGGAAGCACGATTACAGGGAGCTTGTCGTGGTATCCCCGGACATAGGCGGCGTGGTGCGCGCCAGGGCGCTCGCAAAAAGGCTGGAAACCGATCTCGCCATCATCGACAAGCGTCGCCCAAAACCCAATGTCGCCAAGGTCATGAACCTGATCGGCGATGTGTCCGGCAGAACCTGCGTCATCATGGACGACATGGTCGACACCGCCAACACGCTCTGCGAAGCGGCCGCAGCCCTGAAGGAGCACGGCGCAAAGCGGGTGATCGCCTACTGCACCCATCCTGTGCTTTCCGGCCCTGCGGTCGAGAGAATCAAAAATTCCGCGCTCGACGAGCTGGTCGTCACCGACACCATCCCGCTGAAGGAAGACGCGAAGGAATGCGAAAAGATCAGGGCCATCACGATTTCCGGGCTTCTCGCCGAAACGATGCTGCGCATCAGCAACGAGGAATCCGTGAGCTCCCTTTTCATGGAATAGTTTTTTTAACCTGCGGGCTGGTCGCGGCCCGCAATTTTTTGGAGTAGTCAAATGCAAATCGAAATCAGCGCAACAGCGCGCACATTGCAGGGAACGGGTGCGAGCCGCCGCCTGCGCATAGCCGGTCGCGTGCCAGGAATCGTATATGGCGGCGGCAAAGCAGCGCAAGCGATCGAACTTGATCACAACATCATTTTCCATCAGCTCAAGCGGGAAGTGTTCCATTCCTCGATCCTGAACCTGATGCTCGACGGCGCCAAGGAAGCGGTATTGCTTCGGGACGTGCAGATGCACCCCTTCAAGCCGATCGTGCTCCATGTCGACTTCCAGCGCGTGGCGAAAGACCAGAAAGTCCACATGAAGGTGCCGCTGCACTTCATCAATGCGGACATCGCCCCCGGCGTGAAGCTTTCCGCCGGCATCGTCAGCCACGTCATGAATGAAATCGAGGTGTCCTGCCTGCCGGGGAACCTGCCGGAATTCATTGAAGTCGATCTTGCCTCGCTCGCGCTCGGCCATTCGGTCCACATCTCCGACCTCAATCTGCCCAAGGGCGTCGAGGCGATCACTCACGGCAACGATGCCGTGGTCGCAACCATCGCTCTGCCCAGGGGCGCCGTCTCCGAAGAAGCTGCCGCACCACCCGAAGCAGCCTGATTGGGCTCATGATCAGGCTGGTCGCAGGTCTGGGCAACCCGGGAAAGGAATATGCGGAAACACGGCATAACGCCGGTTTCTGGTGGGTTGACAGGCTTGCGTCAGGGGAAAATGCAACCCTCAAGATGGATCCCAGGATGCACGGCTTTACCGCCCGCATCCCGGGAGATATCTGGCTCATCGAGCCACAAACATTCATGAATGCAAGCGGCAGGGCGGTTTCCGCCCTTTCGCGCTTTTACAGGATCGCCCCGGAGCACATCCTGGTGGTGCACGACGAGCTCGACCTCGAACCCGGCGCAGTTCGCCTGAAACTGGGCGGCGGACTCGGCGGACACAACGGACTCAAGGACATCGCATCCCATCTCGGTACACGGGACTTCTGGCGCCTCCGCCTCGGCATAGGGCATCCGGGGGAGAAGAAAAACGTCTCGGACTACGTTCTCAAAGCCCCTCGCAAGGAAGAAGAAGAGCTGATTCAGGATGCGATCTCGAAAAGCCTGGCGGCCTGGCCGCTGATCGCGAAGGGACAGCAACAGGCAGCCATGCTGAAGCTGCACACCAAAGCCTAAACGATATCGATATCGTCGTCCCTCGGCAAAGTGGTCAGCGCAAGTTCCAGATTGGCCGCAAGCCTTTCGGCGAACACGGCAGCCTCGTGCAAATGATTTTCCCTGTAGAACCCGGCCTTTTTGCGGAAAAACTCGATGTCGCCCTCCAGCATCTTTCTGATTTCGCCTTCCATGTCTTCGCCTCTCCTGTTTTTGCCTACCATCCAAGTATAGCTACGTTTCGATACACAGGGTTACCCCGCCCTCATAAAACCGAGACACAAGACGGCCATAATTTCGCCGTAACCTCCCCTACTGGCCCGCCATCCCCGGCGGGCATTTTTCCGGGCATGCGGCGTCGCCGGGAATGCTATAATGCGTCTTTTCCAGATAAACCCAGAAAATTCATGAGCCTGAAATGCGGAATCGTGGGGCTGCCGAATGTCGGCAAGTCCACCCTGTTCAATGCCCTGACAGAATCGGGAATCGCGGCGGAGAATTATCCCTTCTGCACCATCGAACCCAATGTCGGCATCGTCGAGGTTCCCGATGCGCGCATTGCGATGCTTTCCGAAATCGTCAAGCCGCAGAAGATTCAGCCCGCCATCGTCGAATTCGTGGACATCGCAGGGCTCGTCGCCGGCGCTTCCAAGGGAGAAGGACTGGGCAACCAGTTTCTCGCCAACATACGCGAAACCGACGGCATCGTGCATGTCGTGCGCTGCTTCGAAGACGGCAATGTCGTTCACGTTGCGAACAGGGTCGACCCGATTTCGGACATCGAAACCATCAACACCGAACTCGGGCTTGCCGACCTTGCCACTGTCGAAAAAGCGCAAACAAGGCATGGCAAGGTCGCCAAGAGCGGGGACAAGGAAGCGGCCAAGCTGGTTGCGCTTCTCGATAAGGTCCATTCCCATCTCGACCAGGGGCTTCCCGTGCGCAGCATGGCGCTCGACGAGGACGAGCATGACCTCATCAAACCCCTTTGTCTGCTCACCGCAAAACCCACGATGTATGTCGCCAATGTGAGCGAAAACGGCTTTAGGGACAATCCCCTTCTCGATGCGGTAACCCAATATGCCGCCAAGGAAAAAGCGCCTGTGGTCGCCATCTGCGCCGCAATGGAAGCGGAAATCGCCGACCTGGAAGAAGTCGACAAGGCCGAATTCCTGAAGGATATGGGGCTTGCGGAACCCGGGCTCAACCGGGTGATCCAGGCAGGCTACAATCTGCTCGGTCTGCAAACCTATTTCACCGCAGGCGTCAAGGAAGTGCGGGCCTGGACCATACACAGGGGGGACACCGCACCCAGGGCGGCAGGCGTCATTCACACCGACTTCGAACACGGCTTCATCCGGGCCGAAGTGATCGCCTACGACGATTTCATCGCGTACAAAGGCGAACAGGGTGCAAAGGAAGCCGGCAAAATGCGGCTGGAGGGCAAGGATTATGTGGTGCAGGACGGCGACGTGATGCATTTCAGATTCAATGTTTGATGGGGTAGAATAAACGCTGTTCTCCAGGGTTTCGACATGACAAACAAATTTTCCCGCCTCGTTCTTTTATTCGCGCTCTCTCTCGCTGCGCTTTCCGCCCAGGGAACAGAGCTCATCAACCGCATCGTGGCCGTGGTCAACGACGACGTGATCACTCAGGTCCAGCTCGATGACCGGGTTCAGGCCATTTCGAAGCAGATCGAAAAACGCGGCATTCCCCTGCCGCCCGAGAGCGTCCTCAGGAAGCAGGTGCTGGAGCAGATGATCATGGACAAGATCCAGCTCCAGTACGCTGCCGAAGTGGGCCTGAAGGTCGACGACGAGCAGCTCAACAAGGCACTGGAGCGCATTGCAAGCGACAACAAGCTCAGCCTTGAGGATTTCCGCAAGGCGGTGGAAAAGGACGGTGTCGATTTCGACAAATTCAAGGAAGAAATCCGGGACGAGATTATCAAGTCCAAGCTCAGGCAGCGCGAAGTCGACAGCAAGATCGTCGTCACCGACACCGAAATCAACAATTACCTGAAGAACCAGCAACAGCAGGGCAAATCCGAGGAATACAACCTTTCCCACATCTTCATCAGGCTCCCCGAGCAGGCGAGTTCCGAACAGATCCAGACCCAGCTTCGCAAGGCTGAAGAAGCCCTCGCTCAATTGAGGCATGGAGCCGACTTCGGACAGGTTGCAGCCTCCTTTTCCGATGCGCCGGATGCCCTGCAGGGCGGGACGATAGGCTGGAAGCCGGCGGGACAGTTGCCGACAGCCTTCACCGAATTGCTGCAGAAAATGAATCCGGGGGACATCAGCGGCATCCTCAGAAGCCCCAACGGATTCCACATCATCAAGCTCAACGACAAGCGGGAGGCCGGATCCCAGTCGCTCGTGACGCAGACCCATGTGCGTCATATCCTGATCAAGACCGGCGAAGATGTCTCCGAAGACGATGCCAAAAAGCGCCTTCAGGAAATCCTGGACAAGATCAAGAAGGGGGCTGATTTCGGACAGGAGGCAAAACTCCATTCCGACGACCCGAGCGCCGCTGACGGCGGGGACATAGGCTGGGTCTCCCCTGGCGACACGGTGCCCGAATTCCAGAAGGCAATGGATGCCCTGCAGCCGGGCCAGATCAGCGAACCGGTTCACACGCCTTTCGGATGGCACCTGATCCAGGTACTGGGCAGGCGCAGCGAGGATGTGGGCAAGGAAAAGCAGGTTCTGGAAGCGCGCAAGGCGCTTGCGGCCAGGAAATCCGACGAAGCCTACCAAGAGTGGCTGAGGCAGCTGCGCGACCGGGCCTATGTCGAATACCATCTCGACGAAAGCAAATAACATCACGTTGGCGGTAACGCCAGGAGAGCCGGCAGGGATAGGCCCCGATCTGTGCGCCCTCCTCGCCATGGAGGACCTCCCCGCGCGCATCGTCTTCGTCGCCGACCGGGAAATGCTGCGGGAACGGGCCGAATTGCTCGGGCTTCCATTCGACATCCCGGATTACGCCCCCGGAATTTCCGCCAAATTCTCCCTAGAACACCATCCCCTTCCCTCGAAAGCGATTCCCGGCAAACCGGATGCTTCGAACAGCCGCGCTGTCCTTGAAACGCTGGAGCGGGCAGTTGCTGGCTGCCTGAATCGCGAATTCGATGCGCTCGTGACCGCCCCGATCCACAAGGGAATCATCAATGCCGCCGGAATTGCCTTCAGCGGCCATACCGAATTTCTGGCGGAGCTCACCGAAACCGGACGGGTAGTCATGATGCTCGCGGGCGGCGGGATGCGGGTCGCGCTCGCCACCACCCACCTTCCGCTGCGGGACGTGCCGGATGCGATCACCAGGGATTCCCTCAAGCAGACCATTAAGATACTGCATTGCGACCTGAAGAAACGCTTCGGCATAGCCTTCCCGAAAATCGCCGTGGCGGGGCTCAATCCGCATGCAGGGGAATCGGGCTATCTGGGACGGGAAGAGATCGACATCATCGAGCCTGCAATTCTGTCGCTGCAGGAAGAAGGCATGCTTGTCGAGGGCCCCTTTCCGGCCGACACGCTCTTCAATCATCTCGAAGGATTCGACTGCGTGCTCGCCATGTACCACGATCAGGGGCTTCCGGTTCTCAAATACGCGAGTTTCGGGGGTGGGGTGAACATCACCCTGGGCCTGCCCATCATCAGGACATCCGTCGACCACGGAACCGCCCTTGCCCTTGCAGGTACAGGGCGAATAGACAGGGGAAGCCTGAAAGCCGCCATTCAAACCGCAACCGAAATGGTCGAAAAATCGAGATGAGCCATAAGCCAAGAAAGCGCTTCGGCCAGAATTTCCTGAAGGACGATGCCATCATCGCGAGAATTATCGACGCCATACGTCCCATGCCTTCGGACAGGATGGCCGAGATCGGACCCGGGCTCGGCGCGCTCACCGTACCATTGCTTTCCATCCTCGACCATCTGGACGTGATCGAGATAGACCGGGACATCGTGGCCCACCTTTCGGAGCGATTTCCCGAAAACAGGCTCACGATCCATCAGGCTGACGCCCTCAAATTCGATTTTTCCAGCCTGGGGAAAAATCTCAGGGTCGTGGGCAACCTGCCCTACAACATTTCCACTCCATTGCTTTTCCACCTGTCCGAATTCCCGGATTCGATCCGGGACATGCATTTCATGCTGCAGAAGGAAGTGGTCGACAGGATGGTCGCGGAACCATCGACCCCTGATTACGGCAGGCTTTCGGTGATGCTGCAGCATCGTTTCGACATGGAAAAATGCTTCGAAGTGCCTCCGGAATGCTTCAATCCTGCACCCAAGGTCGATTCCGCAATCGTCAGGATGGTTCCGCTCGAATCCGTCGAAGCCGCCGACGAGGCCCTTTTCTCGAAAATCGTCGCAGCTGCGTTTTCGCAGCGCCGCAAGACGTTGCGGAACACGCTCAGGGACAGGCTGGATGCGGAAGATTTCGAGGCATTGTCCATCGACCCGCAGGCGCGCGCCGAAACGCTTTCCGTTTCCGACTTCGCTCGGATCTCGAATTACCTGGGCGAAAAATGAACCGGTATGCGATTTGGCTGATCCTCGCATTCTGGGCAGGTTCCGCGCAGGCCCTGAATTTCCGGGACTGCCTGAAAATGGAGCAGGACAATGCGCCCCTGGCGGCCCAGCGCGACTGCTACAAAAGCCTGGCAGGCCCTGAAGCAAATCCCCCGAAAACACCTGAAACACCTGCCGAACAGAATGCGTCAGCAACCGAAATATCCGAAAAATCGGCAAACCCTCTGGCAGAAAAATCCATGCTGCTCTCGACTTGGGATCCGGAACAAAGCGGCGCCATCTCAATGTACCGACAGAACTATTTCCTGCCGATCGCGAACTCCTCGAATCCGAACAACGCGCCGACCAGCCCCAACCCCAACAACCGGGTTCCCTATTCCTATCCGCTGGACAACACCGAAGCGAAATTCCAGATCAGCTTCAAGTCCAGGCTTTGGGCGCAGGACAGCAACGACTGGGCCATGTGGTTCGGCTATACCCAGCAATCGTTCTGGCAGTTCTGGGACGCATCCCACTCCCGCCCCTTCAGGGAGAGCAATTACCAACCCGAGCTCATTCTTTCCAAAAGATTCATGGACCCGGTTACCTCCGCCTTTTCGCCGAAGCTCCTGAACATCGCCATCGATCACCAGTCCAACGGGCAGAGCGACCCCAGATCGCGCAGCTGGAACCGGCTTTACGTCCAGACCGGCTTCGAGAACGACGATTTTCAGGGCGGTACGCTGGTCCTGCTGCCGCGCCTCTGGACCCGCATACAGGTAAGCAACCCCTCGCAGAACGACAATCCGGACATCACCCATTACCTGGGTTACGGCGATGTGCAGTTGCTTTATTTCAACCGTTACGAGCTTTCAGCTACCGCGCGCATCCGCTCGCTGCAGCTCGATTATTCCTATCCCCTCGAAGAAATCCTGAAGTATTTTTCCCCGGACTGGCGCAGCGATTTCGATTTGCACCTCCAGTATTTCACGGGCTACGGCGAAAGCCTGATCGATTACAACCACAGGCAGAGCGTCTGGGGCGTGGGCGTATCCCTGCCCGTCTGGAAATAATCCCGTTCGGTTGCATCATTCATCGCGAAGATTCCATATTGCAGGCTGTCGGGCTAAAATGCCCTCTGATTCCGGAGCTGCCATGTCCGGCAAGCTCCAATTATCGACAGCCCAGGAGAAAAATGTACAACTTGTTCAAACCCGAACAGCCTGCAGGCCTGATGGATTTCGTGAAAGCGGCCAAGTCCTGCATCACCGAGATTACGCCTGAAGAACTCAAGGCCAAACTGGATGCAAAGGAAGACCTTTTGCTGATCGACGTGCGCGAGCCAGCCGAATTCGAGCATGGCCATATCGGCGGGGCGCATCCCGTGCCGCGCGGCATCCTGGAAGCCGCAGCCGACACGAGCTATCCCAAGCACTACCCGCCCCTGTCCGGCGCGCGCGACAGGCAGGTCGTCGTCTACTGCGCCACCAGCGGCCGTTCGGCCATGGCTGCCGCAGTACTGCAGATGATGGGCTTCAGGAAAGTGCTCAACGTCGCAGGCGGCATTGCGCGCTGGGAAGCAGAAGGCATGCCGCTGGTGCGCGAAGCCCAATACTAGCGCTCTATGAACTCGATCTTGTAGCCGTCCGGGTCCTCGACGAAGGCGATCACCGTCGTGCCGTGCTTCATGGGACCTGCTTCCCTGACCACCTTGCCGCCCAGCTTCCTGGTTTCCTCGCAGGCCTTGGCGGCATCCTCGACCTCGATCGCGACATGCCCGAAGCCGTTGCCCAAATCGTAGGAGGAAGTATCCCAGTTATGGGTGAGCTCGATCACCGCATGACCGGATTCGTCGCCGTAGCCGACGAAAGCCAGGGTGAATCGGCCTTCCGGGTAATCCTTGCGGCGCAGGAGCGTCATGCCCAGCACCTTGGTGTAGAATTCCAGCGAGCGGTCGAGATTTCCCACCCTCAGCATGGTATGCAGTATCCTCATTTCATTCCTCGATGAGTTCGAAGTCTTCCTTGCGCGCCCCGCATTCCGGGCAGGTCCAGTTCATGGGCACATCTTCCCATTTCGTCCCGGGGGGAATGCCGTCTTCCGGTATCCCCAGGGCCTCGTCGTAAATGTAGCCGCAAATCAGGCACAGGTATTTTCTCAAGCGATCACCTTCTTCTTCGGGTAAAATTCAATTTTAATGCATATCTTCCCATGAATCAGCCTCCACCCATCGTGCTTTGCTTTTCGGCGACCGATCCCAGCGGCGGTGCCGGCCTTCAGGCGGACCTCCTGACGCTCGCCAGCATGGGCTGCCATCCCCTTTCGGTGGTCACTGCAGTGACGATCCAGGACACGGCGGGCATAGAAGACATCATGGCGCTGGATTCCGAGTGGGTCGCCGACCAGGCCAGATGCGTGCTGGAAGACATGGCGGTTCATGCCTTCAAGATCGGGGTGATGGGCAGCATCGAAAATATCGCCGCCATCGCCGAAGTCGTATCGGATTATCCCGACATTCCGCTGATACTCGACCCCGTGCTCTCCTCCGGCAGGGGCGACGAACTCGCCACGGAAGAAATGGTCGACGCCATGAAAAGCCTGCTGATTTCCCAGACGACGCTCGTCACCCCGAACAGCATCGAAGCGAGATATCTCGCCCAGGAAGAACACGAGGAAGACCTCGGCCTTGCCCGGTGCGCCGAGCGTATCCTGGACATGGGGGCGGAATATGTTCTCGTCACGGGAACGCACGAAAACACCCCCCAGGTGATCAACACCCTTTACGGCGGCTCCGGAATTTTGCGCACGGATTCCTGGAACAGGCTCCCCCATTCCTACCACGGCTCGGGATGCACCCTGGCCTCCGCCATCGCAGCCGCAGTCGCCATGGGTCTGGACATCATGACCGCAGTCGAAAAGGCCCAGGAATACACCTGGAACACGCTCGATTCTGGGTTCCGTCCTGGGATGGGCCAGCATATTCCGGACCGCTTTTTCTGGGCGCGCGAAGACGCGTGATCAGAGGGCTATACGCAATCACGCCCGAGTGCGCGGATACCGCCCTGCTTGCGCGCAAGGCCGAAAAGGCGATCCTGGGCGGTGCGAAAATCGTGCAGTACCGCTGCAAGTCGGGCAGCGCAAATCTCCGGCTGGAACAGGCGATCGCCATCAGAACCGTCTGTAGCCGATATGCAGTTCCCTTCATCGTCAACGACGAAATCGATCTCGCCCTCGAAGTCGGGGCCGACGGCGTTCACATCGGCTCGAAAGACGGCCCGATTGACGACGCCAGAAAAAGGCTGAAGGGCAAGATTCTGGGGGTGTCCTGCTACGACAGCATCGATCTTGCCCTGGATGCCCGGAATCTGGGCGCGGACTATGTGGCATTCGGCAGCTTCTTCGCCTCCCTCACGAAGCCGGATGCTGTCAGGGCACCGCTTTCGCTGTTGCAAATGTCAAAACTTTCCCTCAAGATACCTGTCGTAGCCATAGGCGGAATAAACCTCGACAACGGGGCTCGTCTCGTCGAATCCGGAGCGGACGCGCTCGCCGTCGTCTCATCCCTTTTCGATGCGCCGGACATCCAGGCCGCAGCAAACCAATTTTCTGAACTTTTTTCCATACAAAAATGACGAACAGCCAGAATCTTTTCGAAAAATCCCGCATTCATATCCCGGGGGGAGTCAATTCCCCGGTACGCGCATTCGGTTCCGTGGGGGGAACCCCGATTTTCTTCAAGCGCGGCAAGGGCGCATTCGTCTGGGACGCGGACGACAAGGCCTATATCGATTATGTCGGTTCCTGGGGGCCGATGATTTTGGGCCATGCCCACCCGGAAGTGATCAAGGCGGTATGCGACGCGGCGCAGCAGGGACTCGGCTTCGGCGCCCCGACAGAACTCGAACTGGAAATGGCCGACTTGCTCTGCTCCCTTGTCCCCTCCATGGACCAGGTGAGATTGGTGAGCTCGGGGACCGAAGCGACCATGAGCGCGATCAGGCTCGCCCGCGGGTACACGGGCAGGAGCGCCATCGTCAAATTCGAGGGATGCTATCACGGCCATGCCGACTCCCTGCTGGTGAAAGCCGGCTCCGGCGCGCTGACCTTCGGCAACCCGAGCTCGGCGGGCGTTCCCCCTGAGACTGCCCAGCATACCCTGGTGCTCGACTACAACAACGTGGCGCAGCTGGAAGAGACCTTCTCGATGATGGGCGACAAAATCGCCGCCGTCATCATCGAGCCGGTCGCCGGCAACATGAATCTCGTCGCCCCGGAAAAGGCGTTTCTGGATGCCTTGCGATCCCTGTGCACGAAGCACGGCTGTGTGCTGATTTTCGACGAAGTGATGACTGGCTTCAGGGTGGGGCTCGCCTCGGCCCAGGGCCTTTACGGGATAAAGCCGGACCTCACCACCCTCGGCAAGGTGGTCGGAGGCGGCATGCCAGTCGGCGCATTCGGCGGCAGGCGCGACATCATGCAATGCCTCGCCCCTCTGGGCCCCGTCTATCAGGCGGGAACCCTTTCCGGGAACCCGGTCGCAATGGCAGCAGGGCTTGCCACCTTGAAGCTGCTCCAGGCCCCGGGATTCTTCGAGAAACTCTCAACTACCGCACGCCAGTTGACCGAAGGACTGGAGGCCATCGCCCGCGAGGCGGGCATCGCCTTCTCTGCGCAATCGGTGGGCGGCATGTTCGGCCTTTATTTCAGGGAAACGCCCCCAAAAAGCTATGCGGAAGTCATGCAGTGCGACAAGGCGGCGTTCAACCGCTTCTTCCATTCCATGGTCGACGAAGGCGTTTATTTCGCCCCTTCCGCTTTCGAAGCCGGGTTCGTGTCGATGGCGCATGGCAAAGACGAAATCGAGCGCACCCTGCTTTCCGCGAAAAAATATTTCTCAAAAGCATGACGCTCTTCAGCAATGCGGCCTTCTTCACCACGGTAAATCACTTCCGCGACCTTCCCCTGGAATCCAGGGGAGAAGTCGCCTTTGCCGGCAGATCGAACGCCGGAAAATCGAGCGCGATCAATACGCTCTCGCGAAGAACGCGGCTCGCATTCGTCAGCAAGACTCCGGGGAGAACCCAGCACATCAATTATTTCAGCCTGGACGACAAGGGGAATTACCTGGTGGACCTTCCGGGCTACGGCTACGCCAAGGTCCCGGAACAGATAAGGCACCACTGGGAAACCCTCCTCAGCCGTTACCTGCAGGAGCGCCCCCAGTTGCGCGGCCTCGTGCTCATCATGGATGCCCGTCATCCCCTCACGCAGCTCGATATCCGGATGCTGGGCTGGTTCGGCCCGACGGGAAAACCCATCCATGTCCTGCTCACCAAGGCGGACAAGCTCACCAGGCAGGAATCTGCGAAGGTGCTGCGGGAAGTGACCGAATTTCTCAGGGAATATCCCAACTGCAGCGTCCAGCTCTTCTCCAGCCTCAAGAAAATCGGCATGGAGGAGGCCGAAAGCGTGATAGGCAGATGGCTGGAATAAAAAGAAACCCCTCTCCGGAAAAAGGGGAAGAAAGCCGGAAAGGGGATGAAAAACGTCTTAGTTTGGGATTAAGACGCCCGCTCATAGAGGGGATAGCGGGGATGACTCAGCATCATCTGTTGAATCAGACCCTCCGAGTTACAGAATAGTTCCCGATGATTTAAAATTCCGGAAAATTTTCGCCAAGGAGAAGAAATGTTCCCGCAAAAAAGAATGAGGCGCCTGAGGCGCAACGATTTTTCGAGACGGCTGGTGAGGGAAAGCAGTCTTTCTCCCAGCGACTTCATTTATCCCGTTTTCGTCCTGGAAGGCGAGAACCGGGTGGAGGAAGTGAAATCCATGCCCGGCGTGATCCGCCAGAGCCTCGACAGATTGCTTCATCAGGCCGAGCAATGCCTGGAACTGGGAATTCCCGCCATGGCCCTGTTTCCGGTCATCGGCCCGGAACAGAAAAGCCTGGATGCGCGCGAGGCATTCAACCCGGAAGGGCTCGTGCCCAAGACCGTGACGGCGCTGAAAAAACGCTTTCCCGAGCTCGGCATCATTACCGACGTCGCCCTCGACCCCTACACGACCCACGGCCAGGACGGGCTGATCGACGCAACCGGCTACGTGATGAACGACGAAACGGTCGAAGTTCTCGCCAAACAGGCCGTCGTACACGGACAGGCCGGAGCGGACATCGTCGCCCCTTCCGACATGATGGACGGCAGGGTGGGCGCGATCCGGGCCGCACTGGATGAAAAGAATCTGATTCACACCAGCATCCTCGCCTATTCCGCAAAATATGCTTCGAGCTTCTACGGACCGTTCAGGGACGCGGTCGGATCCGCCGCCAACATCGGGTCCGGAAACAAATACAGTTACCAGATGGACCCGGGCAATTCGGACGAAGCGCTTTGGGAAGCGCAGCTCGATCTCGACGAAGGCGCCGACATGATCATGGTCAAACCCGGCCTGCCCTATCTCGACATTGTCAGAAGAATCAAGGATGAATTCGGGGTTCCGACCTTCGTCTACCAGGTGAGCGGAGAATACGCCATGCTCAAGGCAGCCGGGATGAACGGCTGGATCAACGAGAAAGCCTGCATCCTGGAAGCGCTGCTTTCCTTCAAGCGCGCAGGAGCGGACGGCATTCTCACTTACTTTGCGCTGGAAGCCGCAGTCTGGCTCAAGGAATAGGGTCTTCTGCCAGGAGCGCTTCGACCTGGGAGCGCTTCGCGCGTGAATTGGGCAGGGCGTGCAGGTCGTTTTCCGAGTAGACCGCGACGTTCACCATAATGCCGTCGTGATCCAGGATGAAAACCGGAACGATTCCCCAACCCGCCCTGATTTCGCCTGAACGATAGGGAATCCGCCTATCGATGAGAAAAAACTCCACATCCTTGACGCTGTCGGTATAAAGCTGCAGATCGATTTCGGAATATTTTCCCGCGGTGCCGGTCAGCACCGGACCTGAAAGATAGGGGTTGAATCGCTCCAGGAGGCGCATCAGGTGGAGTGCAGCCTGCCTCAGGTGGGCGAGCACCCTGGGCTGCTCTTCCTGCTGATAAAGGCTCCTGAATGTGCGCAGCGCCTTTTCTATTTCGCCATTGGTCGGCAGGCAATGCGTATCAGGCGCACCGATCTGCTGGGCGGCCTTGCGCTTCGCTTGGGAAAAGTCGTCGATCCCATCCTCGGCGATGAGCCGGGCCGCGAGGTAAGCGATACGCTCCCGCATCTGCTCGTATTTTTTTGTGCGCTCTTTCGCCACGATCAGAAGAGTGGATCTGCAACTGCGGCCTTCCCGGCAACCTGGGCCTTGGGTACCAGTTCCTGGTAGAAATATTCGTCCATGCCGCCGCTCCCTGTTTCGATCTGCCCCGTCACAGGATCGATCTTGGCCTCGACCACCCCTTGCGGCATGGTAAATGCAGCCTCCGGCACCCCGTCCAGTGCCTTCGCCATATAGCCCATCCAGATGGGCAGGGCGGCCCGGGCACCGGTTTCACCCCTTCCCAGCGTTCTGGGCTGGTCGTACCCTATCCAGGCTATGGTCGTCAGGGTGGGCTGAAATCCGGCAAACCAGGCATCCACCTGATCGTTGGTGGTCCCGGTCTTTCCCGCGAGATCGGTGCGGCCAAGCTTCATGGCCTCTGCGCCGGTACCGTACTTGATCACATCCTGCATCATGCTGGTCATGATGAAGGCATTTCTCGGATCGATCACGGGAGAAGTGCCGGGCGCACCAGCGATCACGGGAGATGCCTTTGCCAGAACATGTCCTTCCTGATCCTCGATGCGATCGATGTAATAGGGGCTGACCTTGTACCCGCCGTTGGCGAAAACGGAATAGGCCCCCGCCATCTGCCAGGGCGTCACCATACCTGCGCCGAGGGCCATGGTAAGATAGGGCGGATGCATTTTCGGATCGAAGCCGAAGCGGGTGATGTAATCCTGGGCGTAGTTGGCCCCGATGGCCTGCAATATCCTGATTGCAACCAGATTCTTGGATTCGGCCAATGCGACTCGGATTCTCATCGGTCCTGAATAAGTGCCCTCGTAATTTTTCGGCTCCCAGGCAACGCTTCCCGTCTCGGCGGCAGTGAATGACAGGGGAGCATCATCCACGATCGACGCCGGAGTGAAACCCTTCTCCAGTGCTGCGGAATAGATGAAAGGCTTGAAGCTCGACCCCGGCTGGCGCCATGCCTGAGTCACATGATTGAACTGGTTCTGATTGAAATCGAACCCGCCTATCAGGGCACGCACTGCGCCTGTCTGGGGAGAAACGGAAATGAGGGCAGCCTCCACTGCAGGCAGTTCCGTGATGTACCATTTTTCCTTCTCGTCCCGAATCACCCGGATTATCGCCCCCGGCCTGATCCGCGAAGGATTTTCCGCCAGCATCTTTTTGGCGAATTTCAACCCTTCAGGACCGATGGAAATTTTTCCCGCTCCCTTGACATAGGCTTTCACGAAGGCAGGGGAAGACTGCAGCACTATGGCGGGCAGGATGTCGTCGCTTTTGTCGAAATCGTCGAGGATGTCGTCGAACTTGGCCTCCCCGTCAGGCAGATCGACATATTTTTCAGGGCCCTTGTACTCGTGGCGATCGTCATAAGCCATCACCCCCTTGCGCACCGCCTCATAGCCCGCCACCTGATCGGCCCAGCGCAACGTGGTATAGACCTTGTATCCTTTCGTGTAGGTGTCCTCCTTGTACCTGTCGTACATGTCCTGACGAACCATCTCGGCAAGATACTCCGCCTTGACGGGGTAATCGTGGCGCTCATGCTTCACCTTGATCGGCTCCTTCACTGCAGCCTCGTACTGGTTTTCGGTCAGAAATCCGAGAACCCGCATCCGATGCAGCACGTAAAGCTGGCGCAATTTCGAGCGTTCCGGATTGACCACCGGATTGAAGCCCGAAGGCGCTTTCGGCAACCCCGCCAGAACAGCCATTTCGGCCACGCTCAATTTGTCGAGCGGCTTGCCGAAATAGACCTGCGCCGCGGCCGCAAAGCCATAAGCCTTTTGCCCAAGATAGATCTGATTGATGTAAAGCTGAAGTATTTCATCCTTGGTCAGGCTTCTCTCGATCTTGAAGGAAAGCAGCGCCTCGTTGAATTTCCGCAAAAGGGTTTTTTCCTTGGTCAGGAAGAAATTGCGCGCAACCTGCATCGTGATCGTGCTCGCCCCCTGGCGCGACCCGCCATGAAGGAAATTGACCCATGCCGCCCTCAGGACGCCCTGGTAATCGATCCCGCCATGTTCGTAAAAACGCTCGTCCTCGGCAGCGAGGATGGCCTCCTTCATCAATTTCGGGACCTGATTGATGGAAACCACGGCCCGGCGCTCTTCCCCGAATTCCCCTATCAGGACCCCTTCCTCGCTATAGACCCTGAGCGGAATCTTGGGACGGTAATCCTTCAGCACTTCCAGGGAGGGCAGATTGGGATAGGTCATCACTGCAGCGAATGCAATGAGTCCTGCACAAATCAGACCCACGCCGAGCACACTGAGTGAGATGTAAAGCAGCCATCGTGCAACCATAGAGGCGTTCAGTCTTCGAAATTTTTTCAATCCGGTATTATATGGCCTGTCGCCGCACAAATGAAACTCGGCGTCAAGGATGGCACAAGGAAGATGACAAACTTTACATGATGAACCGATACTGCTAGCATCTAAACCGAATTATCCGAAAGTGCGCATAACCAGCCTATGTTCAAGGGAAATTTCGACTTCGACCTGAGTTTCTGGAAAATCAGATCGCTCCCATTGGTCGGCGTCGATATCAGTTCGTCAGCGGTCAAGATGGTCGAGCTCGGCAAAGCGGGAGAAAGCAGATACCGGGTCGAGCGTTATGCCATCGAACCCCTCCCCCGAGAGGCCGTGCTCGACGGCAATATCAGCGATTTCGATGCTGTGAGCGAATGCGTCGAAAGGGCCTGGAAGAAACTGGGGACCCGCAACAAGAACGTGGCGATGGCCCTGCCTGCTGCAGCGGTCATTACCAAGAAAATCATCGTCCCTTCAGGCCAAAACGAGAACGACCTGAGCTTCCTGGTCGAGACCGAAGCGAACCAGTACATCCCTTTTGCACTCGACGAAGTCAATCTCGATTTTCAGGTTATCGGGCCTGCGCCTGGAAATGCGGAGGAAGTCGAGATCCTGATCGCAGCTTCGCGCAAGGAGAAGGTGGAAGACCGGGTCGCAACCGCCGAAGCTTCCGGCCTGAATGCGCTGGTCATGGATGTAGAACCCTACGCCGCCCAAACCGCTTTCGAACTGATTCAGCGGCAATTCCCGAACGGGGGACGAGACAAGACCATCGCGATCGTCGATATCGGCGCAAGCCTGATGAGCATCAACGTGCTGCGCAACGGACAGTCCGTCTATATGAGAGATCAGCCATTCGGCGGAAATCAGCTGACTTATGACATACAGCATTTCTACAATCTGACGCCGGATGAAGCGGAAATGGCCAAACGCAAAGGAGGCCTTCCCGACAACTATGAGGCCGAGATTCTTCGTCCCTTCAGGGAGAATCTCGCGCTCGAGATATCCCGCGCATTGCAGTTCTTTTTCACCTCCACGCCATTCAATGAAGTCAATCATATCGTCCTGGCAGGAGGATGTGCCACGATCCAGGGTTTGGATGACACCGTTTCGAGCAGAACCCAGGTAAGCACCCTCATTGCAAACCCCTTTGCCGATATGGAACTCTCCAGCAGGATCAGCCCCAGGCAGCTTGCGACAGACGCCCCTATGCTCCTGATTGCCTGTGGCCTTTCATTGAGAGGCTTCGATCCAACATGATACGGATCAATCTTCTCCCCCATCGCGAAAGAAAACGGGTCGCCCAGCAAAAGCAAATCGCCATTCTTGCCGGGATGACGGCAGCTTTGGGGCTCGTGATCGTCTTCGCCGTTCATGTCGCCATCAATTCCCGGATCGATTACCAGAAAGAAAGGAACAGCTACCTCAAGCAGCAGATTGCCATCCTCGACCATCAAATCGAGGAAATCAGAAAGCTCAAGGAGCAGACTCGGGCCCTGCTCGCCAGGAAACAGGTCGTGGAAAAACTGCAGGACAACCGTTCCGAAGTGGTTCATTTGCTCGATCAACTGGTAAAGAGGCTTCCGGAAGGCATCTACCTCAAATCGCTGCGCGAAGACACGAAAGGCAACGTCACGAAAATCCAGCTGACCGGCTATGCTGAATCGAATGCACGGGTCTCCACATTGATGCGCAATCTGGACGATTCTCCCTGGATGGCCTCTCCCGACCTCGTGGAAATTCACAGCGTCACGGTCAACAGCCGACGACTCAGCGAGTTCAGCCTTTTCCTTACGCTCGCGCACAAGGCCGGCCTGGCAAACCCGCCGGGAAATTGACCATGACTCTCGACGAATTCAAAAAACTGAATTTGAAAGACCCCGGCTCCTGGCCATGGACGCCCAAAATGACGCTGCTCGGTGGCATATTGCTGCTGATCCTTATCCTTGGCTTTTTCCTGGACTGGAAAAGCCAGTGGGACGAACTCGATCAGGCCAAGCATGAAGAAGTGGAGCTGAAAAAAACTTTCCTCGAGAAAAAGAAGGTTGCCGTCAATCTGGAGTTTTACCAGCGGCAACTCAGGGAAATCGAAAAGTCCTTCGGAGCGCTCCTGAAGCAATTGCCCAATCGCTCTGAAATGGAGGCGCTTCTGGTCGACATCAACCAGGCCGGACTGGGTCGCGGACTGCAATTCGATCTCTTCAGACCGGCCCAAAAAGAAAATGTCACGGAATTTTATGCCGAGCTGCCCATCTCGATCAGGGTCACCGGAAACTATCACGACATCGGGGCGTTCGCCAGCGATCTCGCGCAACTGCCCCGCATCGTCACCCTGAGCGACATCAACATTGTCCCGGGCAAGGAAGGGCTTCTGACAATGGACGCTATTGTCAGGACTTACCGCTATCCGGACGAATCCGACCGGGGAAAGCAACCCATGCCGAAGGATAGGAAATGAGGGCCGCACTGACGCTGATTCTCGTCCTCTCCCTTTCTGCCTGCGGTCAGAGCAAATTCAACGACCTCCAGGAATTCGTGAAAAATTCGGGAGCAAATCTGCGCGGCAAGGTCAAACCTCTTCCGGAAGTCAGGCCCTACGAGCCTTTCATTTACGACGATTTCGACCTGATAGATCCGTTCAATCCGAAAAAACTTGAGCTCTCGAGGACAGGGAAGGGCGGCGGACTGCAGCCTGATCCGAACCGGCGCAAGGAGGCCCTTGAATCATTTCCGCTTGAGGGACTGCAAATGGTCGGCACGATCCGGCAGGGTGACAACATCTATGCCCTGATCAAGGCTCCCGACAACACTCTGTACCGCGTCGCCAAGGGCAACCATATGGGCCAGAATTTCGGCAAAATAGTCGAAATTACTGAACAAACGATCAAGATTCGGGAACTCGTCCAGGACAGCACAGGGGACTGGTCCGAGAAAACCAGCACCCTGCAGTTGGTGAATTAACAGGAGCCAAAATGAAGCAGCGATTATTCACCCAGATTTTCGGCCTGATGCTGAGCCTGTCACTTTCCGTGGCAGCGGTGGCATCCAACAGCATCAATTCAGTCGGGGTGGTCAGCCTGGAGGGCGGCGGACTCCTCGTCAAAATCGCTCTGAAACAAAAACTGCCATCCCCTCCCTCATCCTTTGCGATCAGCAATCCCGCACGCATCGCCTTTGATTTCAAGGACACTGCCAGTTCCGTCGACAAAAACACCGTCGAAGTCGGCAAGGGCGCCTTGACCAGCATCAACATCGTGCAGGCCGGCGAGCGCACCCGGCTGGTGATGAACCTCTCGCGCCCGGTCACTTACGAGTCAAAAATCGATGGCAACAACCTGCTCGTCACGCTCCATGCGGTCAGCGCAGGCACAGGAACCAGTTCAAGCACGCTTTTCGCAGCGCCCGAACCCGGGGATCAAACCCACGCCATTCGCGACATCGACTTCCACCGCGGCAAGAACGGGGAAGCCCGGGTCGAAGTCAATCTTTCCGATGCGAACACAGGCATCGATGTCAGTCGGCAGGGTACGGGAATCGTCATACAATTCATCAAGACGAAACTGCCACGCAACCTTGAGCGCCGGCTCGACGTCGTCGACTTCGGAACGCCGGTCAATACCATCGACACCTATACGCAAGGCGACAACGTGAAAATGGTGATCGATCCCAGGGGCCTTTGGGAGCAGTCCGCCTATCAAACGGACGACAAGTTCATTCTGGAAGTCAAACCTGTCGCCGTCGACCCCAACAAACTCGTCCAAGGCTCCAGGCCGGGCTATAGCGGCAACAAGCTTTCGCTCGATTTCAGGAACACCGATGTGCGCTCGCTGCTTTTCGCCATCGCCGACTTCACCGGCCTCAACATCGTCATCAGCGATACCGTTTCAGGAAACCTGACCTTGCGGCTCAAGGACGTGCCGTGGGACCAGGCGCTCGACATCATCCTGGAGCAAAAGGGACTCGGCATGACCAAGGTCGGCAATGTCGTGATGATCGCACCCAGGGCGGAAATCGCAGCCAGGGCGAAACTCGACCTGGAAGGCAAACAGAAGATCTCCGAACTCGAGGAAACCCGAACCGAAAGCATTCAGCTCAATTACCAGAAAGCCACCGACGTGCAGAAAATACTGGGCGACGAGAAGCAGCGGATACTTTCCAAACGGGGCAGCGTGGTGGTCGACCCGATCACGAACACCCTGTTCGTACAAGACACGCCTTCCAAACTCGATGAAGTCAGGCAATTCGTCCAGAAAATCGACACCCCCGTGCGGCAGGTCATGATCGAGGCCAGGATTGTTGAAGCAACCAGCAACTTCGGCAGGAACCTCGGGGTGAAGTTGGGCTATTCGAATGCCACCCCAACCACACCGGCAACCGGATTCAATGGTCAGAACCCCACCTTAACGCTCGGCGGAAATCCGGCCCTTGGCAGTGGCGGCTTTAGCAACGGTGTTGGGCTTCCGGCCAACAACACCAATGTCAACGTCCCTTTCTCCTCCCCGAGCATCCCGGGTGCACAAAGTACACCAGCTGGCGCGCTGTCTTTCCTGCTGTTCAATTCCTCTGCGACGAAGTTCCTCAATCTCGAAATCGATGCGCTCGAAACCGACGGGACCGGCAAGATCATATCGAGCCCGCGCGTAGTGACTGCAAACAATGTCGAGGCCCTAATCGAATCGGGCCAGCAAATTCCCTATACTACGGCAACTGGAGGAGCGGTCGGTGTTCTGCCCGTGACGGCTTTTATCAGCGCCGTTTTGAGCCTCAAGGTGAAACCGCAGATCACCCCGAATAACAACATCCTGATGGATCTCACTGTCACCCAGGACAGCGTATCCGGCACCGGAAATCCCCCGCCGATCAATACCAAAAAGATCCAGACCCAGGTCCTGGTCGACAACGGCGGCACGGTGGTGGTGGGCGGAATCCATACCCAGAACACCAGCAATACCGTCAACAAGGTCCCCCTGCTGGGCGACATTCCCTACCTGGGCGTCCTCTTCAGGGGTAATACGCAAATCGACCAGAAGGACGAGCTGCTGATATTCGTTTCGCCGAAAGTAATGCAAAACAGCCTCAACCAGCTTTGAAATCAGGCTGGCCGGTTGAATGGATGCTGTCGACAATATCTACCTGGTTGGCCTCATGGGCGCGGGAAAAACTACCGTGGGCAGAATGCTCGCCAAACAAACCGGAAAAGCATTTTACGATTCGGACCAGGAAATAAAAATCAGGACGGGAGTAAGCATTTCCCATATCTTCGAAGTGGAGGGCGAATCCGGATTCAGGATTCGCGAATCGGCCGTGCTTGAAGATCTGACCCGGTTGAAGAACATCGTTCTTGCAACCGGCGGGGGAGCGATACTTTCGAAAGAAAACCGGAAACTGCTGAAGGAACACGGAACCGTCATTTATCTGCGGGCATCCATTGGGGACCTTTGGGCAAGAACCCGCCACGACAAAAACAGGCCGCTGCTTCAAACGGAGGATCCGCATGCCAGGCTTGCCGAGCTTTTTGCCGCGCGAGACCCCCTCTATCGGGAAGTCGCCGACATCGTCGTCGACACCAGCAAACAGAGCGTCATCTGCCTGGTAAACCACATCCTGCAACTCATTGGAAAAAGAAAACCCTGAAATGCGTTCCCTGACAGTCGATCTTGACCATCGCAGCTATCCCATTCACATCGGCACGAATTTGCTGGAAAGGGCGGATCTCCTTTTGCCCGCCCTTGCGCAGAAAAAAGCGGCCATCGTCACCAACACGACCGTCGCACCCCTTTACCTTGATCGACTGAGAAATACGCTGAGTGGGAAAGACATCGAAAGCATTCCGGTCATTCTTCCCGACGGCGAGCAATTCAAGAATTGGGAAACATTGAATCTGATCTACGATGCCCTGCTGGGAAACCGGTGCGAGCGCAACACCACGATCATCGCGCTCGGGGGCGGCGTGATCGGGGACATTTCAGGCTTCGCGGCGGCCACCTATCTGCGCGGAGTTCCTTTCATCCAGGTGCCGACCACCCTGCTCGCCCAGGTCGATTCCTCCGTCGGTGGAAAAACCGCAATCAACCACCCCCTGGGGAAAAACATGATCGGCGCCTTCTATCAGCCGAGGCTGGTCCTTGCCGACATCGACACCCTGAACACGCTCCCGGAAAGAGAGCTGAAGGCGGGCATTGCCGAAGTCATCAAATACGGCTTGATCCGGGATCTGCCTTTTTTCGAATGGCTGGAAAAAAACATGGAAGGGCTGCTCGGGCGCAATTCCGAAGTATTGAGTTACGCCATCTCGCGTTCCTGCGAGAACAAGGCCCTCGTCGTCGCTCGCGACGAAAGGGAATCCGGAGAGCGCGCCCTGCTCAACCTCGGACACACTTTCGGCCATGCCATAGAAAACGCGATGGGCTACGGAAACTGGCTGCACGGCGAAGCTGTCGCTGCCGGGACGGTGCTTGCCGCGAAACTTTCCTTCGAACTGGGCATGTTGGACGCGCCTGACGTCGAACGCATTACCCGCCTTTTCGAGCGCGCAGGACTCCCTATTGTCGCACCTGACATCGGAGCCGAGCGCTACCTTCAGCTCATGGAGCTCGACAAGAAAGTCGAGGGAGGAAAAATGCGCTTCGTCGTCCTGGAAAAAATAGGACAGGCCTGCGTCAAATCGGACATTACCCTCGAAGCCCTAACCCGTGTCCTCGAAACCCATGGCTGAACTTGCCCCTTACGCTGCCAACCCTGAAAGCAGCAGGGGCAGGCTCATTCCGGAAGGTCGTCCGGAAGGCCGCACCGAATTTCAGCGGGATCGGGACAGGATCATCCACTCATCCGCATTCAGGCGACTGGAATACAAAACCCAGGTCTTCGTCAACCACGAAGGCGATCTTTTCAGAACCCGCCTGACGCACAGCATCGAAGTTGCACAAATAGGCAGGTCCATAGCACGCAACCTTCAGCTCAATGAAGACCTCGTGGAAGCCATCTCGCTTGCACACGATCTCGGCCATACCCCCTTCGGGCATGCGGGGCAGGATGCGCTCAACGAATGCATGCAATCCCATGGCGGGTTCGAACACAACCTGCAGTCGTTGCGCGTCGTGGATCTCCTGGAAGAACGCTACGGGGCATTCGACGGACTCAACCTGAGCTTCGAGACACGGGAGGGGATACTCAAGCATTGTTCCGTAAAAAATGCCGCTTTGCTGGGAGAAATCGGGGAGCGCTTCCTGCAAAAGAAGCAGCCCGGACTGGAAGCGCAGCTCGCCAACCTTGCCGACGAAATCGCCTACAACAACCACGATGTCGACGACGGATTGCGCTCCGGCCTCATCACGCTCGACCAGCTCTCGTCGGTATCCATTTTCGCCAGGCATTTCGAAACGGCAAGAGCGGCCTATCCTGAAATTATGGGGCGACGGCTGATCCATGAAACCGTCCGCCGCATGATCAATTCCCAGGTCATCGACCTGACGCAGCAGAGCCTTTGCAACATCAGGTCGGCCATGCCGAAACACATCGATGAAGTGAGATTCTCGCCGCCGCTCATCGCCTTCAGCCCGGAAATGCGCGAAGCACAGCATGAACTCAAGCAGTTCCTGAGAACCCGTCTTTATCAGCACTACAAGGTCACGCGCATGAGCGTCAAGGCACGCCGCATCGTGTCCGATCTGTTCCATGCCTTCACCCAGGACAACCGCCTCCTCCCGATCCAATTTCAGGAAAAGGTCGAAAAGGGGAGCGACATCATGCGCGTCACTGCAGACTACATCGCGGGAATGACCGACCGCTATGCCATCCGGGAACACCGCCGCCTGTTCGCTGTCGAAGAAATCCCCTTTTGAGGTTCGTGGTTGAAGTGATTCTGCGGAAAAGGTAGAATCAAAAACTTTCCCTTGTGGATACGAGGGTTGTAGGGCCCACAGGCCCTGCTTTCGATAGCTTATTGAAAGAGGTAGAACTTGAGCCACTTGACGTTGCCGGGAAGGCAGGGTTTGTACGATCCAGGTTTCGAGCACGATGCGTGCGGCGTGGGCTTTATCGCCCATATCAAGGGCATTAAAAGCCACAGCATCGTCAGCCAGGGGCTTCAAATTCTCAAGAATCTCACCCACAGGGGCGCGACGGGAGCCGACCCTCTGGCAGGCGACGGTGCCGGGATACTGATCCAGATTCCGGATGCCTTTTTCAGGCAGCAATGCAATTTTACCCTTCCGTCCCCGGGCGAATATGGGGTCGGCATGCTTTTCCTGCCCAGGAACGAAGTAGCCAGAGCGTCCTGCGAAACAATCATTGCCCGGCATATCGCAGCAGAGGGCCAATCCCTGCTCGGCTGGCGCGACGTGCCCACCGAAAACGCGGGACTCGGGGAAGGGGTCAGGAAAGTGGAACCCTTCGTCCGCCAGGTTTTCATAGGAAGCGCCTGCAAGGACTCGAACAGCTTCGAGCGCCGCCTTTTCGTCATCCGCAAGAGCATCGAGCATGCAGTGAAAAAGCTGGCCCTTGAAGAAGCCTTCTACATCCCTTCGATGTCATCGAGAACCCTTGTTTACAAGGGGATGCTTCTGGCCGACCAGGTGGGGGAATATTATCCCGACCTCCGGGACGAAGGCGTCGTATCGGCGCTCGCCCTTGTGCATCAGCGCTTCTCGACCAACACTTTCCCGACATGGGATCTCGCCCATCCTTTCAGGATGATCGCGCACAACGGCGAAATCAACACCATGCGCGGCAATGTCAACTGGATGACCGCGCGTCACGAAGCGATGTCTTCCCCGATACTGGGGGAGGACCTCGAAAAAATCTGGCCGCTGATCGTCGAAGGGCAGTCCGATTCCGCCTGCTTCGACAATGCGCTCGAACTGCTCGTCGCAGGAGGCTACTCCCTCGCTCATGCGATGATGATGCTGATTCCGGAGGCCTGGGCCGGCAATCCGCTGATGGACGAGGAAAGGCGCGCCTTCTACGAATACCATGCCGCGCTGATGGAGCCGTGGGACGGCCCGGCTGCGGTCGCCTTCACCGACGGCAGACAGATCGGAGCGACGCTGGACAGGAATGGCCTCCGGCCCGCGCGCTATTTGATCACCGACAACGACCTCGTGGTCATGGCTTCCGAAATGGGTGTGCTGAACATCCCCCAAAGCAGCATCGTCAAGAAATGGCGCCTGCAGCCCGGGAAAATGTTCCTGATCGACCTCGAGGCAGGCCGCATCATCGACGACCAGGAAATCAAGGATACGCTTGCCGCCCAAAAACCCTACGGGAAATGGCTGGACAAATCCAGGCTCCTGCTCTCGGATCTGCCCGAAGTCGAATCCGAAACAGGCTTCACGGCTACGCTTCTCGACCGTCAGCAGGCCTTCGATTACACCCAGGAAGACATCAAGTTCCTGATGCAGCCTATGGCTGCGACAGGTCAGGAAGCAACAGGCTCCATGGGGAACGATTCGCCGCTCGCAGTGATGTCGAACAAGCTCAAGCCCATTTACAATTACTTCAAACAGCTTTTCGCCCAAGTCACGAACCCGCCGATCGATCCGATCAGGGAAGAACTGGTGATGTCTCTGGTTTCCTTCATCGGACCCAGGCCCAATCTGCTCGGCGTGGAAGACACCGAGCCCCAGCCGAGGCTGGAAGTGAGCCAGCCCGTCCTTTCGACTGCCGATTTTGAAAAAATCAGGAAAATTTCCGATTTGACAAATGGCCGCTTCGTCTCCCGTGTCCTCGACATCTGCTACCCGTCCAGTCAGGGCGCTGCTGGAATGGAAGCCGCCCTTGCCGCGCTTTGCGATGCCGCAGAAAAATCGGTGCGCGAAGGCATCACCATCCTGATTCTTTCCGACCGGGCCGTGAATGAAAAGCACATCCCCATTCCGGCTCTGCTGGCCACCTCAAGCGTGCATCACCATCTCGTCAGGACAGGCCTGAGAACCAGCGCAGGGCTGGTCGTCGACACCGGCTCCGCGCGCGAAGTGCACCATTTCGCGCTGCTTGCAGGGTACGGGGCTGAAGCCGTCCATCCCTGGCTCGCTTTCGAGACCATCGCGAACATGACGGAACTTCTTCCCGGAGACCTTTCCGCCAGCGAGGCGAAAAAGCGCTTCATCAAGGCCGTATCGAAAGGGCTTTTGAAAGTCATGTCCAAGATGGGCATTTCGACCTACCAGTCCTATTGCGGCGCCCAGATTTTCGAAGCCGTCGGGTTGAATTCCGCATTCATCCAGCGCTATTTCCCGGGTACGTCCAGCAAGGTGGAAGGCATCGGCCTTGCCGAGGTTGCTGAAGAAGCAGCCGAAATCCATCGCCTCGCCTTCGGTGACTCCCCGTTGTACGAAAACGCGCTCGATGTCGGCGGCGAATATGCCTTCAGGATCCGGGGAGAAGCCCATATGTGGACCCCGGAGAGCATCTCCAAGCTGCAGCATGCAACCCGCTCCGGCAATTTCAAGACCTACAAGGAATATGCCAAGCTCATCAACGACCAGAGCGAACAGTTGATGACCTTGCGCGGGCTTTTCGATATCCGGACCGGCAACCCCATTCCCCTGGATGAAGTCGAGCCTGCGAAGGAAATCGTCAAGCGCTTCGCCACCGGCGCAATGTCTCTCGGCTCCATTTCCAAGGAAGCGCACAGCACGCTGGCGATCGCCATGAACCGGATTGGCGGCAAATCCAACACCGGCGAGGGCGGCGAAGATCCCGTCAGGTTCAAGCCCCTGCCCAACGGCGATTCGATGCGCTCCGCCATCAAGCAAATCGCCGCAGGCCGTTTCGGCGTCAGCGCGGAATACCTGGTCAATGCCGACCAGTTGCAGATCAAGATGGCCCAGGGAGCGAAGCCGGGAGAAGGCGGACAGCTGCCCGGACACAAGGTGAGCGAATATATCGCCAAATTGCGCCATTCCGTTCCCGGGGTCGGGCTGATTTCCCCCCCCCCTCATCACGACATCTATTCGATCGAGGACCTCGCCCAGCTGATCCACGATCTCAAAAACGTCAATCCCGAAGCGAGCGTCAGCGTCAAGCTGGTGTCCGAAGTCGGTGTGGGCACCGTCGCGGCGGGGGTCGCCAAGGCGAAAGCCGACCATATCACGATCTCCGGCTACGACGGCGGAACCGGCGCAAGCCCCCTGAGCTCGGTCAAGCATGCCGGAACGCCCTGGGAGCTCGGGCTTTCGGAAACACAGCAGACCCTGGTATTGAACCGTTTGCGCGGGCGGGTCGCCGTACAGGTGGACGGCCAGATGAAAACCGGAAGGGACGTGCTGATCGGCGCGCTGCTGGGCGCGGACGAATTCGGTTTTGCAACCGCGCCGCTCGTGGTGGAAGGCTGCATCATGATGCGCAAATGCCATCTCAACACCTGCCCGGTCGGAGTGGCCACCCAGGATGAAGCGTTGCGCAAGAAATTCACCGGTCAGCCCGAGCATGTCGTCAATTATTTCTTTTTCGTCGCCGAGGAAGTGCGCGAATACATGGCCAGCATGGGTATCAGGAAATTCGACGAACTCATCGGAAGAACCGACCTGATCGATGTACGTCGCGCCGTCAACCACTGGAAGGCGAAGGGGCTGAATTTCTCCAAAGTGCTTCATCAGCCCGATGTCCCTGCGAATGTTGCGCGCCATCATCAAGAATACCAGGATCACGGCATAGACAAGGCCCTCGACCACAAGCTCATCCGCGAAGCGAGCGCTGCGATCGAGAACCGCACGCAAGTCAAAATCGAGACTGAAATCTGCAATGTCAACCGTTCCGCAGGAGCCATGCTTTCCGGCAAGGTGGCGAAGCATCACGGTCATGCCGGGCTTCCCGACGACACTATCCACGTGAAGTTCAGGGGAACGGCAGGACAAAGCTTCGGTGCCTTCCTGGCTGCAGGAATCACCTTCGAACTCGAAGGCGACGGCAACGACTATGTCGGGAAAGGTCTTTCAGGCGGCAGGATCGTGATCTATCCCGACGGCGAATGCAAAATCGTGCCCGAAGAGAACATCATCGCCGGCAACACCGTGCTTTACGGTGCGATCAGCGGGGAAGCCTACTTCAGGGGCGTTGCCGGAGAGCGCTTCGCAGTGCGGAATTCCGGCTGCACCGCTGTCGTCGAAGGCGTGGGGGACCACGGCTGCGAATACATGACGGGCGGGGTCGTCGTGGTCCTCGGACAAACCGGGCGCAATTTCGCCGCCGGGATGAGCGGGGGCATCGCCTACGTGCTCGACGAGCAGAACAACTTCGAGCAGCGCTGCAACTTGGCCATGGTCGAACTCGAACCGGTTCCCGAAGAAGAAGCCACTCTGGACGCCACCCAGCAGGGAGAACTCGAGTCCCATGGAAAAGTCCGCGTGAATCATCTGGGGCAAAGCGACGAAGCGCTGCTGCGCAAGCTGATTTCGAACCATTTCACCCACACGGGAAGCGCAAGGGCTCGGGCCATACTCGACAACTGGGCACAATACCTGCCCAAATTCGTCAAAGTCATGCCGACCGAATACAGGCGTGCGCTTGCCGAAATGGGAAACAAAAAAGCCGTACTGGAGTCTGCGTAATGGGCAAACCGACAGGATTCATGGAAATCAAACGCGCCAACGAACCGGCCTCTCCGGTGGAGGAGCGCATCCGCCATTACCACGAATTTGTTTCTCCCCTTCCCGAAGATGCAATGCGCCAGCAAGGCGCGCGGTGCATGGATTGCGGCATTCCCTTCTGCCATTCGGGATGCCCGGTGAACAACATCATTCCGGACTGGAACGATCTCGTCTATAAAGGCCGCTGGAAGGAAGCCATTGCGGTACTGCATTCCACCAACAATTTTCCCGATTTCACCGGAAGAATCTGCCCCGCCCCATGCGAGGCGGCCTGCACGCTGAACATCAACGACGATGCCGTGGCGATCAAATCGATCGAGCATGCCATCATCGACAGGGCATGGGAGGAAGGCTGGGTCGAGCCCCAGATCCCGCATCGGAAAACCGGCAGGAAAGTCGCGGTTGTCGGCTCTGGCCCCGCAGGCCTCGCCTGCTCGCAGCAGCTTGCACGGGCAGGACATGACGTCACCCTATTCGAAAAGAATGACAGGATAGGCGGCCTGCTGCGTTACGGCATTCCCGATTTCAAAATGGAAAAGCGGCATATCGACCGGCGCATGGAACAGATGAAGCTGGAAGGCGTGGAGTTCAGGGTCAACCAGCATGTCGGCGTCGATTTTCCCGCGAAGCAACTGGCAGAAGAATACGATGCCGTGGTGTTGACCGGAGGGAGCGAAGCCCCCCGCGATCTTCCCATCCCCGGAAGGGAACTCGACGGCGTGCATTTCGCCCTCGATTTCCTCATCCCGCAGAACAGGAAAAATGCAGGCGACGAACTGCCGGGCCAGATATCGGCGAAGGGAAAACATGTCATCGTCATAGGCGGAGGAGACACCGGGTCCGATTGCGTCGGAACCTCGATCAGGCAGGGCGCACGCTCCGTCACCCAGCTTGAAGTCATGCCGAAGCCGCCGGTTCAGGAAAACAGGCCGCTCACCTGGC
The DNA here is from genome assembly GCA_021802655.1 of Pseudomonadota bacterium. Taxonomy (GTDB): domain Bacteria; phylum Pseudomonadota; class Gammaproteobacteria; order Burkholderiales; family JABEVD01; genus JABEVD01. The sequence goes on from JAJZRP010000001.1 coordinate 84,318, forward strand.
CAAACTGGCCGATGAAACTGCGCACCTCCAGCTCCCAGGAAGAAGGCTGCGAGCGCGAGTGGAGCGTCGTCACGAAATATTTCAGCGGGCGCGACGGAAAAGTCGAAAAGCTGCACGGCATTCGCGTCGAATGGGTTCCCGACGACAGGGGCGGCATGAAGATGCAGGAAATTCCCGGGTCTGAATTCGAACTCGAAGCCGATCTCGTGCTGCTTGCCATGGGTTATCTGCATCCCGTGCATGCCGGCATGCTCGCCGAGCTCGGCGTCGAACTCGATTCCCGCGGCAACGTGCAGGCGGACACGTTGCAATACCAGACCTCCGTTCCCAAGATTTTCTCGGCGGGAGACATGCGCCGGGGGCAATCGCTCGTAGTCTGGGCCATCCGGGAAGGGCGGCAGGCAGCCCGATCCGTCGACGAATTTCTCATGGGGCATTCCGAGCTTCCCAGATGACCAACCGGCAAATCAAATGACCCAACTCAAGAACGATACCTTCATCCGTGCGCTGCTGCGGGAGCCCGTACCCTACACGCCCGTCTGGATGATGCGGCAGGCCGGGCGCTACCTGCCCGAATACAACCAGACGCGAGCCCGCGCCGGGAGCTTTCTTTCGCTTTGCAAGAATCCCGACCTGGCAACCGAAGTGACGCTGCAGCCGCTCGCCCGATTTCCCCTGGATGCGGCCATCCTTTTCTCGGACATCCTGACCGTCCCGGATGCGATGGGACTGGGACTTTATTTCGCGGAGGGAGAGGGTCCGAAATTCGAGCGCCCGCTGCGGGATGAATGGGAAATCAAGAACCTGGCGGTGCCCGATCCTTCCGCCCATCTGGGTTATGTCATGGATGCGGTCAGCCAGATCCGCAAGGCGCTGGCGGGTTCCGTCCCCCTGATCGGTTTTTCCGGAAGCCCCTTCACCCTGGCCTGCTACATGATCGAAGGCGGCAGCAGCAGCGACTTTCTTCACACCAAGACGATGCTCTATCGCAGGCCAGATCTGCTGCATCATATCCTTGAAATCAACGCCCGGGCCGTCGCAGCTTATCTCAACGCCCAAATCGAGCAGGGCGCCCAGGCAGTGATGATTTTCGATTCGTGGGGCGGGGCATTGTCGGAATCGGCCTATGCCGAATTCTCGCTCGCCTATCTGGAAAAGATCGTCGCCTCCCTGCACAAGACCCGGGGCGGCGCCAGAATTCCGAACATCGTTTTCACCAAGGGCGGCGGCCTCTGGATAGAAAAGATCGCTTCCATAGGATGCGATGCGGTGGGGCTCGACTGGACGATGGATATCGGCAAGGCGCGTCGCCTGGTCGGTGACAGGGTCGCATTGCAGGGCAATCTCGATCCCTTCGTGCTGTTCTCCAGCCCGGAGAGTATCGTCAGGGAGACCGAAAAAGTGCTGGAAAGCTTCGGGCATGGCAGCGGGCATATTTTCAACCTGGGCCATGGTATTTCCCAATATACCGACCCTGCAAATGCCGGGCTGATGATCGAAACCGTCCATTCTTCAAGCCGGAAATACCACGAGGTCGCCTCCCAGTAGGGAGGCCTTTTCCAGCTTTCAAACATGCATTTCTGCAGCATCAATGCCGACTTATGCACATTTCCTGAAAAACCGGAAGGGGAAATCGCGAATTCGGCAAAATATAAATAACTACATGATTTAAATTGGTATATTATTCGGCCTAATTATTGGGCAATGGCACGATAGCCTTCTGCGATAAAAACTTAGCAGTAATATGCCGAGTAACCCACAAAGTTATCAACAGGTTTTGTGAGTAACTTTTTTTGTCCATTTAAATAAACAGGTTGTATTGTTTTTCTAGAATCAACCCTAACGAACGTGCCTAAACCGGATTCGAGCATTTCCGATCAAATTGGATAGTCCGCCCAAAATCATCAAGGTCGCCCTGGATGTTCCCCTCTCCACCCGGTTCGATTACCTGGCAGGAGATGCCACGGTCGACGATATCGGCTCCCGGGTGGCCGTCCCTTTCGGAAAAAAGCTTCTCGTCGGCATCCTGCTGGATGTCGAATCCCGTTCCGAAATTCCGGCAACCCGGCTGAAAAGCGCCGTCAGGATATTCCGGGATATCCCCCCCCTGGGCCGGAGCCTGCTCGACCTGTTCCGCTTCTGCAGCGATTATTACCATCACCCGATCGGCTCCGTCATGCTGAATGCGCTGCCTGCCGGGCTGAAGACGACAAAGCCGGTCGAATTGAAGCGGCCCCGCTTCTTTTCCCTGACCGAAGCAGGACGTCTTGCCCGGGTACGCGGCAAAAACATGAACGGATTGCTCGAATCCTTCAGACGGGAAGGCATGCTTGAATTCGAATCGATCCGGGCAAAATTCCCGCTGGCCGCACTCAGGAAGCTGCTCGATCAGGGCCTTTTGGAAGAAACCCCAGCGAAAATTCAAGCTCTGGAAATCGCGCCCTCCCCGGCCCTGAATGCCGGACAGCAGCACGCCCTGGCACGCATTCTCGAAACTCCGCACGGTTTTCATCCCTGGCTGCTGTACGGCATAACGGGGAGCGGGAAAACCGAAGTCTATCTTCAAACCATAGCCGGAATCCTGCAATCCGGGAAACAGGTCCTGTTTCTGGTTCCTGAAATCAATCTCACCCCGCATCTGGAAAACGCTTTCAGATCGAGATTTCCCAATACACCCCTCGTCAGCCTGCACAGCGGGCTCAACGATACCGAGCGGCTGCAGAACTGGCTGAGCGCACAGGCGGGCGAAGCGAAAATAATCCTGGGCACGCGGCTCGCGATTTTCACGCCCCTGCCTTCCCTGGGGCTGATCATCGTCGACGAAGAGCATGATGCCTCCTTCAAGCAGCAGGAAGGCTTGCGCTATTGTGCCCGGGATGTCGCCGTATTCAGGGCCAAGCAGGAATCCGTTCCGGTCATTCTCGGTTCTGCCACGCCTTCCCTCGAAAGTTATCACAGCGCGCAGCGGGGACGCTACAAGCTGCTCGAACTCAGGGACAGGGCGATCCCGAATGCCGCGCTCCCGGAGGTGCATTTCGTCGATCTTCGAACGGAAAAGCGCAAGGGCGGACTGAGCGAGAAGCTTCTCGGGGCCATTTCGATTCGACTGGAAAGGGGAGAGCAGAGTCTCGTTTTCCTGAATCGCAGGGGATATTCCCCGGCGCTGATTTGCAGTTCCTGCTCGTGGACGCCCAGCTGCAAGCGCTGCACCAGCCGTCTGGTGCTGCATTTGAAGGACAGGCGTCTGCGCTGTCATTACTGCGGATTCGAGGAAAGCATTCCGCAGTCCTGCCCGGAATGCGGCAATCTGGATCTGAAGCCCGTCGGGCATGGGACGCAGCGCATCGAATCCGAGCTTTTCGATCATTTCCCCGAGGCCAGAATTCTCAGAATCGACCGGGACAGCATCCGGAAAAAGCACGCCTGGAGCGAAATGCTCGGGAAGATTCATCGCAATGAAGCCGACATTCTGGTGGGTACGCAGATCCTGGCGAAAGGGCACGATTTCCCGAACCTGACGCTGGTGGGCATATTGAATTCCGACGCCTCCCTCTACAGCAGCGATTTTCGGGCTTCCGAGCGTCTTTTCGCGCAGCTCACCCAGGTTTCGGGGCGGGCAGGGCGCGCAGGCTCCCCGGGGGAAGTGCTGATCCAGACCGAATTCCGGGATCACCCCCTGTATGGTGCGCTGAAGCAGCACGATTACGATGCCATCGCTGCCATGCTGCTCGAAGAAAGGGCTGCCGCAGGCTTTCCCCCCTATGTCCATCAGGCATTGATCCGCGCGGAATCCATGTCGCTTGAAACGGCGATGGCCTTCCTGGAACAGGTCAGAACGATCGCATCGCCTCTGGGGCAGGATGTCACGATTTTCGATCCGGCAATGGCATCCATGGCCCGCTTGGGCAACATGGAAAGAGCGCAGATCCTGTTCCAGTCGCCTTCCCGCCAGAAGCTGCAGAATTTTTTGAAGCTGCTGCTGTCGAAGCTGAACCCTGCGGCAACTCGCGCGGTGCGATGGCATGTCGATGTCGATCCCCTAGAGTTTTAGGCTCCTGTAACGATATAATTGCAACAACAGAGCATATTTATGACACCCGACTTCAAAACCCATCTCGTTGCGCTTTTTTCCCAGGCGGCAGCCCGGATTTCCCCAGACAGCCCGGAAATTCATCTCGAGCGGCCGAAACTCTCCACCCATGGCGACTATTCCTGCAATATCGCCATGCAGCTGGCCAAATCGCTCAAGCAAAACCCCAGGCAGGTCGCTTCAAGCATTCTGGACGGGCTTCCCGAATCGGAACATATCGACAAGGTGGAAATCGCAGGGGCGGGATTCATCAACATTTTCCTGAAAAATTCGTCCAAACAGCGCATCCTGAAGCATATTCTGCAAAGCGGGGACGAATTCGGGAAATGCGCTCTCGGAGCAGGGCAGAAAGTCCAGGTCGAATTCGTCTCGGCCAATCCCACCGGCCCCCTGCATGTCGGCCATGGGCGCGGTGCCGCATTCGGAGCAAGCCTTGCGAATTTGCTGAGCTCGGCCGGGTTCGAGGTTACAAGGGAATACTATGTCAACGATGCCGGCAGGCAGATGGACATCCTGACGCTCTCGACCTGGCTGCGCTATCTCGAACTCGCCGGCATCGACATCCTGTTCCCGCCGAACGCCTATCAGGGAAGCTATGTCCGGGACATGGCGCGCCTTATCCTTGAAGCGCACGGCGAACGCTACAAGCACCCGATGGGCGCTATTCTTTACGACATCCCCGTGTCGGATGGATCGAATGAAGACGCCTATCTCGACAGCCTGATCATGAATGCGAAAAAGCTGCTCGGCCAGGACTATCAGTACATTCACGATTTCGTTTTGAACGAACAGCTGGGAGATTGCCGCAACGATCTCCTGGAATTCGGCGTCGTTTTCGATTCCTGGTTCTCCGAGCAATCGCTTTTCGACAGCGGGATGGTGGAGCGCGCCATCGAAAAGCTCGCAGAAGGTGACAACATCTACCTTCAGGACGGCGCAAAATGGTTCCGCTCGACCCGCTTCGGCGACGAGAAGGACAGGGTGGTCCAGCGTGAAAACGGCCTTTACACCTATTTCGCCTCGGACATTGCCTATCATCTCAACAAGATCGAGCGCGGCTTCGATCGCATCATCGACATCTGGGGAGCCGACCATCACGGCTACATCCCTCGCGTCAAGGGAGCGCTTCAGGCGGCAGGGGCGCCCCCAGAAACACTTCAAGTCGCGCTCGTCCAGTTCGCCGTGCTTTACCGGGATGGCAAGAAGGCCTCCATGTCCACCCGAAGTGGCGAATTCGTCACGCTGCGGGAACTGAGACGGGAAGTCGGCAACGACGCAGCGCGCTTCTTTTATGTCTTGCGCAAATGCGACCAGCACCTGGATTTCGATCTCGATCTCGCGAAATCGCAAAGCAACGAGAATCCCGTGTATTATGTCCAGTATGCCCATGCTCGGATCGCCAGCGTACTGGAACAATGGGGCGGCAATCCGGAAAGCCTGCTCGAAGCCGATGCCGCTCATCTTTCGGACAAACATGAACTGGAGTTGCTGCAGCGCCTGATCGATTACCCCGACCTGATCGAAAGCGCCGCCAGGGAACTATCCCCCCATTTGATCGCCTTCTATCTCAAGGAATTGGCATCGGAATTCCATAGCTACTACAATGCCTCTCATTTCCTGGTACCGGAAGAGCCAATCAAGCTTGCGCGCCTTTGCCTGATCGCATCGGTGAAACAGGTTATCAGGAACGGCCTGAACCTCCTCGGGGTCAGCGCCCCCGAAAAAATGTGACAAGAGAGCCTTTATGAGCAGAGACTACAAACCAAAATCGAATTCCGGGCCGAAACGCGGCGGATCGATGTTCGCGGGCATCCTGATCGGTTTCATTCTGGGTCTCGCAGTCGCGCTCGGCATCGCCTGGTACATCAACAAGATGCCCAGCCCCTTCGTCAGCCACGAGCAACCTGACGAAAAGCAGTCGGCTGCCCCACCGGCACCCCAGGCCGCGACCACCCCGCCTGACGACAAGAAGCCCAGGTTCGATTTCTACAAGATTCTTCCCGGCCAGGAAAATCCCGCAGCTCGAAGCGCCGCATCGGAGCCGGCTACCGCCGCTCCTGCGACGCCCACTACGGAAAGCTATTATCTGCAGGCTGGCTCCTTCCAGAAAAAGGAAGATGCCGACAACATGAAGGCCAAGCTCGCCATGATCGGGCTGGAGTCTGAAATCCAGACGGGAGCCGGGAACGAGTCGAAGTACAGAGTCCGCATCGGTCCTTACCAGAGCGAGGACGATCTCAAGAAAATCAGGGACGAATTGCAGCAAAACGGCATTGCCTCGAGCACCGTCAAGATCAAGGAAACGGGCCAATAATCAACCGGAGGAGCGTTATGAAAATTCTCAATGGCTTGTTGTTTTCGGTATTTCTTTTCTGGTCTTCCTTCGCCCATGCCGATCAGGGCTATTCCCTGGTCAATCCCCCCCAGCCCCCGGCGAGCGGAAAGAAGATCGAGGTTCTCGAATTCTTCTATTACGGCTGTCCCCATTGCTACCACCTGCAGCGCTACCTCGATCCCTGGCTGAAAAAATTGCCCAAGGACGTTGAATTCCGCTATGTCCCCACCATCTTCAACGACGACTGGATGCGCCTTGCCAAGACCTATTATGCCCTCGACATCATGGGGCTCGAACCCAAACTGCACGGCGCCGTTTACGATGCCGTGCAGAATCGCAACATCGATCTGGGCGACAAGGCCACCCTGCTCGACTGGGCGGCAAAACAGGGTATCGATCGCGTCAGGCTCGCCAACGCCTATGCTTCCTTCACTGCCCAGACGAACGTGAACAAGTCGAAGCAGATGACGAGAAGCTACGGGATCATGGGAACACCCTCCATCGTGGTTGACGGAAAATACCTCACCTCCCCTGAGCTCACGAACTCCCTTCCGGGAACGATCACCGAGCTCGACAAACTCATCCAGATGGCCAGAGCCGACCGAGCCAGGCATTGATGGGAAAATCCGCGGCTGGCTGGCTGCTGTTGTTTTTCTCCGTTTTTGCCTTCGCCCAACCCGAGGTCGGCAGGGATTACCTGCCGATTGACCCGCCGCTGCAGCCCGCAACAAAAAAGATAGAATTGTTGGAGTTTTTTTATTACGGCTGTCCAGAATGCTCCGATCTGGAGCCCTTCCTTCAGGAATGGCTCAATGGCCGCAACGACGTCGAAATGGTGCGCGTCCCGGCTTTCAGGTCTTCATGGCTGCCTCTTGCCAGAACCTACTACGCGCTTCGAGCATTGGGTCAGGAAAACAGGCTGCGCGGACGCATATTTTCCGCAATCCGAGGGGGAACTAACCTCAACGACGAGCATGTTCTTTTTGTCTGGATCGGAAGACGCGGGGTCGATTTGAAAAAATTCGAGTCGATTTACGCTTCGAAAGAAGTGCAAATGAAGATCAGCGAATCAGTCGATCTGGCGATGCACCTCGGCATTGCCGGCGTTCCTGCACTGGTCGTGGACGGGAAATATCTCGTCATGGGCGATCTTGCCAGGGGCGACCTGCTCGACCAGCTCGTCGACATGGCAAAGCACCGGCGCATGATCACGCCGTGAAAGAACCCCTTCGCATTATCGTCAGCGGTGCTTCGAGCGGGATCGGCTTTCAGCTTGCCAGGCATTATCTTGAGCAGGGTGCCGTCGTCGGCGTCATTTCGAGGCAAATCGAAAAGCTGCGTTTTTTCGAACAGAACTGGCCCAGTTCTGTGAGGATTTACAGCGCAGATGTCCGGGATCTCGATGCCTTGCAGCGTGCCGCAACAGATTTCATGTCCCGCTTCGGCTGCCCCGACATCGTCGTCGCCAATGCCGGAATCAGTTGCGGCACGCTCACCGAACATGCCGGAGACATCGAAGTATTTCAGGCCGTTTTCGACACCAACGTTGTCGGAATGGCCAAAACATTCCAGCCTTATCTGGAAGAAATGAAAAGGCAAGGCCGCGGAAAGCTGGTCGGGATTGCCAGTGTTGCGGGTTTCAGGGGACTTCCTGGTGCCAGCGCTTACTCTTCATCAAAGGCCGCTGTTATCAATTACCTTGAGGCTTTGAGGTGCGAACTGTACGGAACGGGAATCGACGTGGTCACCATCTGTCCGGGCTATGTCGAAACGCCGATGACGAATTCGAATCCCTACCCGATGCCTTTCCTGGTCAGGGCCGACCTTGCGGCAAGGATGATCGAAAGCGCCATTGCCAGGGGCCGGATTTTCTATACTTTTCCCTGGCAGATGATGCTGATCGGGAAAATCATGGGCATCCTTCCCAAGCGGCTTCATGCCTTTCTGTTTTCCAGGGCACCCCACAAGCCGAGAAGACCGGATCAATAAAAGAAGCCGGCTTCGATCAGTTCATGCGTCAGCGCGAAATAATCCTTCGCCCCCTGACTGTTCGGCGCATAGCTGAACACATCCTTGCCGTAGGCCGGGCTTTCGGCCAGGCTGACGTTTTCCATGATGCGGGTATTGCACACCCTGTCGCCGAAGCGATCCCTGAGCTTGTCGTAAATCGAGAAAGATAGCTTGCGTCTCGCGTTGAACCGCGTCAGCAGTATCCTGAAATCGAATTTTCGCCCGTACCTTGCCTGCAGCACGTCGAGAAGGGAGACGACTTTCTGCACCCCGTGCATGGAAAGAAAATCGGCGGAAACAGGAATCAGCACCCTGTCGGCGGAAATGATGGCGTTGAGCGACAATATGCCGAGCATGGGACAGCAATCGATGACGATCGGCGAATTGTCCCGGGCAAGCTGTTCTCCCAATCCCTCCCTCAAACGCGAGGCCACATTTCCGCTTTTTCCGAACAGCGCATCGATTTTGGAAAGGTCGGAATGGGCCGGAATGAGCCGAAGACCCGAAGAACGGTACTGGATCAGATCGAGCAGGGAGCGCTCGTCCCTGAAAAAAGAGGATATTCCATTGGAAGTCTCCTGATTGACCCCGAGGGAATGCGTCAAATGCGCCTGGGGATCAAGGTCGATGGCAAGCGGGTTCCTTTCCAGCATCGCGAGCGCTGATGCAATGTTCAAGGTGGTTGTGGTCTTGCCAACCCCTCCCTTCTGATTGAAAACTGCAATGGTCGCCATGCTCGACATGATCTTGTCCAGACCATGCTATCTTACCGCAATAGCCGCCCCGATTGAACTCTTTGCGATCATTTCCCCGTACAAATCCATCATTTTCTCCGCCATCGCAGCGGCGCTCCACTTCTCGGCGTAGTTGCAGGCCTGCACGGAGAGTTCCCGACGAAATTCACCGTCCGAAAGTACCCTGACCATCTCACCGGCGAAACTTTGCGGATCGTCATCCGGTACCACGGAACCGGAATTCGGTTTCAGAATGTCCCGGGTTCCCATGTGCGCTGTCGAGATGACCGGAAGCCCTGCCGCCATCGCCTCGAGCAACACCAGGCCCTGGGTTTCGGTTCTGGAGGCAAACACGAAAACATCCGCTGCGCTGTAACAGTCCCTCAACAGCCTTTCCCTGTCCATGTAGCCGATCAGCTTGACGTTATTTTCGAGCTGCAGCGATTTTACCAATTTCCCGATGGACTTTGCCGCAGGCCCCTCCCCTGCGATGATCAATAGGAGTTCCGGAATGGTTTTCCTTGCGATATTTGCAGCATGCAGCAGAAATTCGATGTTTTTCTCGAATGCGACGCGGCCCACGAAAAGCATCACCGGCGTGCTCTGTGCTATCCCGTGCAGTTCGCGAAAGGCCTCCCCGTTGCCCTTGACGAACATTTCTCCCGGAATGCCGGTCGGAATGATGTGCAGCGGCTTTTTGACGCCATAATCCGCCAATGTCCGGGCCATCGCAGTGGACGGCACCACGACGGCATCGACATCGTTGCATTGCTTCCTGGAAAATCGCCTCGCGAGTCCGCGCATCCATTCGGCGGGAAGAAACGGAATGTAGTGGAACAGATATTCTTCGAAGAAGGTATGATAGGTCACAACCGTCGGCAGGTTCAGTTCCTTCGCCAGCGCGATGCCTGCATAGTGCGCGACGAACGGCGTCTGGATGTGGACGAGATCGAAGTTCTGTTCCCGGAGAAGATCCGCCTGCGCCATGATGGCTCCATATGCCATCATCCTGTCTTCGGGATCGAACATCACGCCCCTGGACGGAATGCGGATGACCCCTTCCTTCCTTTCATCCTTGCCATAAGCCGGCGCGATCACGGTGACTCCGGCATTTTTTCGCAGGAGTTCGTTCCGGAACGTCTCTATGGAAGTCGATACGCCGTTGACGCGCGGGAAGTACACGTCTGAAATCATCAACACATTCATCCGCTGACTATATCAGCGGATCGATTGCGGTTTTGTGACAGCTACTCCACAGTCACCGATTTGGCCAGATTTCTCGGCTTGTCCACATCCGTTCCCTTTTGCAGGGCCGCGTGATAGGCGAGAAGCTGCATCGGTATCGCATGGAGAATCGGGCTCAGGTGACCGGCATGTCCCGCCATGCGAATCACGTGAATGGAAGCTTCGTCCTGAAAATGGGACTCCTCGTCCGAGACGACATAGAGCTCCCCCCCTCTCGCCCTGACTTCCTGGAGATTGGATTTGAGCTTCTCCAGCAGGGCATCGCCGGGCGCCACAGCCACCACGGGCATATTGCTGTCCACCAGCGCCAGCGGCCCATGCTTCAATTCTCCCGCAGGATAGGCTTCAGCATGGATATAGGATATTTCCTTGAGTTTGAGCGCGCCTTCCAATGCTATCGGATAATGTATCCCGCGCGCGAGGAACAGGGCATGCTGCTTTTCGGAAAATTTCTCTGCCCATTGCTCGATCTTCGGCTCGACTTCGAGCGCCTGATTGATGGCATGCGGCAGCCGGCGCAGGGACTCGATATGTCCCGCTTCCTGCTCTGCAGCAAGCCTTCCCTTGAGCTTCGCAAGGGCAAGGGTCAACAGAAACAGTGCGACCAGCTGCGTCGTGAATGCCTTGGTCGACGCCACGCCGATTTCCGGACCCGCCCTCGTCAGAAAACGCAGCTTCGATTGCCTGACCAGCGCGCTTTCGTCGACATTGCAGATGCTCAGCGTTTTCGTTTGCCCCAGCGACACGGCATAGTTGAGCGCCGCCAGGGTGTCGGCCGTTTCGCCCGATTGGGAAATGGTGACAATCAGCGCTTTTGGATTGGGAACGATCTCCCTGTAGCGGTATTCGCTCGCCACTTCCGCGCTGCAGGGAATGCCCGCCAGACTTTCCATCCAGTATCTGGCCACCAGGCCGGCATGGTAGCTCGTACCGCACGCGATGATCGTAACGGCCTCGACATCTTCCAGTACAAGTTTTCCGTCGGGGCCGAATAGCTCGGGGGAAATACCGGTCTCGTTGATCGCGATGTCCATGGTGTCTGCAACGGCTTTGGGTTGCTCGAAAATTTCCTTCTGCATGAAATGACGGTATTTGCCGAGCTCGGTGGTTTCGGCGCTGAGTTCGCTGATGTGAACCGCGCGCTCGACGGGAACACCCTCGCCGTCATATATTTTGTATTCGAGAAGCCCGATGTCGGCAACATCGCCGTCTTCCAGATAAATCATTTTCCGCGTGACAGGAAGCAGGGCGGAAGCGTCCGATGCGATGAAATTTTCTTCTATCCCCAGTCCGATAAGCAGCGGGCTGCCCTTTCTTGCACAAACCATCCTGTCGTGCAAGTTTCCGCTTACTACCGCTATTGCATAGGCACCGTCTAGCTCTTTTACTGATGAGCGGGTTGCTTCAAGCAGTTCGCCGCATCCCCGGTAATGATGGTGAATGAGATGTACGATAACTTCCGTATCGGTGTCCGATTCGAACCTGTAACCGAGCCCTTCGAGTTTCGTGCGCAATTCGACATGGTTTTCTATGATCCCGTTGTGTACTACCGCGATTTCATCCCGACTGGCATGCGGATGGGCGTTTTTTTCGGTGGGGGCGCCGTGGGTCGCCCATCTTGTGTGGGCGATGCCCAGATTACCCTTGAGATCCTTCGAAAGCGCGGCCAGCTCGGCCACCCGCCCGGTGCTTCTGATCCTGGAAAGGCCGCCGTTGACGACGGCAATCCCTGCCGAATCGTAGCCCCGATATTCGAGCCGCCTCAATCCTTCCATGAGGATCGGCACCACATTTCTCTGCGCCACCGCGCCGATGATCCCGCACATGCCTATCCCTTCTTCTTCGGTCTTTTCCAGCTTTCGATATGAACCTGTTTGCTTCTGGACAGGGTCAGACCGCCTTCCGGCGCATTTCTGGCTATCGTCGATCCTGCGCCTATGGTCGCGCCCTTGCCCACGGTCACGGGGGCGATCAGCTGGGTATCCGAGCCGATGAATGCATCGTCTTCGATCACGGTCCTGTGCTTGTTCGCGCCGTCGTAATTGCAGGTGATCGTCCCGGCGCCGATGTTCACGTTGCTGCCGACGCTCGCATCCCCGACATAGCTGAGATGATTGGCCTTGCTCCCGGCACCTATCCGGCTGTTCTTGATTTCCACGAAATTCCCGATATGCGCATCATCTGCAAGAGTCGTTCCCGGGCGTATTCTGGCGTAGGGTCCTATTTTACAATTTCGGCCGATTTCTGCACCCTCGATATGGGTAAAAGGCGCGATTTCCGTGCCTTCCCGGATTTCGACATTTTTCAAAAACGAATTGGCGCCGATTCGGACATTGTCGCCCAGCTTGACCACCCCTTCGAACACGCAGTTGGCGTCGATGAAGACATCCGTTCCACAACTGAGTTTTCCCCTGACATCCAGCCTTGCCGGGTCTGCGAGGCCCACCCCCTGCATCATCAATTCGCGGGCCGCCCCGAGTTGAAAGATGCGCTCGAGTTCGGCGAGCTGGGCCTTGTTGTTGACGCCCATCACTTCCCAGGTCCGCTGCGGGTGAACCGAAGTTATCCGGATCCCTTCCCTTGCTGCCATTTCAACCACATCGGTCAGATAATATTCCTTCTGGGCATTGTCGTTTTTCAATCTTGATAGCCATGACTTTAGCTTGATCGTTGGCGCAACAAGTATGCCAGTATTCACTTCCGTGATTTCTTGTTCTTCTTTCGTGGCATCCTTTTCTTCGACGATTCGTGCGATGCTGCCGCTCGCATCCCTGACGATTCTGCCATAGCCGTGCGGATTGCTCATCTGTGCTGTCAGAAGCGTCATGCCTTCAGATTTCGCCAGCTTCTCCAGGGTCGCAATCCCGATAAGCGGCACATCGCCATAGAGTATCAGTGTGTTGCCATCCTCCTTGAGGTGGGGAAGCGCCATTTGTACTGCATGACCCGTCCCGTTCTGGGGTTCCTGGAGAGCGAAGCGCAAATCCCCGCCCGAAAAAGCTGCCGGGACAGCCTCGCCGCCGTGTCCGTACACCACGCAAATGCTTGCCGGCTTGAGAAGTCTGGCAGTATTGATGACATGGCTGAGCAGAGGGATTCCCGCGAGCCTGTGCAGCACCTTGGGCACGCTGGAATACATGCGTGTCCCCTTGCCTGCAGCCAGGATGACAACGTTCAGTTTTTCGCTGTTTGACATGACGGGATATTATGACACAGGTTCCGATGCCGCAAACAAAAAGGCAGCCGAGGCTGCCTTTCCGGTCTTGACTGACAGCGGATCAGCGTTTTTTCCTCAGCTTTTCGATCGCGGAAAGCTGCGCGATGGCTTCGGCAAGCTCGGCTTCCGCTCTGGCAAACTCGAGCACAGCCTCGCGATTTTTCATCGCCTCCTCTGCCTTTTGCTTCGCTTCGACCGCCTTGGCCTCGTCCAGGTCTTCGCCGCGGATCGCCGAATCGGCCAGCACCGTCACGACGTCGGGCTGAACCTCGAGGATCCCGCCAGAGACGTAGATGAGGTCTTCTTCATCGCTCATTGCGCGCTTCACCCTGACCGATCCCGGCTTGATTCGGGTCAGCATCGGCGCGTGGCGGGGATAAATGCCAACCTCGCCCAGTATCGAAGGTGCTGCGACAAACTCGGCAGGCCCCGAATAAAAGGTCTCTTCCGCGCTCACGATATCGACATGCATGGTCATTGCCATGGCGTTCCTCACTGTAAAGTCTTGGCTTTTTCGACGGCTTCTTCGATAGACCCGACCATGTAGAAGGCCTGCTCCGGAAGATGGTCATATTCGCCGTTCACGATCCCCTTGAATCCGGCCAGGGTATCCTTGAGCGGAACATATTTTCCCGGGCTTCCGGTGAAGACTTCGGCCACGAAGAAAGGCTGGCTCAGGAAGCGCTGGATCTTGCGGGCACGGGAAACGATCAGCTTGTCTTCGGGCGAAAGCTCGTCCATGCCGAGAATCGCGATAATGTCGCGAAGCTCCTTGTAGCGCTGTAGCGTGTTCTGCACCGAGCGGGCAACATTGTAATGCTCCTCGCCGACAACGAGCGGGTCCAGCTGGCGGGAAGTCGAATCGAGCGGATCGACCGCAGGATAGATTCCGAGTTCAGCCACTTGGCGCGAAAGAACGACGGTCGCGTCGAGGTGGGAGAAGGTCGTCGCGGGGGAAGGATCGGTCAAATCGTCCGCAGGCACGTAAACGGCCTGGATGGAGGTGATGGAGCCCGTCTTGGTCGAGGTGATCCGCTCCTGCAGGCGGCCCATTTCCTCGGCGAGGGTCGGCTGGTATCCCACTGCCGAAGGCATACGGCCGAGCAGCGCCGAAACTTCGGTTCCGGCAAGGGTGTAGCGGTAGATGTTGTCGACGAAGAACAGGATGTCGCGGCCCTCGTCGCGGAAATATTCAGCCATGGTGAGGCCGGTCAGCGCCACGCGCAAACGGTTGCCGGGAGGTTCGTTCATCTGCCCGTAAACCAGGGACACCTTGTCGATAACGTTGGAGTCCTTCATTTCGTGATAGAAGTCGTTTCCTTCGCGGGTACGCTCGCCGACGCCGGCAAATACCGAGTAGCCAGAATGTTCTGCCGCGATATTGCGGATCAGCTCCATCATGTTCACCGTCTTGCCCACGCCCGCGCCGCCGAAGAGACCGACCTTGCCGCCCTTCGCGAACGGGCAGATCAGGTCGATCACCTTGATGCCGGTTTCGAGCAGTTCCGTCGATGCGGAAAGTTCGTCGAAAGCCGGTGCCTTGCGATGGATGGACCAGCGCGCTTCCGGATCGATATCCCCGGCTTCATCTATGGGGTTGCCCAGAACGTCCATGATCCGGCCCAGCGTTTTCTGTCCGACGGGAACCGAGATGGGGGCGCCGGTTCCGGTCACCGCCATTCCGCGCCTCAGACCGTCGGTAGTCCCGAGGGCAATGGCGCGAACCACGCCGTCGCCCAGCTGCTGCTGGACTTCCATGGTTACGTTGACTTCGGCGATTTGCAACGCATCGTATACATGGGGCATTTCTTCCCTAGAAAACTCCACGTCCACCACCGCACCGATAATTTGTACGATTTTTCCCTGGCTCATCGTTATTCCCTAATCTAATAAAAACGTTTATCCGACTGCAGCGGCGCCCGCGCAGATCTCGGCAAGTTCCTTGGTGATCGCCGCCTGGCGAGTCTTGTTGTATACCAGCTTGAGCTCGCCGATCACATTTCCGGCGTTGTCCGACGCGGCCTTCATCGCCACCATCCTCGCGCTCTGCTCGGAGGCCATGTTTTCTGCGACGGCCTGATAGATCAGCGCTTCGATATAGCGTCTCAAGACCTGGTCGATCACCGACTTGGCGTCGGGTTCGTAGATGTAGTCCCAAACCCCGGTGGCTCCGCCCAGCTGATCGCTGGAAAGCGGGAGCAATTGCTCCATCACCGGCTCCTGCTTCATCGTATTGATGAACTTGGTGTAAAAAACGTAAAGCGCGTCCAGCTTGCCTTCGCTATAGGCATCCAGCATCACTTTCACCGGTCCGATCAGCTTGTCGAGGTGAGGCGTGTCGCCCAAACCGGTTGCGCTGGATACGACATTCGCGCCCAGTCTTTGCAGAAAGCCGAGGCCCTTGTTCCCGATCGCAGTCGCATCGGCCTTGACCCCTGCCTGCTCCCAGCCCTTGATCTTTCCCAGAACGAGGCGCAGCACGTTGGTATTCAGGCCGCCGCAAAGCCCCTTGTCGGAACTGACCACGATGATGCCCACCCGCTTCGAATCCGCCCTTCCTGCCATGAAAGGATGGGTGTATTCCGGATGCGCCCGGCTCATGTGCGCTGCGACATTCCTGATTTTCTCGCCGTAGGGGCGTGCAGTGCGCATCCTGTCCTGCGCCTTGCGCATCTTCGCTGCCGCGACCATTTCCATAGCCCGGGTGATCTTCTGGGTATTCTGGACGCTCTTGATCTTCGTCCGTATTTCTTTCCCACCAGCCATGATGACTCCGTCAGTTAGTAAACCGAGCTTTCCTTGAATTTCTGAATCGCATCGGAAAGCGACTTCTCGGTTTCGGCTTTCATGTCCTTGTCCGATTCGATTTTGGCCATCAGGTCGGCATGACTGTTCTTCATGTAGGCCTGGAGTGCCGATTCGAAAGCAAGGGCCTTCTTGACCTCGACATCGTCGAGATAGCCCTTGTTGACGGCAAAAAGCGTGACCGCCATTTCGGAGATGCTCATCGGACTGTACTGGGGCTGCTTCATCAGTTCGGTCACCAGCTTGCCGCGCTCCAGCTGCTTGCGCGTCACTTCGTCGAGGTCGGATGCGAACTGGGCGAAAGCCGCCAGCTCGCGATACTGCGCCAGCGACAGGCGAATGCCGCCGCCCAGCTTCTTGATGACCTTGGTTTGTGCGGCGCCGCCCACGCGTGAAACTGAAAGACCCGCGTTGATCGCAGGACGGATGCCCGCATTGAACAGGTCGGTTTCAAGGAAGATCTGTCCGTCGGTGATCGAAATCACGTTGGTCGGAACGAAAGCCGAAACGTCGCCCGCCTGGGTTTCGATGATCGGAAGCGCGGTGAGTGAACCGGTCTTGCCCTTGACTTCCCCGCCGGTCAGTTTTTCGACATAGTCCGCATTCACCCTGGAAGCGCGCTCGAGCAACCTGGAGTGCAGGTAGAAAACGTCTCCGGGATAGGCTTCGCGACCCGGGGGGCGGCGCAGAAGCAGGGAAATCTGGCGATAGGCCCATGCCTGCTTGGTCAGATCGTCGTAAACGATCAGGGCGTCTTCCCCGCGATCGCGGAAATATTCGCCCATGCTGCAGCCCGAGTAGGGGGCGATGTACTGCATCGCGGCAGATTCGGAAGCCGTTGCCGCGACCACGATGGTGTGCGCCATGGCGCCATGCTCTTCGAGCTTTCTCACCACGTTGGCAATCGAGGATGCCTTCTGGCCGATTGCAACGTAGATGCAGATTACGCCGTTGCCCTTCTGGTTGATGATCGCATCGACCGCAACGGCCGTTTTTCCGGTCTGGCGGTCGCCGATGATCAGTTCGCGCTGCCCGCGGCCGATCGGCACCATGGAGTCGATCGACTTCAGGCCCGTTCCCATGGGCTGGTCCACCGACTGCCTGGCGATAACGCCGGGAGCGATTTTTTCGATGGGAGAAGATTGCTTTGCCGCGATGGGACCCTTGCCGTCTATGGGCTGACCCAGCGCATTGACCACGCGCCCGACCAGTTCGGGACCCACGGGCACTTCGAGAATCCTGCCGGTGCACTTGACGATATCGCCTTCGCTGATGTGCTCGTATTCGCCGAGAACAACCGCGCCCACGGAATCACGCTCGAGGTTGAGCGCAAGACCGAAGGTGTTGCCGGGAAACTCCAGCATTTCACCCTGCATGGCGTCGCGAAGCCCGTGCACCCTGACGATGCCGTCGGTCACGGAAACGACGGTGCCCTGCGTGCGCACTTCGGTCGTCGTCGCAAGGCCCTCTATCTTGCTTTTAATCAGTTCACTGATTTCTGATGCATTCAACTGCATGATAACTCCTATCTTGTAAGGGCGAATGCCATCGCCTGTAACTTGCCGCGCACCGATGCATCGATCACATCGTCCCCGATCACGATCCTGACTCCGCCGATCAGCTCAGGGTCAACGTCCGCACTGGCTTCGACTTTCTTCTTGAACTTCGCCTCGAGCTTCTTCACCAGATCCCCGATCTGCGTCTTGGTCATGGGGTAGGCCGAAGTCACCTTGGCCTCGAGCCTGCCGCCCTCTTCGGCTTTCAATGCCTCGTAGAGGGTGGATATCTCCGGCAGGACGGACAGCCGCCCATTGTGCACGAGCTCCCTGACGAAGTTCGATCCCATATCGTCGAGCTTGCCGCTTGCGACGGAAAGGAAAAGCGCCTCCAGCTTTGCCGGCGTGACATTGGGGTCGTTGATGCAGGACTGCATCCGCGCATCCCCCGCCACGGCCGCCAGGTACTCCAGCATCCCGGACCACTGGTCCAGGGTGCCCTTTTCCTTGGCCAAGCGAAAAACCGCCTCGGCATAGGGTCTCGCTATTGTAACGATCTCCGCCATGACGATCCTTTACAGTTCAGACTGGATGGATTTGAGAAGCTCGGCATGCTTGGCGGCATCGACTTCATGGCGCAGGATTTTCTCGGCGCCGGCCACTGCAAGCGCAGCCACCTGATCGCGCAAAGCTTCGCGGGCACGGAATACTTCCTGCTCGATTTCGGCCTTTGCACCGTTCAGCAGGCGTTCGCCTTCTTCCCTTGCTCCGGCTTTGGCCTCGTCGACGATTTGCGCCGCGCGGCTTTCGGCCTGAGCGATTACCTCCGCTGCCTTCTGCTTCGCTTCATGCAGAATTTCGAGGGAGCGCTTCGTCGCAAGATCGAGCTCGGATTTGCCGCGCTCACCCGCAGCAAGACCGTCCGCAATCCGCTTTGCACGCTCGCCCATGGCGTTGGTGATGGGGGGCCAGACGAATTTCATGCAGAACCAGACGAACATGACGAACATGATCGTTTGGCCGAGAAGGGTTGCATTAATGTTCATGCAAATTCTTTCTTCGGTTAATTCCCGCTTGCTTACTTGCCTGCCACGGCAAACAGGATGTACATGGAAATACCGACGGCAATCATCGGAACCGCGTCAACCAGGCCCATCACGATGAAGAACTGGGTGCGCAGCATGGGGATCAGTTCGGGCTGACGTGCAGCGCCTTCCAGAAACCTCCCGCCCAGCACGCCGATGCCGATTGCGGCACCCAGGGCACCCAGACCCATCATGATCGCGCCGGCTACGTAAAGAAGTGCTTGTGCCGTTTCCATTTGGTTTTTCTCCTGTAATTTAAAAAGTTGAGTGAAGGTTGGTAAAAGAATCAGTGGTGTTCCTGGTGAGCCATGTCCAGATAAACGATCGTCAGCGTCATGAAGATGAACGCCTGCAAGGTCACGATCAGGATATGGAAGATCGCCCAGGGCAGGGACAAGGTCCATTGCAGCCAGAAAGGCAGCAATGCGATCAGGATGAAGATCATCTCGCCCGCATACATGTTTCCGAAAAGCCGCAACGCCAGAGAAACGGGCTTGGAGATGAGGTTCACCCCC
Source organism: Pseudomonadota bacterium (assembly GCA_021802655.1). Classification (GTDB taxonomy): domain Bacteria; phylum Pseudomonadota; class Gammaproteobacteria; order Burkholderiales; family JABEVD01; genus JABEVD01. The sequence goes on from JAJZRP010000001.1 coordinate 103,850, forward strand.
TCCAGAAACAGGTTGGCGGGCAGTCCGAATTTGCCGAAGGGCTGCAATGTCAGTTCTCCGATGAATCCGCCGAGTCCCTTCACCTTGACGCTATAGTAGAGCACGAGCAGAAACACGCCGATCGACATGCCGAAGGTCGCATTCGGATCGGTGGTCGGAACCGACTTGAAGAAGGGAAGGCCAACCGCATTGGCCAGCACATGGATGTAATCGACGGGAATCAGATCCATCCAGTTCATCAGGAAGATCCAGAAAAAAATCGTGAGTGCGAGGGGGGCAACCAGATCGTTCCTGCCCGAGAACGAGCCGCGCACGCTGGTTTCGATGAATTCGACCACCCATTCGGCGAAATTCTGCAACCCCGATGGAACGCCCGCAGTCGCGCCCTTTGCGGCCTTGCTGAAGATGAAAAGGAACACGGCACCCAGAATGAAGGAGACGAAGAAGGTATCGAGGTTGAGCGCCCAAAAACCCATTTCCCTGGCCTGCTCGGCTGTCTGGGCGACGCCCCATGAGCCGTTCGGCAGATGCCCGAAAGTCAGGTTCTGCAAATGATGCCTGATATATTCCGACGATGTCAGTGTTTCGCTAGCCATATTTTCTCAGTTCTCAAATCCGTTCCGCAGCATTCTGGCCGCGACCAATCCCACCTGTCCTGCAACAAATCCCGCCAGGACATAAAGCGGCTTAAATCCGAGGAAGCGCAATCCCGCGACAAGCAGCAGCGTCACCACCACATAACGCTCCAGGCTGGCGCGGTACATCGCCCTCAAATGCCCGGCGGGCTCGCGGCGCCCGGCATCCACCCTTTCCCGGATATGCCAGGCCAGCATCAGCCCGTTAGCCAGCGAAGCGGAGGAACCAAAAAGTACCGATTTGGCCGCAAGTGGATTATCTAGGAAGTAGGCTGCCGTGGCGCTTGTTATCGCGACGATTGCTTGTATCCCCACTAAATGGAGTGCATTGTTCTTCATCGCGCCATCACACAACCGATGGGATGTTAGCAACGTTTTCCATCCCTGTCAAACGGCAGCGGCGCTATTGAAGCCTGCCCAGAATCGTATCGAGATGTTCCAGGCTCGAATACTCGATCGTCAGCCTGCCGTTCCCCTTCTTCCCGTGGCTGATCGTCACCCCCGTGCCGAGACGGGCCGAGATTTCCTCCTGAAGCCTGAGCACGTCGCGGTCCGCCTTCTTCTCCCGCGTCCCGCCCCGTTGCAGCGCCTGCACCAGCCTTTCCGCTTCGCGCACGGAAAGCTGCTTTTTCGCAATCAGATTGCCGATTTCGATCTGCTCCGCAGGCCCGAGGCTCAGGAGGGAACGGGCATGGCCCATGTCGATTTTTCCCTGCATCAGGAGTTCCTGGACGGGCTCCGCCAGATTGAGCAGACGAAGCAGATTGCTGATCGCGCTGCGGGAGTAACCCACCGCCTCGGCCGCCCCCTGGTGCGTCATGCCGAATTCGTCCACCAGACGCTGTATCCCCACCGCCTGTTCGAGCGGATTCAGCTCCTCGCGCTGGATGTTTTCGATGAGCGCCATGGAAAGCGCCGCTTCGTCGGGCACCTCCCTGACCAGGACCGGGACTTCGGCCAGCCCGGCAAGTTGCGATGCGCGCCAGCGCCTTTCCCCGGCGATGATTTCGTATTTTCCCGGCTCGACCGGGCGAACCAGTATCGGCTGCATGATTCCCTGGGATTTGATCGATTCGGCAAGATGCGCAAGGGAATCCTGATCCATCCGGCTTCTCGGCTGATATTTCCCGGGCTGAAGCTCGCCCACCTTGAGTTTGCGCATTTCCCCGGAAGACGATTCTTCTGCGCCGAGCAGCGCTTCAAGCCCCCTACCCAATCCCTTCAGTCTTGTCATTTTTACCCTGCCTTGAATTCCATTGCTAAGAATGCTGCCTGTTGAGGATCTCTCCGGCCAAGGTCAGATAGGCCGAAGCGCCCTTCGAATTCCTGTCGTGCACCATCGCCGGCAAACCGAAACTCGGCGCCTCGGCGAGGCGGACATTGCGCGGGATCACCGTGCGGTAAACCTTGTCGCCGAAATGCTGCTGCAGCTGCTCGGATACCTGCTGGGCGAGCATGTTGCGCGGATCGAACATGGTCCTCAACAGTCCCTCGATTTGCAATTCGGGGTTCAGGTTCGCGCGCACCCGCTTGATCGTTTTGATGAGGTCGCTCAGGCCTTCCAGCGCATAGTATTCGCATTGCATCGGGATCATCACCGCATGGGCGGCGCACAAGCCGTTGACCGTGAGCAGGTTGAGCGCGGGCGGGCAGTCGATCAGGATGTAGTCGTAATGCATGGACACGGCATCCAGCGCATCCTTCAGCCGGGTTTCCCGGTTCGGCTGGTCGACAAGCTCGACTTCGGCCCCGGCCAGATCCCGGTTGGCCGGAATCAGGTCGTACTTTCCAGCGGGGGATGCGACCCGGACTTCCTCGAGCGAGCGATTTTGCAGGAGCAGATGATAAATGGTGTGGGAGAGGCCGCTCTTGTCGATGCCGCTGCCCATCGTGGCATTTCCCTGCGGGTCGAGATCGACCAGCAGCACTTTCTGCCTCGCCGCGGCAAGGCTCGCGCCGAGATTGACGGTCGTGGTGGTTTTTCCGACCCCGCCCTTCTGATTGGTGACTGCCAGTATTCTCGCCATGCTAATCCGTCTCCATGCTCATGATGACCAGGTGCCGCTCCCCTTCCAGGCCCGGGACTTTCAGGGGAATCACCTTTTCCACTTCAACCCCGGAGGGCAAACGGGACAGCTCCTGCTCCGGATACTGCCCTTTCATGGCGGCAAGATGCCCGCCCCGTCCGACCAAGTGCCCTGAAAGCCTGACGAACTCTCCCATTTCCGAAAAGGCGCGTGAAATGACGAGATCGAACGACTCTTCCAGGGACTCCACCCTGCCTGCGAATACGCTGACGTTCGACAAGCCCAGCTCGATGGCGGCCTGCCTGAGAAATGTCGCCTTTTTCTGGTTGCTCTCGACCAGCACCATCTCCCAATCCGGCTTCGCTATGGCGAGCGGGATACCCGGAAACCCCGCTCCGCTGCCCACATCCGCGCAACGGGCAGCTTCGATGTGCGGCAAAACCGCGAGGCTGTCCAGAAGATGATGGCTGACGATTCTGTCCCTGTCGCGTATCGCGGTCAGATTGTAAACCCTGTTCCATTTCTCGATCAGGGCCGCATGGGCGAGGAGCTTGCCGACGGCAGATTCCGCCATGTCCAGCCCAAGGATTGCCAGCCCTTCCTCAAGCCTCATGCCGATATTTTCTCTGTCTCGCCGGAAAATCCGCGTTTCTGATGCACCAGCAGCAGGGATACGGCCGCAGGCGTGATCCCGGAAAGCCTCGCCGCCTGGCCGACGGTTTCCGGCTTGTGGCGGTTGAGGATCTGCTGGGCCTCCGCGGAAAGTCCCTTCACCGTCCTGTAATCCAGATCACGCGGCAGGCAAAGCGCCTCGTATTGCCGCTGGCGGGCGATTTCGGCCTCCTGGCGCTCGATGTAACCGTGGTATTTCGCCTGGATTTCCACCTGCCTCGCCACCTCGATGTCGGCCGGCCCGGCATTGTCCAGCCTCATCAGCGCCTCGTAATCCACCCCGGGGCGGCGCAGCAGTTCGTAAAGGCTGTATTCCCTCTCGATCTGCTGGCCAAGCACGGCCTCCGCATCTGCCGCAGACAGCATTCTGGGGTTCACCCAGGTCGACTTGAGGCGCTCGCTTTCCTTTTCTATCGCTTCCTTCTTCTCGCAAAATGCGCGCCACCTCCCCTCGTCCACGACCCCGAGTCCGCGGCCCAGCTCCGTCAGCCTCAGGTCGGCATTGTCCTCCCTCAGCATCAGACGGTATTCCGCACGGCTGGTGAACATGCGATAAGGCTCGGTAACCCCCCTCGTGACGAGATCGTCCACCATCACCCCCAGATAGGCCTGGTCGCGCTTTGGGCTCCAGGCTTCCTTCCCCTGCGAGCGCAGCGCGGCATTGATTCCCGCCAGCAGCCCCTGGGCCGCGGCTTCCTCGTATCCTGTCGTTCCGTTGATTTGCCCCGCAAAATAAAGATTGGCTAACACCCTGGTTTCAAGAGAGTTTTTCAATCCTTGCGGGTCGAAGTAGTCGTATTCGATGGCATAGCCCGGGCGCGTGACATGCGCATTTTCCAGCCCCTTCATGGAATGGATCAGTTCCAGCTGGACGTCGAAAGGCAGGCTCGTGGAAACCCCGTTCGGATAAACTTCGTGCGTATTCAATCCTTCCGGCTCGAGGAATATCTGGTGACTGGATTTTTCTGCGAAGCGGGTGACCTTGTCCTCGATGGAGGGGCAATACCTCGGCCCCACCCCTTCTATCACCCCGGTGAACATGGGCGAGCGGTCCAGCCCGCCCCTGATGATCTCGTGCGTCCTTTCGTTGGTATGCGTGATCCAGCAGGACACCTGGCGCGGATGCCTGTCTGCGCTGCCGAGGAAGGAAAACACCGGGACGGGATCGTCGCCGGGCTGCTCTGTCAGCACCGAATAGTCGATGCTGGCGCCGTGGATCCTGGGGGGCGTTCCGGTCTTCAGGCGCCCGACCGGGAGGGCCAGTTCGCGCAATCGGGCTGCAAGGCTGATCGAGGGGGGGTCTCCCGCCCTTCCTGCCTGGTAGTTTTTCAGGCCGACATGCACGAGGCCGGAGAGGAATGTGCCGGCGGTGAGCACCACGGCATCGCCCATGAAGCGGATGCCGAGCTGGGTCACGACGCCGACCACCCTGTCGCCATCGAGAATCAGATCGTCGACCGCCTGCTGGAAAAGACTCAAATTGGGCTGGGATTCCAGTCTGCTGCGGATGGCCTGACGATAGAGCATTCTGTCCGCCTGCGCGCGCGTCGCCCGAACGGCGTAGCCTTTGCTGGCATTGAGTATGCGGAACTGAATCCCGGATTCGTCTGCCGCCAGGGCCATCGCCCCGCCCAGCGCGTCGATCTCCTTGACCAGATGCCCCTTCCCTATGCCGCCTATGGCAGGGTTGCAGGACATCTGCCCCAGCGTTTCGATGCTGTGCGTGAGCAGCAGGGTTTTCCTGCCCATGCGGGCCGAGGCGAGCGCAGCCTCGGTACCCGCATGGCCGCCGCCCACAACGATGACATCAAACTTTGCTGAATGCATTTTTCTGAAGACCGGATTGAGGAGGGAATGATACTCCACTTTTCATGGACGGGATATCGTGTTTCACGTGAAACAGCCCTACTTGCCGATGCAGAACCTCGAGAAAATCTCCCCGAGCAGGTCGTCCGGGGTGAATTCCCCGGTGATTCTGGACAGGGAAGCCTGGGCCTGCCTCAGATCCTCGGCAAGGATTTCAGGCTGGGTTGCATCCCTGGCGCGATCGAGGCATTCTGCCGCCTCGCGCAGTGCAGACACATGGCGCGCCCTGGCAATGAACTGGTTTTCGCCGATCTCGTGCAGGGAAAAGAACTCGAGCAGCCGCTTCCCCAGAAAAACCATCCCCTCGCCGCTTTTCGCGGAAATGTAAACGGATCCGTCCTTGCCAATTCCGGGCGACTCGCCCGAGAGATCGATCTTGTTGTAGACGATCACGACGGGAAGCTCGGGCAGGCCTTGCAGTATCTTGCTGTCCTCAATATCCAGCCCCCGGGTGCTGTCCGCGAGATAAAGGATCAGATCCGATTTTTCTATCGCCTCCCTGGTTTTCGCCATGCCCATTTTTTCGACGGGGTCCTCCGACTCCCTGAGCCCGGCCGTGTCCACGACATGAACAGGAATACCTTCGATTTCAAGGGATTGCCGGATGGCGTCGCGGGTGGTTCCGGGAATGTCGGTGACGATGGCGACCTCGTCGCCGGACAGCCGGTTGAGAAGACTCGATTTGCCGACATTGGGCTGCCCTGCCAGAACGACATGGATTCCCGAGCGCATCAGGCTGCCCTGGCGCGCCGCATCCAGCACCCTGTCGAGGCGGCTGCGGATGGCCTGCAATTTCCCCGCGGCATCCCGCTCCTCGAGAAAATCGACCTCTTCTTCGGGAAAGTCCAGGGTGGCTTCGACGAGCATGCGCAGTTCGATGAGCGCATCCACCAGTTCATGGATTCTTTTCGAGAATTCCCCCTGCAGGGAGCGCATCGCGCATCTGGCCGCGCTGCGTGTCGAGGCATCGATCAGGTCCGCCACGCTTTCGGCCTGGGCGAGATCGATCTTGTCGTTGAGGAAGGCGCGCTGCGTGAATTCCCCGGGCTCGGCAAGTCTCGCGCCGAGTTCGAGGCAACGCCCGAGCAGCATGTCGAGGATGACCTGCCCGCCGTGCCCCTGAAGTTCGAGCACATCCTCGCCGGTATAGGAATGCGGTCCCTGGAAATAGAGGGCTATGCCGAAATCCATGGGTCGCCCTTCTCCGTCGAGAAAGCCGCAAAGGGATGCAATCCTCGGCTTGACTGACTTGCCGAGTATTCCCTGCATCAAGCCGCGCACCCCGCTTCCGGAAATCCGCACCACGCCGACCCCGCCCCTTCCGGGGGAAGTGGCAATCGCCGCTATGGTGTCAGCGCTTGTCATGAGCGGCGGCGGTTTCCTTTCCTATCATGCGGGTGATATACCATTGCTGGGAAATCGAGAGAACATTGTTCACCAGCCAGTAAAGCACCAGCCCTGCGGGGAAGAAGAAGAAGAATATGCTGAAAGCGATCGGCATGATCTGCATCACCTTGGCCTGGATCGGATCGGGCGGGGCAGGATTCATCTTCGTCTGCAGCAGCATGGTGATGCCCATGATGAGCGGCAGGACGTAATAGGGATCCGGCAGGGAAAGATCCTGGATCCAGAGCATGAAAGGCGCATTGCGCAGTTCGACCGTGGAAAGCAGCACCGTGTAAAGGGCGATGAATACCGGAATCTGCACGGCAATCGGCAGACAGCCGCCGAGCGGGTTGACCTTTTCGGTCTTGTACAATTCCATCATCGCCTGGTTCATGCGCTGCTTGTCTTCCCCATACTGCTCCTTGAGCACCTGGAGCTTGGGACTCAGGGCGCGCATCCTCGCCATCGACTTGTAGCTGGCTGCGGAGAGGGGGAAAAAAATCAGCTTGATGCAGACGGTCAGCAATATGATGGCCGCACCCCAGTTATGGACCCAGCTGTAGAGCAGCGACAGGAACCAGAACAGCGGCTTCGCGATGACCGTGACCCAGCCGTAATCCACCACGAGATCGAGCCCGGGCGCAGTCCTGGCCAGCAGATTCTGTTCCTGCGGACCGGCGTAAAGGGGAACCGTGATCCGTCCATCCTTGCCGGGCTGGATGCTACCCACGGGCAGCACCACCCCGGCCGAATAGAGGTCGGGACTCAACTGCCGGGTGTAGTATTCGCGCTTCGCCCTGTCTTTGGGCAGCCACGCTGTGACGAAATAGTGCTGGATCATGGCGACCCAGCCGTTGTCGTCGTTCGTCGGGTAATTCGTCTTGCCCTTTGCGATGTCGGCGAAATCCGCCTTCACGAATTTCGACTTGTCGGTATAGACCGCAGCCCCGGTGTAGGTCTTGGCGAACCTCGATGCGCCCTCGGGCGGCTCCCCGTCGCGCAGCAACTGGAAGTAGGCGAAGGGCTGGATGGCGGCTGCGCCCGTGTTGCGGATGTCGTAGGATACGTCGACGACGTAGCTGTTCCTGTGGAAAGTGTAAATTTTTTCCACTTTGTACCCGGCGTTTTCAGGCGCTTCCAGCCGCACTTCGAGGGTGTCCGCCCCGGGCTGCAGTTCGTATTTCATCGAACCCGAAGTATAGGGCGTCTTGTGAGTGGGCAGGCCGTCCCCGATCAACCCCGATTGCGCCACGTAAATCCTGGCGCCTTCGTCGTGCAGAAAGGAATAGGGTTTGCCCGGATCTTTCGCATCGCGATACCTGAGCAGATCGAGTTCGCGCAAGTCCCCTCCGATGGTGCTGATGCCGGCCTGCATCACGTCCGTCTTGACGGATATGGTCTGCCCTTTCTGAAGCTCGGCAGAAGCGTCCACCGCGCCCTGACCGGAGGCCTGCGGCTTCCCGGTCAGCTTTGCATCGGGTGTTGGCGCTGCGGATTCCTGCTGCGCCTCCTGAACTTGCGGCGTATGCGCAACCTGCCATTTCTGCCAAAGCAGCAGGATGGAGAGGGAAAAAATGATGAAAACTACAAGCCGTTTATTGTCCATAAATCTCTACCATTGGTTTCAGGGGACGGGATCATGGCCGCCCGGGTTCCAGGGATGACACCTCGAAATCCTTCTCGCCCCGAGCCAGATGCCCTTGAAAAAACCGTGCTTGCGCAGGGCCTGACAGGCGTATTCCGAGCAGGTGGGCGTGAACCTGCACGAGGACCCGATAAACGGGCTCAATGCATATTGATAAAGCCTAATCAGTCCGATCAAGAGCCGGGACATGGGCCACCCTGCCTATCAGTTTGTGCAACTCCTGTCTGGCTTCGCCCGCCCCGTCCCTGCGGAAAGGCTTGCGCAGCCTCACGACGACATCCACTCCGCCGATCTCTGCACGCCGGGTGCGGAAGCATTCGCGGATGACCCGCTTCGCCAGATTCCTGTAGACAGCCCGCCTCTCCGTTTTCCTCGAGACGATCATGCCCAGCCTGGGGTGCTCCCCGCCGTTCGGCCTGACCTGGATCTGGAAAAACTCGCCGAAAACGGCGCGCCTGAAACTAAAAACGGACGAAAACTCGTCCGCCTTCAGCAAGCGATACGATCTTGGAAACGAATAAATGGCAGGCGCTCTAAACGCCCAGCCTCGCACG
>JAJZRP010000078.1 GCA_021802655.1 Pseudomonadota bacterium
CTGGTGAGGCGCGCAGTTGCCCTGCTTTCGCCTTCGAAAGGCGACAGAATAGCCGACCTTTTCTGCGGCCTGGGCAACTTCACCCTGCCCATCGCGAAATCGGGCGCGAACGTGACAGGATTCGAAGGGAGCGCAACCCTGGTGGAAAGGGCGATGGAAAACGCTGACAAGAACGGCATAGCCAATGCGAGCTTCGTCGCAGCCGACCTTTTCGATATGAAAGGGGTGAATTTGCAAGGATTCGACAAGATGCTGATCGATCCGCCCCGCGCCGGAGCAAAAGAATTGGTGGAAAGTTTGGGGCCCGCTCTTCCTTCGCGCATCGTCTATGTCTCCTGCGACCCTGCGACGCTCGCAAGGGACGCAGGCGTTCTGGTCCATTCGAAAGGCTATACGCTCGAATGCGCGGGAGTGGTCAACATGTTCCCGCACACTTCCCATGTCGAGTCGATCGCCCTGTTCACGCTTCCAGGAGCGCCTTGATGACTGCCCCGGCCAGCATGAAGCCGAAAAGGGGGGGCATGTAGCTGATCGTGCCGTTCACCGCCCTGGGGCGCCCGTGGCCGGAAACGGGCTCGGGAGGGAGCGGGGAACGTCCGACTTCGTCCGTGAATACGGTGAGCACCCCCTTCTCTATGCCGCGCTTTCTCAGGCGCTTCCTCATCTGGCTGGCAAGCGGGCAGATGCAGGTCTCGGAAATGTCGGCGAGCCTGATCCTGGAAGGATCGAGCTTGTTCCCCGCCCCCATGCTGGACGCGACTTTCAGCCCGCGCTTCACGCTCTCGGCGACCAGCGCAACCTTGCAGTTGAGCGAATCGATCGCGTCGATCACGTAATCGGCATCCGGGACGATCTCGTTCACGTTCTCCGGGGTGAGGAATTCGCGCCTGATGGAGACCGTGCAATCGGGGTTGATGTCGGCTATCCTCGCCCGCATCAATTCCGCCTTGGATTTTCCGACGGTCGAATCGAGCGCGGGGAGCTGCCTGTTGATGTTGCTGACTGCGACGACGTCGTGATCGAGCAGCGTCAATCTGCCTATGCCGCCGCGCGCGAGGGCTTCCGCGCAATAGGAACCCACTCCGCCGAGCCCGGCCAGGAAGACATGCTTCTCCGCCAGTCTGGCTATGCCCTCATCCCCGATCAGGATGCGCGTTCTCTCGAATCTGCTCATTCCAGCTCCAGCACTTCCCTGGCGTTCTCAGTTGTTGTCATCGCCACTTCATTTGCAGTCATCTTCCTCAAATTTGCAAGAACTTCCGCTATCTTTGGCAGATATTCAGGGCTGTTCCTGGCTTTCCCTATGAACGAAGGCGGCATGTCCGGGGAGTCCGTTTCGAGGACGATGCTCGCCATGGGCAGCGTCTCTGCCAGAGACCTGATCCTGGTCGCACGTTCAAAGGTCATCGCCCCGCCGAACCCCAGCCTGAAGCCGAGCCTGATGAATTCCTCGGCCTGCTGGAGGCTGCCGTTGAAGGCATGGGCAATCCCGCCCTTGACGCGAATTCTCCTGAGCGAGGCGAGCACGGTATCCTGGGAACGGCGGACATGGAGCAGCACGGGGAGATCGAATTCCCTGGCTATTTTCAACTGCGCCTCGAAAAAATAAATCTGCCTTTCCCTGTCGTAATTCTCGACGAAAAAATCGAGCCCGATTTCCCCGATTGCAACGACTTCCATCGCCCTCTCGCGCAGGATTTCGAGGTCTTCAGGAACCGCGTTCTCGACGTACATGGGATGAATGCCGAGAGCGGGATGGCAGGCAAGCTCGTTTCCGCAAATCTCCAGCACCTTCGAAAATCCGCTGCGCTCGACCGCCGGAATCACGAATGCGCCGACTCCGGCGGATCGCGCCCGCCCGATCACTTCGCTGCGGTCTGAATCGAACTCGGATGCATCGAGATGGCAGTGCGTGTCGATCAGCATGTCAGCGCCTGCTGATGTCGGGGCGTTTGCCGACGCTGACCCTGACTTCCCTCTCTTTCCCTCCCCTCAGGATCTTGAGGGAGGCCTGCGTGCCAGGTTCGAGCTCGGCGATGCTGTTCAGCATCGAGGATGAGTCCACGATTCTTTTGCCTTCGAGTTCCACCAGAATATCCCCCGGCCTGATCCCGGCAGAATAGGCGGGGCCGCCCCTGAAAACGCCGGCGATCAGCGCCCCCCTGGTGTCGGAAAGCCTGAAGGAGTCGGCAAGTTCCTGGCTGATGTCCTGCACTTCGACCCCGATCCAGCCGCGCGTCACCACGCCCTTTTCCATGATCTGCTCCATCACGTTTTTGGCGAGGCTCACCGGAATGGCGAAGCCTATGCCGAGGGACCCGCCGCTTTGCGAATAGATCGCGGTATTGATTCCGACCAGGTTTCCGTTCGCATCGACCAGGGCGCCGCCCGAATTGCCCGGATTGATGGCGGCATCGGTCTGGATGAAATTCTCGTAAGTATTGATGCCGAGATGGCTACGCCCCAATGCGCTGACGATGCCCATGGTGACTGTCTCCCCGACCCCGAAGGGGTTGCCTATCGCGAGCACGACATCCCCGACCTTGATGCTTTCCGAGTGGCCGAAGGTGACCGGGACGAGATTCCTGAAATCGACCTTCAGCACGGCAAGATCGGTCTCCGGATCGGAGCCCACCACCTTCGCCATGGACTTCCTGCCGTCGGAGAGCGCGACCTCGATCTCGTCGGCCGCCTTGATCACATGGTGGTTGGTGAGGATATAGCCCTCCGGACTCACGATCACGCCCGACCCGAGGCTGACGCTTCTCCTCGTCTGGTCCTGCCCTGGCTCGCCGAAAAAGCGCCTGAAGAAGGGGTCGTCCATCAACGGATCCCTGGGCACCCTGACTTCGTGGCTGGTGAAGATGTTGACGACGGAAGGCATGGCCTTTCCGGCTGCAGCGGAAAATCCCGTCATTTTCACCGCCCCGATCTCGGATGCTTCGCGTATGGTTGCGATCGAACCGTGCCTTCCCCAGGGGAGGAGATCGGATTTCAGGGTCGAGACGACGAATAAAATGGCAAGACTTATGGTCGCCGTTTGTGCAAAAATAAGCCAAAGTCTGCGCATCGATGAGGATCCTCATGTTTCACCAAGAATTGGAAGATTATACCGGACGTTTGCTCGAGGTCGACCGGTTCCGGGATTACTGCCCCAACGGATTGCAGGTGGAAGGGGACCGGAACATCCGGAAAATCGCAACCGGCGTCACCGCATCCCTCTCCTTCCTGGAAAAGGCGAGAGATGCCGGGGCGGATGCCGTCCTGGTCCACCACGGCTATTTCTGGAAAAGCGAGGATGCGAGGATCGCCGGCATCAAGCGGGGGCGCATCGAACTCCTGTTGAAGAGCGGAATGAGCCTTTTCGCCTATCACCTGCCTCTGGACGCCCATCCCGATCTGGGCAACAATGCAAGGCTCGGGCAGATGCTCGGGTTTTCGTTCGAGTCGCGCTTCGGCGACCAGGGCATCGCCATGCTGGGGGAGATCGATCGCCCGCTTTCCCTGGATGCGCTCGAAAAAAGGGTTTCCGAAAAGCTTTCCCGGGTTCCCCTGATCGTCGGCAAAAAACCGAAAATCGTGAAAAGAATCGCCTGGTGCAGCGGCGCCGCCCAGGGCTATCTGCTGGAGGCGGCAAAGCTCGGGGCGGACGCCTATCTTTCCGGGGAAATCTCGGAGCAGACGGTGCACGAGGCCGAAGAATCCGGCATCGCCTATATCTGCGCAGGGCACCACGCGACCGAGCGCTACGGCATCATGGCTTTGGGGGAGCACCTCGCCTCGCGCTTCGATCTCGAGCACGAATTCATCGACACGGACAACCCGGTTTGACAATTTACCATTGATATACAATGGATTGCGACAAGAATATTCAAGTTTTCAGCGGAATTGGTTAAAATGGCGTTTTGCCGGGAATTTCTCCTATCATGATGACACTGTACTCGGGCACGTCCTGCCCATTCAGCCAGCGCTGCCGCATCGTGCTGTTCGAAAAGGACATGGATTTCCAGATCATCGACGTCGACCTCTACAACAAGCCCGAGGACTTGGCGGTGATGAACCCGTACAACCAGGTTCCGGTCCTCGTCGAGCGCGACCTGGTGCTCTACGAATCCAACATCATCAACGAATACATCGACGACCGCTTCCCCCATCCGCAACTGATGCCCGCCGACCCGATCATGCGCGCGAGGGCGAGGCTCTTCCTTTTCAGGTTCGAGAAGGAGCTTTTCGTGCACGTCGAGGAAATCGAGCGCGGCAGCCAGAAGGGTGCGGAGAAGGCCAGGATTGCCATCAGGGACAGCCTGACCCAGATCGCACCGGTTTTCGCCAGACAGAAATTCATTCTCGGCGAAGAATTCTCGATGCTGGACGTCGCCCTCGCCCCGCTCCTGTGGCGGCTCGACTACTACGGCATCCAGCTCGGCAAGCAGGCCGCACCCATCCTGAAATACGCCGAAAGGATCTTCAGCAGGCCGGCTTTCATCAGCGCGCTGACGGCCTCGGAGAAGGTCATGCGCAAGTGAGCGCAGCTTCGACCAAGCCCTATCTCGTCAGGGCGATTTACGAATGGTGCTCGGACGCCGGCCAGACCCCCTATCTTTCCGTGAAGGTCGATGCCAGTACGCGCGTTCCAGCCGAGTTCGTCAAGAACGGGGAAATCGTCCTCAACATCGGACCTGGCGCGACCCGGGCGCTCGTCCTGGGGAACGAAGTGATCCAGTTTTCCGCCCGCTTCGGCGGGGTTTCCAGGGACATATGGGTTCCCGTCTCCAGGGTCGCGGGCATCTTCTCCAAGGAGAGCGGCGAAGGGCTTTTCTTCCAGGTCGACGAGACGGAAGGCTTGCCCGAGGACGAGCCGCCGCCTTCCGCGCCGCCGCCCAAGCCGAAGCTCACCATCGTCAAGTGAGCATTTGCCCGCCCCTCTTCCAGCTTATATAATGCAAGCGCGCCGGCATAGCTCAGACGGTAGAGCAGCTGATTTGTAATCAGAAGGTCGTGGGTTCGATTCCTATTGCCGGCACCAACCACCCCTCCAGCAAGATCCGCCAAGTTCCACAACTTGCTAATTTTTAATATTTTTACTCATATTTCGCTCCAATAATTTCCGCCTTGTTCCGCTTGAATCCCGAGCATATTCGGGTAATAAATTGGGGTACATTCCGGAATACCCCACAAATGCACCCCGAGTTTTACGAGGATCCAGGGTTTGGTGCCGGAAAACCCAGCTCCCTCGATCCTGTCCATTCAGATTGTCCAAATTCGTATCGAGCCGTGGTAGGATTGCGGAAAAATGGGCGAACAATGCGACCAGAAATCGAAGCCAGGGGGAATATCGACAGGCAGCTTGCTGCGGCAGGCTGGCTGGTGCACGACGCAGCGAAGGCGAACATCCACGCATCGCGCGGCGTCGCCATCCGCGAGTTTCCCCTGAAATCCGGCCACGGCTTCGCCGATTACCTGCTCTACGTCGACGGAAGAGCTGCCGGGGTGATCGAAGCCAAAAAGGAAGGCGTCACCCTCACCGGGGTGGAGACGCAATCCGACAAGTACACCAGAGGGCTGCCTGACGGGCTGCCGAAATGGCACAATCCTCTGCTTTTTTCCTACCAGTCCACCGGTGTCGAAACCCGCTTCACCAACGGCCTGGACCCCGAGCCTCGCTCCCGACCCGTTTTCGCCTTCCACAGGCCGGAGCTGCTTTCCGCCTGGCTCCGGGGCAATTCGCCGCAAGAGGAAAATTTCCTCGCCAGGCTGCAGCACATGCCCAAGCT
>JAJZRP010000021.1 GCA_021802655.1 Pseudomonadota bacterium
GTGCGTCATCGGCTTCCCAACATGTCTGCGAGAATACGGATCTGCTCCTGTTGTTGTGCAAGAATGGTGACGGCTTTTTCCAGGTGGATAGGCTGCAGGCCGAGGATTTCGAGTTCTTCCTGTGCTTCTTCGGGACTGATGTTCCGCACTTCTTCACGTATCGCGCTATCGCTCAGGATTCTTTCAGTGATCCGGGCGAGGATGAGCATGGGGTCTTGGGAAACACCGGTCAAATGGTGCCCGGCAATGACCGCTATAATTTCTTCTGGGAGTCCCCAATGGAGTCCAAGCAATTCTCCCAGTTCCGCGTGACTGATCCCAAGCGTTTCTTTTTCGAGGTCTGCTATGGGTTTCTCCGGATCTGCTTCGATCTGCGAGAGGAATTCGTCGAACTTCTTGGGTTCGAGGTGGGCGAATGCGAGAAAGCCGATATCATGCAGGAGCCCCGCCAGGAAAACCTGATCTTCGGGAGGGCGGATCTGGCGGGGGATCATTCCGGACAGAGTGCGCATTCCCACTGCCATGGAAAAGCTGTGAAGCCATAGCTCCTTGATGTTGAAGTATTCGCTGTCCCTGATTCGAATCGGTCCCATGAGTGCAATGCTGGTGGCGATCGCCTTGACTCTCGACAGGCCAAGAACCATCACGGCATCGTGCATCGAGCAGATTTTTTTGGCGGCTGCAAAAACCGGGGAATTGGCCAGTCCGATGATACGTGCTGCGATCATTGGATCGGACTCGACGAGATTCATCAGTTCCCGCTCCCCTTCTTCCGTGTCCAGGCGCAATGTGAGCAGCCGCTGCCCGATTGCAGAAATGGTGGGGAGTGTGTCTGTCTTGCGGATTGTCGCCTGCAATGCGTCAATTGATGCTTTGTCTGTCATGCTTTTTCCAGAAAATTGGCCTGCCAATTCTAAATGCTAAAGAGATCGATCAAACCGCGCAAGCTGGTATTGCATTCGGGAAAGCACTTCCTCTCTGCCGAGCAGTTCGAGCACGGCATCGATCGGCGGAGTATGTGCCTCTCCGGTGACCATCACTCTGAGCGGCATGGCAATTTTTCCGAGTTTCATCCCTTTCTCTGAGGCGAATGCCTTGAGAGTTTGCGCAATCGACTCCCGTGTCCATTCAATATTCGAGAGGCGTGCGATGAGTTCGCCGAAATGCAGAATATTTTCGCTTGAGCAATGTTCGTTCGCAAGTTCGGGGGAAGGGTCGAGTCTCCTGTAAAAATAGACTGCTGCATCGGCGAGTTCTGCCACTGTATTGACTCGTTCCTTGAGCAGGTTGCAGATTTTCTCGAGATCTGGGCCGTTCTCAGTGTTGCATCCGTCCCTCTCCAGGAAAGGTTTAGCAAGCACGGTCAGTCTGCTGTCGTCAGCATGTTTCATGTGCTGCTGGTTGATCCAGAGCAGTTTCTCAGGATTGAACTGTGCTGCAGATTTGCTGATTTTATCCAGTCCGAACCATTCGATGAATTGCGTTATATCGAATACTTCCTCGTCGCCGTGCGACCAACCCAGCCTGGCAAGGTAATTGAGCAGCGCCTCTGGCAGGTAGCCGTCTTCGGAATACTGCATTACGCTCACGGCACCGTGGCGCTTGGAAAGGCGCTCCCCATCCTCTCCCAGAATCATCGGCAGATGGGCGTAGATGGGCAGGGGAGCCCCAAGCGCCTTCAGGATATTGATTTGGCGTGGTGTATTGTTGACATGATCGTCTCCCCTGATGACATGGGTGATGCCCATGTCCATATCGTCGATCACCACCCCGAAATTGTAAGTCGGGGTGCCGTCAGCGCGCATGATGACGAGATCGTCAAGTTCGCTGTTTTGCACGATGACCCTGCCCTTGACGATATCTTCCAGAACGACTTCACCTTCAAGCGGGTTTTTGAAACGCAGGACGGGCGTGACATCCTTGGGAGGGCTCTGTTTGCTGTTACGCCATCTTCCGTCATAACGGGGCTTCTCACCTCTTGCCCGTTGCGTTTCCCTCATTTTTTCCAGTTCTTCCCTGGATGCGTAGCAATGGTATGCTTTCCCTTCGCGAAGAAGTTGCTCGGCCACCTCCTGGTATCGTGAAAGACGCTGCATCTGGTAGAAAGGGCCTTCGTCGTAATCGAGCCCCAGCCACTTCATGCCTTCGAGTATGGCCTGTACGGATTCCTGAGTGGAACGGTCGAGGTCGGTATCTTCGATCCTGAGAATGAATTTTCCGCCGAGTTTCTTTGCAAAGGCCCAGGAAAACAGGGCGGTGCGTGCCCCGCCGATATGTAAATATCCGGTCGGGCTGGGCGCAAAACGGGTTCTGATCATGAGTTTCTCGCTTTAGTATTGTCCGGAATGGGCGGCATTTTCGAAGCGGGTGTACTCTCCGAGGAAGGTCAGTCTTACCGTTCCGATAGGGCCATTCCTTTGTTTGCCGATGATGATTTCTGCGATTCCCTTGTCCTGAGTCTCTTGGTTGTAGACTTCGTCCCGGTAGATGAAGAGGATCAGGTCGGCATCCTGTTCGATTGCGCCGGACTCCCGGAGGTCGGACATGACCGGGCGCTTGTTGGGGCGCTGCTCAAGACTCCTGTTGAGCTGTGAAAGTGCAACCACGGGGACGTGAAGCTCCTTGGCGAGCGCTTTCAGTGAACGCGAGATTTCAGATATTTCGGTCGCCCTGTTCTCCCCTGAAGAATTGGCAGACATAAGTTGAAGGTAATCAACTACGATCAGGCCGAGTTCCCCGTGCTGTCTATAAAGCCTCCTTGAGCTGGCCCTCAGTTCGATCGAGTTGAGGGACGGGGTCTCATCGATAAAAATCGGCGCTTCCGAAAGTTTGCCCAGGGCATGAGTCAGGTTCGGCCAGTCGTCATCTGCAAGGCGGCCGGTGCGCAGTTTGTGTTGATCAAGATGCCCTACGGAACCCAGCATACGCATTGCAAGCTGGGTTCCGCCCATTTCCATGCTGAAGACGGCGACGGGTTTTTTCGAGTGAAGTGCAACATTCTCGGCGATATTCAGGGAAAATGCGGTTTTCCCCATGCTGGGCCTTCCGGCCACTATGACAAGGTCCCCGGGCTGTAACCCCGAAGTTTTCTGGTCCAGGTCGGTGAAGCCCGTGGCGATGCCCGTGACATCGCTATCTTCTTCACGATTGTAGAGCACCTCGATGCGTTCCACGACTTGCCGCAGAAGAGGTTGAATGTTGACGAACCCCTGCTTGCCCCGTGCGCTCGCTTCAGCGATCTCGAATACCTTGGCTTCTGCTGAATCGAGAAGCTCGCCCGCGGAGCGCCCCATCGGATTGAAAGCCGATTCCGAAATCGTCGAGCCCACCTCTGCGAGCTTGCGCATTACCGATCTTTCCCTGACGATCTCGGCATATCGCCTAATATTCGCCGCAGATGGCGTGTTTTGTGCGAGTGCGCCGAGATAGGCTATCCCTCCGGCATTCTGGAGTTCCTTGCTGCTTTCCAGAGATTCAGAAACGGTAATGACGTCCGCAGGATTGCTCCTGCCGATCAAAAGCGATATGTGGCGATAAACGAGGCGGTGATCCTGTCTGTAAAAATCGCTCTCGTTGATGAGATCGGCTATTTTGTCCCAGGCATTGTTGTCGAGAAGAAGCCCGCCGAGCACCGATTGTTCGGCTTCGACAGAATGGGGTGGCAGCTTGATCGAGTCGATTTCGAGAGTCATTTTGCGTGATTGCGTTTCAAGGGTTCATTATCCACCTGAAACAAAAAAAGGGCTACAAGCAGCCCTTTTTTGCAAACCGAATGTGTACTCAGGCGGCAACCACGGACACGGTAATGGTCGGAACAACATCTGCATGAAGCGCTATCGATACGGCATGTTCGCCGGTTTGTTTCAGGGGGCCTGTAGGCAGACGAACGGCGGATTTTTCCACCTCAAAGCCACGGGCTTTCAACGCTTCTGAAATGTCGGTGTTCGTGATCGAGCCAAACAGTTTTCCATCTACGCCGGCATTGTGCTCGATCTGGACGACGAGCCCCTCGAGTTTTTGACCGAGATCCTGAGCCTTGGCCAGGATTTCCTGTTGAGCTTTTTCGAGAACGGCGCGTTTTTCCTCGAATTCCGCGATGTTGGCAGCGGTTGCACGCTTTGCCTTCTTCGTCGGAATCAGAAAATTTCTGGCATAGCCATCCTTGACCTTGACGATGTCACCCAGAATACCCAGATTGGCTACCTTTTCCATCAGAATAACTTGCATGATTGAGCTCCTCAGTGCAGATCGGTGTAGGGAAGCAGCGCAAGGAAACGGGCGCGTTTGACTGCAGTTCCGAGCTGGCGCTGGTAATGGGCTTTCGTTCCGGTGATGCGGGAAGGAATGATTTTGCCGTTTTCGCTGATGAAGTCTTTCAGAAGATCGACATCTTTGTAATCGATTTCCTTGATGCCTTCCACGGTGAAGCGGCAGAATTTCCTGCGCTTGAAAAGATTGCGCGAAGCATTTGCGCCGTCTTTCTTGTTCTTGTCGTTGCGTTTGAATGGACGTGACATGATTTTATCCTATTAATTCAAAATGAGTTGTATGAAAAACGAGTTCTCCGCTTTTGGGACTCTTTTTTGCCAGGAACCCTTCAAGCCTGATAGGCTTCCCTGTCTTGAGTCCGGATAGCGCTATCGCGACATCTGCTACAGCCATGCCGCCTATCTCGAATTCGATCTTCCGCACCGTACCGCCCTCGATCTGGGTCGATGAATGGAATAACCTGAATTCCGCTATCGGTATCCCGGCCGGCGAATATCGCAAAGGGCCTGAACTGGCAAATTTCCCGGTAAGATAGACGGTGTTGCAATCCACTTAGGCGATTTCTGCCTTGCTTTCTTCGGCAGGCACTGCTTTTGCCCGCTCCTCGCGCATCATGGGCGAGGGCTCCGTCACGGCGGAATGCATTTTGACGGTCAGATGGCGCAGAATCGCATCGTTGAACTTGAAGGTGTGTTCGAGTTCTCCCAGGGTTTCCTGGTCGCATTCGACATTCATCAGGACGTAATGCGCCTTGTGGATTTTCTGGATGGGGTAGGCCAGTTGACGACGGCCCCAGTCCTCGAGGCGATGGATTTTTCCGTTCTTGGACGTGACCATGCCGCGATAGCGTTCGATCATCGCGGGAACTTGCTCGCTCTGGTCCGGGTGGACGATAAAAACGATTTCATAATGTCGCATGGATTCTCCTTATGGGTTGAAGCCTTCCGCCATGCGCAGACGGTAAGGCAAGGTAAAAACGGGATTATACCGGACTTTTTTTGTGATTCAAAGACATTGCTCCATATTGGGACAGTCTTGCGCCTGATGTATACTGGATGGGTCGAATAGGGGGAGGCATGCTCGAAATCGTTTTATCCGTTTTTTCGGTTTTGATGTTCGCAGTCTTCGGTCTTTTCGCTTTCAAGGTTTTCGCATCGCTCCGCAGTCTTTCCGAAAATCAGATTCGCCTGACCGAGGAAAAGCACCGTGCCGTCTTGTCAGACTTGCACGACGGACTCATCAGACAATCCGACAGGATGATCGCAGCCCTTCAGGAATCCGGAGAGAAGCTGCGCGCCCAGGTGTCGCATGAACTGGGCCAGACGAGGGAAGCGATGCAGTCCCTGCAGCTTTCGCAAAACGAACAACTTGCCAGGAACAGGGAAGCGATGATCCAGCAGCTTTCCGAACTCTCTCTCGCGCTCCAGGCCAAACTGACCGAACAGGGCAGGCTCGACCAGGAGCAGATCTCGGTCGCATTCCGCCAGGCGAGCGAGCAGCTTGTTTCCAGCATCGACAGAATGAACAAGACGGTCGATGAACGTCTTGCCGAGATCAGCGGGAAGGTGACGGAACGGCTGGACGAAGGGTTCAAGAAGACCAACGAGACATTTACCAGCGTGATTGCGAGACTGGCGACGATCGACGAGGCGCAGAAGAAAATCGATGGGCTGACGACCAATGTCGTGAGCCTCCAGGAACTTCTCGGCGACAAGCGCTCCCGGGGCGCTTTCGGGGAAGTGCAGCTCGAATCCCTGGTGAGAAATATCCTGCCGAACAACCCCGACCAACCCTTCTACGCCATGCAATACACGTTATCCAACGGCTCCCGGGCCGATTGCGTGCTGTTTCTGCCGGAGCCGACCGGAAAGGTCGCCGTTGATTCGAAATTTCCCCTAGAAAATTACCACAGAATGCTCGATGCGAATCTTGGGGAGGCCGAACGCCTGCTCGCCCAGAAGCAGTTCAAGCTGGACGTGAGACGGCATGTCGATGATATCGCCAAGAAATATATCATCCCCAATGAAACTTCCGACGGAGCGGTGATGTTCGTCCCGGCCGAGGCGGTTTTCGCCGAAATTCACGCCTACCATGGGGATGTGGTGGACTATGCGATGCAAAAACGCGTATGGATCGTCTCACCCACTACGTTGATGGCGGTGCTCAATACTGCGCGCGCGGTGTTGAAGGATGTCGAGACGAGACGCCAGGTCCATATCATCAAGGAAGAACTCGCCAAGCTCGGGCGCGATTTCGGTCTTTTCGACAAGCGCATGAAGAGCCTTGCCGACCACATCCGCCTCGCCAGCAAGGATGTGGATGAGGTGCATGTTTCGAGCAGGAAGATCAGCCAGCGATTCGCCAAGATAGAAGCCGTCGAACTCGAAGAAAATGGACTCTTGCCCGTCGTCCCGGACGGACCGGAATGACATGCGGGCCTGGATTGAAATCGTCGGCTCCGAAATACGTCTTGCGGGCGAATGGACGATTTCAGGGATGGCCGATCTCGAAAGGAAACTAGCGGAATTGCCGTTTTCCGGGGAGACGTCGGTGGTGGCGCAGGATATCGAGGCCATGGATACCGCAGGGGCATGGCTTCTCCATCGCGCCGTTCAGGGGCATACTCTCGAAATTACCGGATTGAAGCCCGGGCATGCCGCGCTTGTCAAGATGGTTGCTGCGCTCGATATGGCTGAAATCGCCAAGCCACAGTCTAGGGGTATTCTCGAAAAGCTGGGCGTGGCGGGATGGCGGATGCTTTCCCAGTCTGGCGGCATGCTTTCCTTCATCGGCGAGGCGACGCTCGCCCTGATGCACGCCATAGCGAATCCCGGAAGGATTCGCTGGAAGCCGATATGGCGCAATTTGCAGCATGCGGGCTTCGATGCGTTGCTCATTGCCGGGCTGCTTTCCTTTCTGATGGGGATCGTGATTGCCTATCAGGGGGCGGAGCAGCTGACAAGATACGGGGCCAATATTTTCGTCGTCGACCTCGTCGGGCTTTCGATGCTGCGCGAACTGGGCCCGCTGCTTACCGCGATCATCGTTGCGGGACGCTCCGGCTCCGCCTTCACTGCACAAATCGGCACGATGAAAGTGACGGAAGAGGTCGACGCCATGAGAACGATAGGCATCTCCCCCATGGACCAGCTTGTTCTTCCCAAGATCGTTGCCCTGCTGATCGCGCTGCCGCTCCTGACGGTCTATGCCGACATCATGGGGGTTCTGGGCGGGATGATCATGGCTTCGTTCAATCTCGACGTGAGTTACACTGATTTCATCGATCGTTTCGGTTCATCGATCAGGCTTTCGGCATTTCTTGTCGGAGTCGGCAAGGCCCCTGTCTTTGCCGCGATCATCGCCGTGGTGGGATGCTTTCAGGGCTTTCAGGTGACGGGCGGGGCAGATAGCGTGGGCCGTCAGACGACGAAGAGCGTGGTGCAATCGATATTCCTGGTCATCGTGGCGGACGCCATTTTTTCCGTTATTTTCAGCCTGGTGCAGCTGTGAGCGAAGCGATACTGGAAATTGCCGATCTTTGCACAAGTTTCGGGAATACCGTGATTCACGACCATATCAGTCTCGAAATCATGCGCGGGGAAGTTTTTGCGATTGCAGGATCCAGCGGTTGCGGAAAATCCACCCTGCTCAGGGAAATCATGCTGTTGCAAAAGCCTGTCTCGGGATCGATACGCGTTTTCGGAAGGGAGGTGCTCGGACTTGATGATATGGAGGCGCTCGATTTCAGGAAAGGCTGTGGAATGATGTTCGAGCGTGGTGCGCTTTTCAGTTCGCTCAATGTGTTGGAGAATGTAGCGTTGCCGCTTCACGAACATACCGCCTTGAGTCAGGATTTGATCGGAGAGATCGCTTCCATCAAGATTGCGCTTGCGGGGCTACCCTCCAGTGCGAAATTCAAATACCCGGACGAACTCTCGGGCGGGATGAGAAAGCGGGCTGCTCTGGCGAGAGCGCTTGCGCTCGACCCGGCGCTGCTTTTCCTGGATGAGCCGACCGCCGGGCTGGATCCTTTGAGCGCGAGCGGGTTCGACGAACTCGTTTTGCATCTCAAGCGATCGCTCGATCTCACCATGGTGATCGTCACCCATGATTTGGATCTGCTTTGGCATGTGGCGGACAGGGTGGCGTTTCTGGGGGATGGGCAAGTGCTCGGTGTGGGCACCATGATGGAATTATCGAAATCGAGTCATCCCTTGATCCGTGAATATTTTTACGGGCCGAGGGGTAGGGCGGCCCGGGAGCAGGCGTGGAAACAAAAGTAAACTATACGATAGTCGGTATTTTCGTTCTGGTTTTCAGCATGGCATTGATTGCCGGAGTGGTCTGGCTGGGTGCAGGGGCGGAATACCGAAAGAGCTACAACGATTATCTTGTCTACATGAATGAATCGGTGGCCGGACTCAACCTCAACGCTCCCGTCAGATACCGGGGTGTTTCTGTCGGGCGGGTCAAGGAGATCTCCATCGCGCCCGACAAGCAGGAGTCCGTGCGGCTTCTCCTCGAAATCGAAAGCGGGATCACTATCAGGGAAAGCACCGTCGCGACCCTGAGAAGCCAGGGGCTGACGGGAATTGCGACCATAGAATTGTCCGGGGGGGATGCGCAATCTCCCGTTCTTGAAGCCAAAAACGGCGAGAAATATCCGGTGATCCGGTCAGCGCCTTCACTCATGACTCGCCTCGACGCTACGATCACGCCCATTTTGACCAATCTCAACGAATCGATCGGAAGACTGAATGACACCCTGAGCGAAAAGAATCGGGCCGATTTGTCGAGGATACTGTCCGATCTCGCCAAATTGAGCGATATCCTGGCAAGGCGTTCGAATGAGATCGATTCGGGCGTAATTGACGCTTCGAAAATGCTGGCGAACGGGGAGAAGGCGAGCGAGTCATTGCCGCAATTGATTCAACGCCTCGGAAAAACCGCAGACGAATTCGAGAAAATGGCGAAAGATGCCTCGCAATCGAGTGCTGCCGCACGCAGTACGATAGCGCATGTCGACGAAACGATCCCGGAATTCCGTTCGTTGATGGCGCAATTGAACGATCTTTCCGCATCCCTCAAGCGGGTGAGCGTTGAAATCGAAAGAAATCCCGCAATACTCGTCTACGGCAGGCCGGCAGGCCGCTCCGGTCCTGGAGAATGACATGGCTTCGAAACTTTTTGTTGTGGTGCTCCTTCTCCTACTGGCTTCCTGCGCTTCCCAGACCAGGGTCGATCTATTTACCCTGGATGTTCCAGTTGCCAGCAAGCCGCCCCAGGATCTGTTGCCAGTAACGCTTGCGGTTGGCAGGCCTTCCGTTTTACCGGGATACGATACTCCCAGGATGGCGTATGTGACGAGGCCGCATCAGATCGACTATTTTTCGAGGAACCAGTGGGTCGATTCGCCCGCCAAGATGCTGCATCCGATTCTGGTCGAAGCCCTTTCGCGGCGATTCAAAAACGTGGTGAATGCGCCATCTCCCGGGGACATGCAACTCGATACCGAGATTGTCCTGCTGAGGCAGGAATTTTCAGGGAATTCGAGCAGGATACATTTCGTGTTGCGTGCCCTGATCCATCGGGGCGGACAGGCGACGGAAACACGGGAATTCGAAATATTCGAGGCTTGTCCGGAGAATAATCCCTACGGCGGGGTGGTCGCCGCCAACCAGGCGGTTTCAGCGCTGATGCATGAGCTTTCGGATTATTGTGCTTCGCTCGCGCCGATAGCGGTGCGTCATTGATGTCTGTGCCGTCCCTCGAAGGCGGCGATCGATTTGACAATTTCGGAATAGGGCAGGGTCTCAAGTGAACCTGAATTTGCGGTCGCCTGCTCCACCAGCGCGTGTACGTCCCGTACGAAAGGTCGATCGATGTCGAGCCGATCAACCATCAACGCCATGCCCATGAGGCCGCCGCACTGAATTTTCATTTCCTTGGCATGCGGGAGCTTTTCCTGATGGTATGGAAGCTTCAGTGCGAAAAGCGCCTTTTCCCGCAGCAGATCGTGCAGCTTTCGGCAAGTTTCATGAGCCGGTGCTGCGCTGCACGATACCGCTTCGCGCTCTGCGATATGGTGCCTGCGCGCGAGGGAGCATGCGCAGCAAGTGCCGAGGATGGCTTTTTCGAAGGGGCAGTCGCAGCGGGTTATTTCCCCGCGAACGTTTTCATAGGCCCCCTCGTTCAGCATGATCAGTCGTCGTCGCCTGTGATCTGGGCTTCCCTTACGGTACAGAGGAGATCTTCGGCCTGCAGTTCGTTTTCTGCGAAGATGACCTTGATCAGCGCATGGGCCGGAAGACCGATGCGCGCTTCCTTGGCATGGCTGCTCGCATCCCTGAATGCTTCGAATGCGTCGAGTTTTTTAAGTTGCTTGATCGGGAGGGTTTCAACTCTGTACACGAAATAGGGCATGGTTTTTCCTAACGCATCAAATAGATGGATTGTGCATCAAGAATCGCTGATATACAAATTTCAATGTTCTCCGCCAGGTGCTTTTCCGGCGGCAAAAGGCGGGCGGGCAAGCCAGACGAAAAGCATTAATCCCAGGAATATCCAGGAAGATGCGATGAATATGTCGTTGACGGCGAGCATGTAGGACTGGCTGCTGACCGAACTTTCGAGGAATGCCAGCGACGGCATGTGGGCAAAGCCGAGCGAATGGAGATTCTCCAGCGCATGGCTCGTCACGGGATCCGAAATCGAGATGTTTTCCGTGAGCTGGCTGTGGTGGAGCGATTCCCTTCTGTCCCATAGCGCGATGCTGAGGGAGGTGCCGAAGCTTCCTCCCAGAACGCGCAGGAAATTCGAAAGTCCCGATGCGCTCGCCACCCGGTTTGGAGGCAGTCCGGAGAGCAGGATGGACATGAGGGGGAT
The DNA here is from genome assembly GCA_021802655.1 of Pseudomonadota bacterium. Lineage (GTDB taxonomy): Bacteria > Pseudomonadota > Gammaproteobacteria > Burkholderiales > JABEVD01 > JABEVD01. The sequence continues at coordinate 11,155 of JAJZRP010000021.1, forward strand.
GAAGAAGGTGGCCATGCCTATTCCCTGGAAAAAACGGGGGAGGGTGAGTTGCCAGAAGGACGCATTCGTGTTGAAAGATGACGCCCAGAAAGTGATCGCCGCGAAAATCAGAAAGCTGAAGCTTGCCAGCATGCGCAGGTCGATTCTATGCATGTTTTTACCGACTATGGGGGAAAGAATGACCGAGAGAACCCCGATGGGTGCAGCCGAAAGTCCTGCCCAGGTCGCGGTATAGCCCATCTGGGTCTGCAGCCAGAGCGGATAGACTACCACGCCAGAGAAAAAGGTCATGTAGCCCAGGCTGATCGAAATCGTTCCTACCGAAAAATTTCTCTCCCTGAAGAGGGAAAGGTCGACTACCGGATGGCGCTCGGTGATCTCCCAGACGACGAAGAAGGAAAGGCAGATCGTCGCGATGACGGCCAGAATGGAGATGAAATCGGAATTGAACCAGTCAAGTTCGTTTCCCTTGTCGAGAAGCAGTTGCAGGCTGCCTACGCCTATCACGAGCAAAACCAGGCCGATTGCGTCGATCGGGAGCTTGAGTGTCGACGTTTCGCGGCTTTTCAGCAACTGCCAGGTGATATAGCTTGCCATCAATCCGACCGGGATGTTGATATAAAAGATCCAGGGCCAGCTGAAATTGTCGGTGATGTAGCCGCCCAGTATGGGGCCGAATATGGGAGCGAGAACGACGGTCATCGACCAGAGTGCGAGCGCAAGCCCTTTTTTGTCATGGGGGTAATTCGCGAGCAGCAAGCTTTGCGAAAGCGGGATCATCGGACCAGCCACAGCGCCCTGAAGAATGCGGAATATGACCAGCATGGGCAGGCTGGACGAGAGGCCGCAGAGCATGGAAGCGAGGGTGAAGAGCAGGGTTGCGGATACGAACAGCTTCACTTCACCGAAGCGTTTTGCGAGCCAGCCGGAGAGCGGCAGGGCAATGGCATTGCTTACGGCGAAGGAAGTGATGACCCAGGTTCCCTGATTCGGGCTTACCGCGAGATCGCCTGCAATGGTGGGAATCGAGACATTGGCAATGGAGGTGTCGAGCACCTGCATGAAGGTCGCAAGAGAAAGCGAGAGCGTCAGGAGAGCGAGCGAAGCTCCCGTAATCGGGGGCTGCTGGCTCATTTCAGCCATTGTCCTGCAGTATTTTGGCGATCATGCGCTCGACCTCGCCGTTCCTGTTTTCGAACACCGATGTGGAATAGACGGGTTCATCCGGCTGTACCCTGGAGAGCACGGTGCCGCTTTCGTCATGCGTGTCGACTTTCGCCACCATGGACAGGCCGATTCTCAGGGGATGCTGGGCGACTTCATTGGCGTCGAGCCTGATTCTCACAGGCAGCCTCTGTATGACCTTGATCCAGTTCCCAGTGGCATTTTGCGGTGGGAGGAGCGAAAAGACGCTGCCCGTCCCGGCACCGAGCCCTGCGACCTTGCCGTGGAATACGATAGTTCTGCCGTAGATGTCGGAAGTGAGCGTGGCTGGCTGGCCGATCCTGATATGACGCAGTTGGTCTTCCTTGAAATTCGCCTCGACCCAGATTTCATTCAGCGGAACGATGACCATCAGGGCGGATCCTGGGCTTACGCGCTGCCCGATCTGAACCGAGCGCTTTGCGATATAGCCTGTCGCAGGGGCCTTGATCGAAGTGCGCACTGCATCGAGCCAAGCCTGTCTCACCCGGGTTTCCGCTTTCAGAACGGCGGGATGGGTGGCAAGCGTGGTGTTCTCGACTGCGGACAGCGCGGCTTCAAGCTTGTGTTCGGACGAAGCCAGGGAAGATTCTGCGATGGCGACATTATCTTTCGAATGCTGTAATTCTTCTTTCGATATGGCATGTTGGAGAATCAGTCTGTTGCGGCGATCAAGATCTGCTTTCGCCTTTTCGAGCACCGTCTGTTTTTCGTTGACGACTGCCCTCAACTCCCCGGCGGCAGCATAGAGTTGTTTGACGCTGCGCACTGTTTCGGCAAGTTCGGTTTCGGCATTTTGCAGGGCAAGCTGGGCATCCGTGCCATCGAGCGTCACGAGGGTCTGCCCGGCTTGCACCCATGAGGTGTCATCGGCATAGACGGAAACGACATTGCCGGTGATCTGCGGCATCAGTTGCACCAGGTTTCCGGAAACGTAGGCGTCGTCCGTGTCCTGGTAATATTGTCCGTAGCTGAACCAGTAGATCGAGTAGGCTATTCCTGCGATGAGGAAAAGCGAACCGAGACCGAGCAGCATATGTTTGCGTTTTACACCGTTGTCTTCCATTGGTTACCCCGGATTCGAACTGGTGGAGCCTCCCGGCATGGGGGCGCCTCCCAGAGATTTGATCATTTGAAGGATGGCTTCCATCCGCATTTCGTCCAGATCGGTCTTGATGTTTCGCTGGGAAAGAAGCGGCGTTTCGGCTTCGAGAACGGAAAGCGCATCTCCCAGCCCTTCCCTGTAGCGTGAGAGCGCTATTTTATGGGCCTTTTCCAGCCCCTTCATCAGTTCGTTCTGGGCCGAAATCTGGGTGATGATCGATTGGAGCGAGGTCGAGGCCTGCGAGACGTCGCGCATCGCATCGGTCACCATCCGGTTGTATCCTTCCACGGCGATATCGTACTCCGCATATTTCGCGCCCAGGTTCGACTTCAGCATGCCTGCGCTGAATATCGGAAGATGGATGGCTGGCCCGAATGATGTGATTTCGCTGCCGCTTTTCAACAGATTGCCGAATCCTATGCTTTGCACGCCGGCATAAGCCTGGAGGTCGATATTGGGATAGAATTCCGCCTTTGCCTCGGCGACCCGGTTCGTTGCGGCTTCGATTCTGTATCGCTGTGCCATGATATCCGGGCGCAAGCCGATCAGGTCCGCGGGAATGGAAGCAGGGATCTGCGGCGGGGGATCGATCCTGGGCAGAATAGCGCCCCCCCTTACCTGGGGTTTGCCCAGAAGCGCGGCAATCTGGCTTCTTCCCAGCTTGATGGCTTCCTCGATTATTGAAACATCGAGCTTGGTCTTCGCCACATTGCTTTCCTGCTGGCTTACCCGGTAGTCGGATTCGATTCCGTTGCTCGCGCGAAATCTGGCCAGGCGAAGCAGCGATTCCTGTCCTTGCAGGATATGCTTCGACATGTCGAGTTTTGCCATGTTGGCCTGGAGCATGAAGTAGCTTTGCGCAATTGCAGTACCCAGGATCAGTCGGGTTTCGATCGCCTCAGCTTCCTCGGCGCTGGTTTCGTTCAATGCCGCGTTCAGTGCGGCCCGGTTTTTCCCCCACCAGTCGAAATCATAGTCGAAATCCAGCGCCAATTGCCCGAAATTCAAGGTGCTTCCGCCCAGAGGAGGGGGGAAATAACCCGTGGCGCTCATCCTTTCCCGGACTGCGGAACCATCTGCATTCAGTTGGGGATACCGTTGCGCATCTGCAATGCCGGCCTCATTCCTGGCCAGTCTGATGCGGGCCTGCGCAATCCTGATGTCTGGTGAATTCGCGAGCGCTTCCTCGATCAGGGAGTCGAGCTGATCGTCCTTGAATATTGTCCACCATTTCGTATCGATGGCGAATTTCGGAGAAGGTTTTTTGATGGCGAGCGGTTTGGATGCCGGGTGGAATCCGGAAAAATCCGCACAACCGCAAAGCAGCGTGCAAGTGAGCATCGCTGCTATTGCCCGCATGATTTCTCCATGGATTCGTCTATGCGCCCGAGGAGCTTACGCAGCAGGAATTCGAATTGTTCGATCTCGCCGGCATCGAAACCGGACCACAATTCCCTGTAGTAATCCCATTGATGGGGAAGGACGGACTCGACGAGTTCCCGCCCGCCTGGCGTCAGGGAAAGAACGATCTTTCTTCGGTCTTCGCGGCTTGGCTTGCGCTCGACCCAGCCCTTGTCGACGAGTTCGTCGGAGAGTCGGGTGATGTTGGTTCTGGACGAAACCATGGCATCACTCAGATTGCACGGATTGATCGCATTTCCGGGTGTCGAATAGATCATGACGAGCGTGAACCAGCTCGAACTGTTGAGTCCGAACCGGCTCAGGTGGAGATTCTGCTTGTCGTTGAGTTCCTTGAAGACATGGAAATACAGGCGGCTCAGAATGATTTCCCGCTTCGGCGCATCGGGATGCTGGCCGGCGAAATGGTTTATCCGGTCTTCGAATGGCTGAAAGGATGAATTCATGGCAGGAAGATTTAGTTCATCCGTTTATTGTAACGTGCGGGACTATATTGTCAATGCAATGCGCTATAGTTTCATTAGGGTGCCAGAAACGGGGGAGAAATGCACGCGGGATTGAGTCTTGCCGAAGCAGAGAGAAGACTCCGGCTGGAGGGATTCAACGAATTTTCTCCCGGGAAGCAGCGAAACTTTTTGGCGATTGCGCGCGATGTCGCCCTGGAGCCCATGTTCCTGCTGCTGGTTTCGGCTGGCATCATCTATTCCATTCTGGGGGATATCGGCGAAGCCCTTGCACTGCTTTTTTTCGTTTTCGTGGTGATGGGGATCACCGTCTACCAGGAAAACAAGACCGAAAGAGTGCTGGAGGCGTTGCGCGACTTGACGAGTCCGCGGGCGAACGTGATTCGGGATGGCCAGGCGCTCAGGATTGCGGGAAGGGAGGTGGTGCGGGAGGATATCCTGCTTTTGTCGGAAGGGGACCGCATTCCTGCGGATGCAGTGCTCCTGGAATGCAATGATTTCTCGGCTGACGAATCGCTGCTCACCGGGGAATCCGTTCCTGTCAGAAAAAAGCCGAAGGACAGGGCGATATTCGAAATTGCAAAACCCGGAGGAGAGGACTTGCCTTTCGTTTATGCCGGGACGATGGTGACCCAGGGAAAAGGCATTGCAAGCGTGCTCGCAACAGGCATGAAAAGCGAGATGGGAAGGATAGGTCTGGCAATCCATGCCGTCGAGACTGGAAAGACGCCGCTGCAGAAAGAGATTGCGCTGCTGGTCAGAAATCTCGCGCTGCTGTCCGCAGCGCTCTTTATCCTGCTCGTTGCATCCTGTGGCTGGATGCACGGTGCATGGCTTGAGGGTTTGCTTGCTGGAATCACCATGGCGATGGCCATCCTGCCCGAGGAGTTTCCTGTGGTGCTCACGGTTTTCCTCGCTCTCGGCGCATGGCGCATTGCGCGCAACAACGTCCTGACGCGGCGGCTTCCCGCAGTGGAGACGCTGGGGGCGGCAAGCGTGCTTTGCGTCGACAAGACTGGAACGTTGACTGAAAACCGGATGTCGGTTGCGAGGCTCTGCGCGGACGGAAAATTTCTGGAAATCGGCATCCTGGAAGATCTGCCGGAAGCGTTTCACGAACTTCTCGAATACAGCATCCTCGCCAGCGAAGTCGATCCCTTCGATCCCATGGAAAAGGCTTTTCATGAGATGGGGAAGCGTTTTTCCTCCATGACCGGGCATCTCCATGCGGATTGGGAGATCGTTCACGAGTATTCGCTTTCTCCCGAACTGCTTGCGATGTCGCATGTATGGCAATCGACAGGCAAAGAGGAGTATGTCGTGGCATCCAAGGGTTCGCCTGAAGCGATATTCAATCTCTGCCATCTGGATGAAAAAGCGCTTGCCATGCATTCCGAAGAAGTCGCAAGGATGGCGAAAGACGGCCTGCGCGTTCTGGGCGTTGCGCATGCGCGATATAATGGGAAATCCTGGCCGCAAATCCAGCACGATTTCGAATTCGAGCTTGCCGGGCTTGTCGGCCTTGTCGATCCGGTGAGGGAAGGGGTGCCTTCAGCCGTGCGGGAATGCCGGGATGCAGGAATCCGCGTCGTGATGATGACAGGCGACAACCCCCTTACGGCACAGGCTGTTGCCCGCCGCATCGGTCTCGGCATGGAGACGGTCACCGGCCGCGAGATCGAGGAAATGGACGAGGAAGAACTCGTTCGCCTTGCTGCTCGAACGGATATTTTCGCCCGGGTCGTCCCTTTGCAGAAGCTCAAGATCGTGAATGCCTTGCGCCGATGCGGCGAAGTCGTCGCGATGACCGGGGATGGCGTGAACGACGCCCCCGCCCTGAAAGCTGCCCATATCGGCATCGCGATGGGAAAGCGCGGCACGGACGTCGCCAGGGAAGCCGCTTCCCTGGTTCTTCTCGACGACGATTTTTCCTCCATCGTGCATGCCGTGAAACTTGGCAGGCGGATCTATGCGAATCTGACCAGGGCTTTTTCCTTCAGCCTGGCCGTGCATGTTCCCATCGCGGGGATGTCCCTCATCCCGGTGTTCATGAACTGGCCGCTGCTTTTCTATCCGGTCCATATCGCCTTCCTCCAGCTCATCATCGATCCGGTATGCTCGCTCGTTTTCGAAGCGGAGCCCGCTGATGCGCATCTCATGAAAATGCCGCCGAGAAAGGGTGAAGCCTCCATTCTTCAATGGAAGACAGTGGTTTTGAGCCTGCTTCAGGGCAGCGTTGTCCTGGCAGCGATGCTCGTCGTTTATGCCGTAGCGCTCTCTCACGGCGAAGCCCATGCGAGGGCGATCGCTTTCAGCACCCTGGTTTTTTCCAACCTTTGTCTGATCCTGGTAAGCCGATCCGGATCGGAGTCCATCATTTCCAGCCTGAAAAAACCGAATCCGCTGTTGTGGCTGGTGCTGGCGGGGGCGACTGTTGCGCTCATGCTGGTGATCTACCTGCCCTTCTTTCATGGCCTTTTCGGATTTTCGAGTCCGGGCTCTGGCGATATTCTCCTGAGCATCGCCGTCGGCATCCTGAGCGTCATCTGGTTCGAGGTTCTCAAGGCCAGCCATGCGGATTAACCTGCTGCTTTTCGTGGCAGGTGCGGCAATCCTGCAGCACCAGGCAAGTCTTCCTGCCTGGGAATGGGCGCTTGTGTTGCCGCCTTTTTTCGTTGTGGCGATGCTGATTCCGCAGCGACTTCCCCGTGAAATGGTGCTGAAGGGTTTTTTCCTGCTTGCAGGATTTTTTTATGCTGCAATTTTTGCGCAGGTGAGATTGTCGGATGCATTGCCTGTAGGGTGGGAGGGGCGGGATATCGATGTTGTCGGGATTGTCGCCGAGCTTCCAAGATCCAGCGAAAAAGGGCAGTCTTTCCCATTCGATGTCGAAAGCATAGAAACCCCTGGCGCCATCGTGCCGCGGAAAATCATGCTGAGCCGGTATTTCGGGACGGATCGGGTGAATGTCCATCCGGGCGAGCGCTGGCGCTTCAAGGTCAGACTCAGGCGCCCCCACGGCAATGCCAATCCTTATGGCTTCGATTACGAGGCCTGGCTTCTCGAGCGGGGAATCAGGGCGACAGGGTATGTGCGGGAAGAGGCGCTGTTGAAAAGCTCAATCGCCGAACCTTCCAGTTTTGTCGAAGCCGCCAGGGAAAGGTTGCGCGACAGGGTGTATGCGGCCCTTCCCGGCTTTCCCTATTCCGGCGTGATCGCGGCGCTTTTGATGGGTGAACAGAAGGCGATTCCGGAAAGCAACTGGCAGGTGTTCAGGCGCACCGGCGTCATTCACCTGATGAGCATATCGGGGTTGCATGTGACGATGATCGCTGGGCTTTTTGCATGGTTCGCCTACAAGATATGGCGCCTCAGCCCCTCGCTGGTCTTGAAGCTTCCTGCAAGAAAGATCGCAGCGCTTGCAGGCGTGCTTTCAGCTTTCTGTTATGCGCTTCTGGCAGGCTATGCCGTTCCGACCCAGCGTACGGTCTACATGCTTGTCGTGGTCGCGGCCGCGCTCTGGTCGGGAAGGATGGCTTTCCCTTCTGTCATCCTGTGCTGGGCACTTTTCGTCGTGACGGCGCTGGATCCGTGGGCCGTGCTTTCTCCCGGGTTCTGGCTTTCCTTTATTGCAGTTGTCCTCATCATGTATGTCGGCACGGGAAGGATAAGGCGGGCGAACTGGATGCAATCCTGGATATCGGTCCAGTGGGCGGTTACCATCGGGCTGGTTCCGGTTCTCCTGGCATTTTTCCAGCAGATATCGCTTGTCTCTCCGATTGCCAATGCGATTGCCATACCGGTGGTCAGCTTCATGGTGGTTCCACTGACGCTTCTGGGGGCTGTATTGCCCTTCGATTTTCCTTTCATGCTGGCCCACAGGATTTTTTCCCTTTTGATGCTTTTCCTGGTCAAGTTGAGCGATCTTCCTGATGCCGTTTGGATGCAGCATGCCCCGCCAGCCTGGACGCTGTTCACGGCCGCACTCGGGATAGCCTGGATATTGCTGCCCAGGGGATTTCCTGTGCGCTGGCTCGGATTTTCAGGTCTTGCCCCATTGTTTCTGTTTTTTCCGCCAAATCCGGAGTTGTTGAGGCTTTCCGTGCTCGATGTCGGGCAGGGACTTGCAGCCGTTGTGCAGACGAAACACCATGCCCTCCTGTTCGATGCCGGCCCTGCCTTCTCGCCCCAGGCCGACAGCGGCAACAGGATCATAGCGCCGTACCTGAGAGGCTCGGGCGTCGACAGGCTGGATGCCGTTATCCTGAGCCACGAGGACATGGATCATGTCGGCGGCGCGATTTCGGTTTTCGATTCGATTCCGGTGGACTGGATGCTTTCCTCGCTGCCCGAAGATAATCCGTTGCTCTCTCATGCGGCAAGCCATCTGCGCTGCCGTTCGGGGCAATTCTGGATATGGGACGAGGTGCGCTTCGAGATACTGTGGCCGCCTGCACCCAGTTATTCGAACCCGAAAATCACGGGCAATGCGAGGAGCTGCGTTCTCAGGGTTTCCTCAAAAGAAGGGTCGATCCTGATAACCGGAGACATCGAAAAGAAGGCAGAGGAAAGTCTTGCGAAAAAACAAAATCTCGAATCCGATGTTCTGATTGCGCCTCACCACGGCGCAAGAAGTTCCGGGGATTTCGCGCGTGCGGTTTCGCCGCGCTATGCCGTATTTTCGGCAGGCTACAGGAACCGCTTCAAGCATCCGAGACCCGAGGTGGTCGCGCTTTACGAAAAGGCCGGGAGCAGGATACTCAGAACCGATTCGGACGGGGCGCTGATCTTCGATTTTTCCCCCGCCGGGATAAGCGAAGCATCCTGGCGGAATGTGCACAGGCGCTACTGGTTTCAGGAAAAATGAATGCCGGTTCCGACCATTTCGTTGACCTCGATCCGGTAGGAGAAGCGTGACGGGTCCGAGCCATCGAGGAATTCGCTGCCAACCTGCGCATAGGGATAGATGAAAAGCGGCACCCTGGTATCCAGAAAAGGCAGGGGAATGTTGCGCTCGTGGTTGAGCCCTATCCAGTTGGGTTTCCAATAGCCGAAAAGCTGCGTTTTGAGTTCCGCGATTTTCGAGTCGGCAAAACTCATCTTTTCTTCAAGTATGACGCGGTGAATTTCAGCAGGGTCAGCCGGAATCCAGCCCGTTCCGGAAAGATAGAATTCCGCCCTGGCATGGTGGGATGCAGCGATTTTTCCGCCGATCGATTCGTTCAGCAATATGCCGTATGCGCCTCTCGCAGGAACGCCTGCACAGCGGCAAAGATTGACGAAAAGTGAGACGATGTCCAGGCTCTTGCCGCCCAGATTGCCGCTTGCAAGCATCGCCTCGGCATCGCCTTTTCCGCAACTTTTGACGGCTGGATCGTAATGGGCATTGTCGACCACCCAGTCGTAAACGGCGTGTGCCTTTTCCAGGGGTGAGTCTGCATGTTTCGTCACCTGTATTGCCGTTTTGCGAATGATGCCCCCGTCAGTGGCAAGATAAGCCCGGATCGCGGGAGGGATCCTTTCCGAATGCGGACGGATGCCGGAAAGGGCGACGCGCCTCTCGGCGGTCTTGATCATCGTGCCTACCGTGATTCTTCTCGGACTGCTGCCCTTCCATTCGCCGAAGAAGGTTGCTGCAGGGTTTTTCGGGGGATCGTAAAGGCTTGCAGTGGCAGCGCCTTCGCTCCAGACGCTTCCCATGTTGCGCTGGTAAAGGGTATCGTTGCTGTCCGGAATCGGCAGCCAGAGTTTCGCGCTCCTTCCCCCTTCGGGGAGCGAGACGTGATAATTCAGGCGGTATGTCTTCCAGGACGCGATTTCGTCATAATAGCCCCATGCAGGCAAGGCGAGCAAAGCGCCGCTGGAAGCGGCAAGTTTGATAAAATTGCGGCGATTCATTGCGGCTCCTTGGATCTTTTCTGAAACAAAACCATTATAGTACCTTCAGGCCAGCCATGACACTCCCCTTCATCGAATTCGAAACATCTTCAAGCCCCGCGTTTTCGGTCATCTGGCTGCACGGGCTGGGAGCGGACGGAAACGACTTCGTCCCGGTCGCGGAGGCCCTGTCTCTGCCTGACATGCGCTTCATTTTTCCCCATGCGCCGATCAGACCCGTCACCCTGAACGGCGGCTACAGGATGCGCGCCTGGTACGACATCTATGCGCCGGATCTGAAGTCCGGCGAGGACAGGGAAGGCATGCTGGATTCACGGCAGCGCATTTCGGAATTCATTGCCAGGGAGAAAGAAAGGGGCATGGCTTCCGATCATGTTTTTCTTGCCGGCTTCTCCCAGGGGGGCGCGGTTGCCTTGTATGCCGGCTTGCGCCATCCTGAAAGGCTTGCCGGGATAATGGCCCTTTCAACCTATCTTCCCCTGGCAGTCTCCTTGAGGGAAGAAGCGCATCCGGCCAATTCGGAAACGCCCCTTTTCATGGCGCACGGGACCATGGACGAAGTCATCCCGATTTCGGCAGGAATGGCTTCCAGAGATGCGCTGGCGAACCTGGGACATGAAGTGAAATGGCACGACTACGCCATGGCTCATTCGGTATGCCAGGATGAAATCGGGGACATCGCCGCATGGATCGGCAAAATCATGGCCAGGGCGCTGTAAATCGAGTTGTGCGATAATCCCGTGAAATGGATGCGTTAACGGATTCGGCATGTTCAGGAATATCGAAGATTTCATCGGCAATACGCCGCTGGTTCAGCTGAGGAGGCTTCCGGGGAAGACCTCGAATATCGTCCTTGCCAAGCTCGAAGGAAACAATCCCGCCGGATCGGTAAAAGACCGCCCCGCGTTTTCCATGATCTCCCGGGCCCAAGCCAGGGGGGAAATCCGCCCCGGGGACACGCTGATCGAGGCGACGAGCGGGAATACGGGTATTGCGCTAGCCATGGCCGCGGCTGTGCGCGGATTCAGGATGGTATTGGTGATGCCGGAGCACATGAGCATCGAGCGGCGCCAGGTGATGCGGGCTTACGGCGCGGAAATCGTCCTGACGCCCAAAGAGGGCGGCATGGAGGCGGCGATCGATCTCGCCAACCGGATGCAGGCCGAGGGAAGAGGAAAAATACTCGACCAGTTTTCCAATCCGGACAATCCGGTCGCGCATTACGAAGGAACTGCTCCGGAAATATGGCGCGAGACGGAAGGAAAACTCACCCATTTCGTGAGCAGCATGGGCACGACCGGCACGATCATGGGCTGCGCCAGGTTTTTCAGGGAGGCGAATCCGGCCATCCGCATAGTCGGCGTGCAGCCAGACGAAGGCGCGCAGATCCCCGGTATCCGGAAATGGCCAGAAGCCTATCTGCCCAAGATCTATAATTCAAGCCTGGTCGACGAGATCATGCTGGTTTCCCAGTGCGAGGCCGAAGAAACCACGAGAAGGATGGCGGCAGAGGAAGGCATCTTTGGCGGCATTTCCTCGGGCGGCGCCATGGCCGCCGCGCTCAAGCTTTCCGAAAAACTGAATGACGCCGTCATCGTTTCCATCGTTTGCGACAGGGGCGATCGCTATCTTTCCACCGGTATCTTCCCCGCCTGACTTTCCTCCCGGCTTTCCGGCATGTTCAAAAGCGTCTATAAAAGGGTAAATGCGCCCATGGGAACAGCTTATGAAAACAGGGAGAGCTCCCGATAGGCTTCTTGATATCATCGCAGGGCTCTTGAAAGAAACGCGTGCTTCAAGGATAGTCTCCCCGACACTCGACATGTCGCTGGATCGGGATCTCGGCTTCGACAGCCTCGCCCGGGTGGAACTCCTTCTCAGGATCGAGCACGCCTTCGGGGTCAGGCTGCCGGAAGAATTGCTGGGCAGCGCGGAGACGCCCAGGGATCTCTTGGACGCTCTCGGCATGCAGCCGCTCCAGCCAGAAAAAATGGAGACCGTGCCCGCATTCGAGCCCGGCGCGGTGGGGCTTCCTGCGCAAGCCGGAACCCTTTCCGAAGTATTGGATTGGCATGCAGGACGGCATCCGGATCGCCTCCATATCCTGATCGAGGGCTCCGGGGGGGAAGTGCGCATCAGCTATGCGGACCTCAAGGCTGGCGCCGAAAAAGCGGCCAACGCCCTCCTCGAGCGAGGCCTTCGCGCGGGGGAATCCATCGCGATCATGCTTCCCACCGGAAGGGATTATTTCTACAGTTTTTTCGGGGTCCTGCTGGCTGGATGCGTTCCCGTTCCGATCTATCCCCCCTTCAGGCTTTCCCAGGTCGAGGATCACCTTTTGCGCCATGCCGGCATATTGTCCAATGCAGAAGCCGCGATGCTGATCACGTTCGGGGAAGCGGTCGGTCTTGCCAAGATCTTGATGCAGCGCGCGGAATCGGTGAAGCAGATCGTCACGCCGGAGGATCTCGTCTCCTCCGCGCGCTACGCCCTTCCTGTTCTTCGGGAAGACGATGTCGCCCTTCTGCAATACACTTCGGGAAGCACGGGAAACCCGAAAGGAGTGATGTTGAGCCATGCCAACCTGCTCGCGAACATCCGGGCCATGGGAAAAGCCGCGGGCGTCGATTCTGCCGATGTTTTCGTGAGCTGGCTTCCGCTCTACCACGACATGGGGCTGATCGGCGCATGGCTCGGCAGCCTCTATCACGCCTGCCGCTATGTCGTCATGTCGCCGTTGACCTTCCTTTCCAGGCCGGCCCGTTGGCTCGAGAGCATCGCAAGGCACCGCGCGACGCTCACCGCCGCCCCCAATTTCGGCTACGCGCTGTGTCTCGCGAAAATCGAAGAAGACGAAATCGAGGGACTCGACCTTTCCAGCCTGCGCAGGGCATTCGACGGGGCGGAGCCCGTCAGCGCCGAAGTGATCCTAAGTTTCTCGAAAAAATTCGAAAAATTCGGCCTGAAGGAAAATGCGATCGCGCCGGTGTACGGGCTCGCCGAATCCTCGGTGGGGCTCGCCTTCCCGCCCCGGGATCGCGGGCCGAGAATCGACCGGGTGGATCGGGCGCTTTTCGCGAAAACCGGAAGGGCCGTGCCCGCCGAAAAGGATTTTCTCTCCTTCGTTTCGTGCGGCCTGCCGCTTCCCGCGCATGAGATCCGGATCGTGGACGAAACGGGGCATGAAGTCGGAGAGCGCGAGGAAGGCAAGCTGGAATTCAGGGGGCCTTCGGCGACGCGTGGGTATTTCAGGAATCCGGAGGAGACCGCGAAGCTCTTCCACGAATCCTGGCTCGATTCGGGGGATTACGCCTATGTCTCGGAAGGGGAGATCTACCTCACGGGCAGGGAGAAGGATCTCATCATCCGGGCAGGGAGAAACATCTATCCCTACGAGACCGAGGAGGCGGTGGGCAACATTGCCGGGGTGAGAAGGGGGTGCGTCGCCGTCTTCGGGGTGCCCGGCGGCGCAACGGAGCGCCTCGTCGTGATGGCCGAGACCAAGGAGAGAGAGGCGCTCGATGTTCTCAGGGAGGCCGTCAACAATGCGGTCGTCGATGTGTTGGGAGAGCCCCCAGACGAGATCCTGCTGGTTCCTCCCCATACCGTACTGAAAACTTCCAGCGGAAAAATCAGAAGATCCGCAAGCCGGACGCTCTATCTCGAAGGGTTGAAAAAGCGGCGCCTGAATTATTTGCGCCTTGTCATGGCAAGATTCTTTCCGCAGTTGAGGCGGCTGTCGAGGGCTGCAATCGGTTTTTCTTATGCGGCTTATGTCTGGTTTCTTTTTTGGACGATTGCGCCAGTCGCATGGATTTTCGCCGTGGCGTCCCGCAGCCCTGCCTGGAGCTGGAAGACGAGCCGGTTCTTTGCGCGGATTTTTGTCAATCTGTCCGGAACTTCACTCGGCGTTGACGGTATCGGGAACGTGGAATGCAAACCGTCGATTCTCGTTGTCAACCATGCGAGCTATGTCGACGGCATCGTACTGGTCGCAGCCCTTCCAGGGAATCTCGCGCCGGGCGGATTTTTCTCATTCGTGGCGAAGAAGGAGTTGCTCGATTCTTTCGTCTCCAGGCTGTATCTCGAGCACCTGGGCGCCCGGTTCGTCGAGCGATCGGGTTACGGGCAGGCGTCCGACGTGAAGGTTCTGCAGGATTTGGCGAAGATGGGGCGCTCTTTGATCTTTTTTCCGGAAGGGACTTTTACCCGGATGCCCGGCCTTGCGGCATTTCGCATGGGAGCCTTCCTCGCCGCATCAAACGCAGGGGTTCCCGTGGTTCCTGTCGCCATGAAGGGCGCGCGATCCGTTCTCCGGGACGGCGGCTGGTTCCCGCGGCAAGGAAAGATCGAAGTGGAAATCCTGCCTCCGATCGCCTCCGAAGGGGAGGGATGGCGTTCCGCGGTCGGGCTGCGCGATGCGAGCCGGGCCGCGATCCTCGCGCATTGCGGCGAACCCGATCTGGCACCAATACAGGCGACTCGCGCTATGATTGAATAGAACCACATAAAAAAGGCCGCAGAATGATCAAGCCGCTCGATCCCGAAACACTCCACACCCGGTGCGACCCCGGCCTTTTCGATTTCGAAACTACCGAATCCCTCGAGGATTTGACGGAATTCATCGGCCAGTCGCGCGCGCTTTCCGCGATCCGGTTCGGTACGGGGATACCCGGCGAAGGCTATAATCTGTTCGTTCTCGGGCCGCCTGGAACGGGGAAGCGCAGCATGGTTCTTCGTTTTCTCGAAGAGAAGGCCAAATCGGAGCCCGATCCTTCGGACTGGTGCTATGTCAACAATTTTTCCAAGCCGCACAAGCCTGTCGCCATCCAGCTTCCCAGCGGCCTGGGAAACAGGTTCGCCAAAGATATGGCTCATCTGGTGGAGGAGCTGCATGTTGCGATTCCCGCAGCTTTCGAAAGCGACGAATACCGGGCGAAGCTCGAAGCCATCCAGGAAGAGCTCAACCGGAGGCAGGAAGAGGCATTCGACGAACTGAGGAACAGGGCCGAAGAGCAGGAAGTGGCCTTTCTCAGGACGCCGGAAGGATTCGCTTTCGCCCCCGCCATCGATCATGTGGTCATCTCGCCGGCGGATTACGACAAGCTTCCGGAAGAAAGAAGGAGCCGCTTCGAGGCGGTCATTTCGGCCCTGCAGGAGGAATTGCAGAAGGTCATTCGACAGATTCCGAAATGGATGAAGGAGAACCGGGCCAGGATCAAGGCGTTGAAAAGGGAGACCACGATGGCTGCCGTGCTTCACCTGATCGACGAAGTGAGGGAATCCTATTCCGGTCGCGAAGCCGTGTTGGCTTACCTCGATGCAGTGGAGCAGGATGTGATCGAGAACGCCAAGGATTTCCTGAAAGGAGAAGACAAGTCGGCCAGCCTTTTCGGTGTGACGGAGCGCCCTTCCTTCGAGCGCTACCAGGTCAATGTCTTGGGGAACCATTATCCAGGGCCCGGTGCGCCCATCGTCAGCGAGGAAAACCCGACTTACGGCAATCTCGTCGGCCGGGTGGAGCATATCGCCCAGTTCGGCGCGCTCGTGACCAATTTCACGCTGATCAAGCCAGGCGCGTTGCACCGGGCCAACGGCGGTTACCTGCTGCTCGATGCTCGCAAGGTGTTGATTCAGCCCTATGCATGGGAAGGGTTGAAGCGCGCCCTCGCATCGAAGCAGATCAGGATCGAGTCACTGGGGCAGGCACTCAGCCTGGTGAGCACGGTTTCCCTGGAGCCCGAGCCGATTCCCCTGGAAGCCAAGGTAATCCTGCTCGGAGACCGGCTACTCTATTACCTGCTCAAGGAATACGATCCCGAATTCGGCAAGCTGTTCAAGATCGCTGCCGATTTCGACGACCATATGGAAAGAAGCGAAGAGAACAATCGTCTTTATGCCAGACTGATTGCGACCCTGGCGAGAAAGGAGGGGATGCTGGCATTCGACCGTTTTGCGGTCTCCCGTGCGATCGAGCATGGATCGAGGCTCGCTTCCGATGCGGAGAAGCTGACCACGCAAATACAGAGCTTGGCCGATCTGTTGCGCGAAGCCGATTTCATGGCGAGGAGCGAAGGCGGAAAAGTGGTAGGACTGAAGGATGTCGAGCGGGCGATTCATGCAAAAACGAGCCGGGCCGACAGGCTGAAGCGGCGGCTCCATGAGGAAATTTTGCGCGGGACGATCCTGATCGACACGGATGGTGCCGTGAGGGGGCAGGTGAACGGCCTTTCCGTGATCGAGCTTGCCGACTATGCCTTTGCGATGCCGACGAGAATTACGGCGACTGCCAGGGTGGGCGAGGGAGAACTCATCAATATCGAGCGCGAGGCCAAGTTGAGCGGGGCCATCCATTCCAAGGGAGTGTTGATCCTTTCCTCTTTCCTCGGTTCCCGCTATGCCAGAAACCGGCCGCTTTCGCTTTCGGCGAGTCTCGCCTTCGAACAGTCCTACGGATTCGTGGAGGGAGACAGCGCTTCATTGGCGGAACTCTGTGCGCTGGTTTCCGAATTGGCTGAGGTTCCGATTCTCCAGTGCTTTGCCGTGACGGGCTCCGTGAATCAGTTCGGACAGGCTCAGGCCATCGGCGGCGTCAATGAGAAAATCGAGGGGTTTTTCGACATCTGCTTTGCAAGGGGCTTGACCGGGGAGCAGGGCGTGCTGATTCCCGAGGCCAATGTGAAGCACCTGATGCTGAAGAAGGAAGTGGCCGAGGCTGCGCAAAAGGGGAAATTTCGCATTTATGCCGTGGCGCATTTCGATGAAGCGATCGGCATTCTGACCGGAATGGATGCGGGGGAAGCCGATGCGATGGGCGAATTTCCGGAGGGCAGCATCAACAGCAAGGTTCTCTCGCGCCTGTCGAAATTTTCTGAAATCAGGAAATCCTTCTCGGCGAGAGCCGGGTGAAGACTGCGTGACCTATTTCGAAACCGGCTCGATCCCCCATATTTCCTCGGCATATTGTCCTACGGTGCGGTCGCTCGAGAATTTGCCCATCCTGGCGACATTCAGTATGGCCTTGCGGGACCACTCGTCGCTGTCGCGATAAAGCTCGTCGACCCTGTCCTGGCAACTGACGTAGGCGTCGTAATCCGCGAGCAGCCGGTAATGATCGCCGTTTTGGGTGAGGGCGCTGATGATGGGCATGTAGCAACCGGGTTCGGTGGGGGAAAAATAGCCCGAGCCGATCATGTCCAGCACTTCTTTCAACTTCGGGTTTTCCCAATAATCGTTCCAGGGATGGTGATCCCGCAGATAGCTTTCGGCGACTTCTTCTGCGGTAAGTCCGAAGATGAAGATGTTGTCTTCCCCGACTTCTTCCCGGATCTCGACGTTGGCGCCGTCAAGCGTTCCGATGGTCAATGCCCCGTTCATGGACAGCTTCATGTTGCCGGTACCGGAGGCTTCGGTTCCTGCAGTCGAGATCTGCTCGGACAGGTCCGCAGCAGGAATTATGTCGAGCGCAGTGGAAACATCGTAATTGGGGATGAACACGACCTTGAGCAGGCCGTTTACCGCAGGATCATTGTTGACGATGTCGGCCACGTCGTTGATCAGCCGGATGATGAGCTTGGCCATGGCGTAGCCGGGAGCGGCCTTGCCTCCGAAAATCACGGTGCGCGGCACGATATCCGATCCCGGATTGTGACGGATCTGGTTGTAGCGCGTGACGATATGCAGCACGTTGAGCAGTTGCCGCTTGTATTCGTGGATGCGCTTGATCTGGACATCGAACAGCGAATTCGGGTCGATGTCGATCCCCATGTGTTTTTTGACGAGCTTCGCCAGTCGCTTCTTGTTGGCCAGCTTGACCGCACTGAACGCCTTGCGGAACCTGGGATTGTCGGCAAGCGGAACCAGTTTTCTGAACTGATCGAGGTCTGCAGGCCAGTCATTGCCGATGTGCGAGGAAATCAGCTCGGCCAGGAGCGGATTCGCCTGCTTGAGCCAGAGCCTGGGGGTGACGCCGTTGGTCATGTTGACGATCTTGCCAGGGAATAAGCGGTCGAAGTCGGCGAAAATCGTGCTCTTCATCAATTCGGTGTGGATGCGCGCCACGCCGTTCACCTTGTGGCTGCCGACAATGGCAAGGTGAGCCATGCGGATATGCCGTTCCCCTTCCTCTGCAATGATCGACATGCGCTTCGTCAGGTCGATATCCCCGGGATGATGATGCATGACATCCTTCAAAAAGCGATGGTTGATTTCGAAGATGATCTGCATGTGGCGTGGCAGCACCTTCTCGAGCAGGGCAACCGGCCAGGTTTCGAGCGCTTCCGGCATGAGCGTGTGATTGGTGTACGAAAAGGTTTTGAGGGTGATGTCCCATGCCTCTTCCCATCCCATTTGGTGGACATCCATCAAAAGACGCATCAATTCCGGAATTGCGATCGATGGATGAGTGTCGTTGAGCTGGATTGCGACCTTGTTCGGGAATTCGGCGAAAGCATCGTGGTATTTGCAGTATCGGTGCAGGATATCCTGCAGGGATGCGCTGACGAAGAAATATTGCTGTCTGAAGCGCAATTCGCGCCCCATATGCGTGTGATCGTCGGGGTAGAGCACTTTCGAAAGATTTTCGGAGTCGTCCTTTTCTTCGACCGCCTTGATGTAATTTCCTTCGTTGAAATACCTGAGGTCGAAATCGCGGGTTGCTTTCGCGGACCACAGTCGCATGTTGTTCACGACATCGTTGCCGTAGCCGGGAACCGGCGTATCGTAGGCCATGGCCATGACCTCTTCTGCATCCGTCCAATGGTGACGGATACGCCCATCCTCGTCGGCATATTCCATGACACGCCCGAAGAATTTGACCGGGTGGAGCACTTCGGGGCGGGCGAACTCCCATGGATTGCCATAGCGCAGCCAGTTGTCGGGATGCTCGACCTGGCAGCCGTTCTCGATGCGCTGGTTGAACATGCCGTATTCGTAGCGAATTCCGCAGCCGTAGCCCGGCAGGCCGAGCGTCGCCATGGAGTCGAGAAAGCAGGCTGCGAGGCGCCCCAGGCCACCGTTGCCCAGCGCCGCGTCGGGTTCGATTTCACGCAACTCTTCGATGTCCAGTCCCAGTTCGTCCAGGGCCTTCAGGCATTCGTCGTAAAACCCGACATTGCTCATGCTGTTCACCAGCATGCGCCCGATGAGAAATTCCAGGGAGAAATAGTAGATCCGCTTGGCGTCTTCCCGGTAATAGCTGCGCATGGTTTCCATCCAGCGCTCGGCGAGCCTGTCCCTCACGGCATAAGCGAGCGCAAGGAACCAGTCACGGTCCGTGGCGGTTACAGGGTCTTTGCCGATGGTATAAGTCAGGCGGTTGGCGAGCGAATGCCGGATGGTCTGGGCATCCAGCCCGAGCTTCTCGTAATGGAAAAAGTCAGGTCTGGCCTTTTTGCGCTTGTTCATGGTCCGCCCCCTCTGGCATGTCGCGTTTCGATATACTGACATTAAACCACCAATTTATGAAACCATGGTGGCATGTCCCGGTTTCTCAGTTTGTTGACTTGCCGGGCAAAGAATTGCTCTCAGGGTAGGCTCCCCCCGATTGCTTAACTCAACGAGGTGGAGTTCGCTGAAAAAGGATTGACATCGCCGGTCCAAAACACGGAATAACTGGCCACAATGACACATAAACTTGAGCTTGGGGTTGATTCTGTCACCCTTGATCAGCGTGCCTTCTTCGAGTTGTGGAAGCAGCATGGAAACATGGTGCAAGATGAGTTCGTTCGAATGGTAGCCGAGCAGTTTCTCGGCAGCTTGGTTGCACTCCAGGATCATGCCGTGTTCGTCCAGAATCAGTGCTGCAAAATTATCCTGGGATTCGGCATGGTTGTTTATTCGTTCAGTTTGTTCAAGCGCTCTCATGATTTGCTCCCTGAGTCTGTGGCCTTGATGCTTTACTGACAGGGGGTTGTCGACTGTAGTTCTCCGATCGAGCTGGAAAACAGCATTAAATTTAATTTACATGTGGGCTGTGAACCCTGCCGACATTGCAAAGAAGCTTCGCTAACCTATCGGTGGGTGTGGAACTAAATGGTGCGAAAGGAGAGACTCGAACTCTCACGGGGGTTGCCCGCTGGAACCTAAATCCAGTGCGTCTACCAATTCCGCCACTTTCGCGCTGGGAGCATGCTAGGGTAAACGGCGGTACCGGTCAATAGCGAAGCAGCACCGCAATAT
>JAJZRP010000022.1 GCA_021802655.1 Pseudomonadota bacterium
AAATCACCCAGAAAAGCATCCTCGGGCGCTCCAGACTTTTCAGAACGTCCTTGTTGATCTGCGCCCACGCGATATCCTCGCGGATATCCTTTTCCTTGCGGATGAAACGCTTCTCTACCGCAACTTCTCTTTCTTCGAATGTATTGATCATTCCATAATTCCCTGAAGTCGAAACATTAGCCCTTGGGCCTGCATGAGGCCCTGCCCCTTCTCAATCCTAAGCTTCCATATCCCTGACTCGTTCCATGTACATCACGGAAGGGAACGGCCTCAAGTCTTCCAGGATCCTGTAACCGCGAACCGTGTTGTCCTTCTCCTGCATGTCCTTGTAAAGATCGACCTGCTGGTTTTTCCACATCATGGCGACCTTCGATTTGGGATCGACGATATTCCCGAAGGTAATCGCGCTGGTGGGGCATGCCTGCACGCAGGCCGGCACGACTTCGCCGTCCCTGACCAAACGGTATTCCGTCCTGGCGCGGCTCTTCGCCTCGTTCAGCCGCTGCACGCAGAAAGTACATTTTTCCATGACGCCCTTGGTGCGGACCGTCACATCTGGATTCAACTGGTCCGGAAGCGGTGCGGGCCAAGCGGTAGAAGGGTAATTCCAGAAATTGAAATACCTGACTTTGTACGGACAGTTGGCCGAGCAGTAGCGCGAACCGATGCAGCGGTGATAATTCTGCGAGTTCAAACCGTCGTTGGTGTGGCTGGTTGCTCCGACCGGGCAAACCGTCTCGCAGGGCGCAGCCTCGCATTGCTGGCACATCATGGGCAGGAAAGATGCCCCTTTCTCGGGGAATTCCCCCATCTTCTCATCCCAGTAGCGCTCAATCCTGATCCAGTGCATCACCTGTCCATGCTGGAAACGCTTCTTGCCTACCACGGGAAGATTGTTCTCTGCATAGCAGGCTGTGGTGCACGCATTGCACCCAGTGCAAACGTCCAGATCAAGAGCCATGGCCCATTTGTATTCACTGTACTGCCTGTTGAGGTCGTATTGACCCCGGTAAGGACGCTTGTTCCTGTAAAAGGACCAGTTATTCAAAAGATTCGTTATCGACACTTTAAATCTCCTTGGAAAGCTGAGCCACGTCAGCCGGTAATGTCACGACCAGTTTGCGGCCCATCTGGGTACTGACAGGACCTTCGTCCTTGACGACGATTTCTGATTCCCCGGTTTTCTTCACCGAAACGCGCGTGCCGTACATGGCGAGTTCCCCTGTGCTTTTTTCGAATACGGGATTCAGGATCTTGAAGGGATTGACGCCGACTCCCTTGGCAAAACGCCCGAGCGACTCGTGCCCCTGCCCCAGCGGAATCGAAATCGCGTCAGGGTGGATGCCCGGGAAGAGATAGGCCTTCACCTTCAGCGTGCCATTCTGGGAAGAAACTTCGAGATAATCCCCTTCCTTGATACCCATGCTCTCCGCAGTTTTGGGGTGAATCTCGGCCCACGAATCCCACACTATGGTGGTCAGCGGATCCGGAGATTCCTGCAGCCAGCCGCAGTTGGCATGCCTGCCATCCCTGAAATAATGCCGTTCGGAAGGAACAAGGTAGAACGGAAATTTCGGATCCTGAGCCTCTGCTGTTACCGGAAGATCCAGCATCGCCGCCGAGAAATTGCTTCCGATCTGCTGTTGTGGCGCGTCGACCTGAATCACCCCATGACTCAGGGTGTCATACCAGAAATGCTCGTCGGTATCCGCATACTTCACAGCGGGTTTGATGTTGATGACCGCCGTTTTCAGATAGGTAAAGAAATCCGGCCATGCCTTGTATTCGTCTGCACGGCGCTGCTTGACGAGGTCGAGCATGATATCCCCCATGGAACGGGTATCCGAATAAAGCTTTTCCATGAGAGGCTGTTGCATGGTGATCTCGACACCCTCGGGCTGATACCAGGCGACGTGCGAACCGAAATCCTCGACTGCGGTATAGATGGGCAACACGAGATCGCATTCCTCTGCGGTTTCATCGACCGCGTTGACAAAAGCCACCTTGAAAGGAACCTTGCGCAGGTTGTCGCGTAAACCCATGAAGCTCGGTGCGGTGAATACGGGATTCGCCCCGTAAATGAAGATAGCCTTGAATTTTCCGCCACCCATTCCATCGTTGACGGATTTGAGCGCAGCGAAACTTCCTGCATTAGGTGCGATCTGGGGGAAAGGCGATTGCGCCTGTCCATCCAGTGTTTTTCCGACATTGCCCAGTATCTTGTTGAGAAGCTGAATCGCTACCGCATTTTGTACGCCATGGGTATGCCCTTCTACCGAAGCGCCGGAAATAACAAGGCTGGGCGACTTTTCCCAAAGCAGGGCCGCCAGATGCCCGACCAGTTCAGAACGCACGCCAGTGATGCTGCTGACCGTTTCCGGATCGTACTTCGCAACGAGACTGACAATATCCGATGGCACAGATTGGGCGAATTCTTCATGCTTGAGAAGCTGGTTTGCCACACCAAGAGCAAATACGCCTTCCGTTCCGGGGATGATCGGGATCCAGCGATCGGCATTCGCGCCAGTCATGGTCATTTTGGGTTCGATCTGTATCAGCGTTCCACGCGGCGCCTTCCTGAATTTCGCATATTCAGCGGCGAAATGAACCGGAGACGCGCCGGTTCCGAGAAAGTCGCTTCCGAAGGAGACGATCAACTTCGCCTTGTCGAAATGCAGTCTCGGCATGTCGACACCGTAAACCTGCTTGTTCGCGGCGAAACTGACTGCAGGGGAAAGGGCCTCGTACACAAAATGGTTCTTCGAACCCAGGCTATCCAGGTAGTTTTGTACCAGAACCTTGAGATGACCACTCATGGCGCCGGTCATGAATGCGAACTCCTCGCCATTGATGCCACTCCTGGGTCCTGTCTTCTCTTCCAGCAAGGCCATCGCCTTGTCCCAGCCGACAGGCTGAAGACTACCCCCCACTTTCATCATCGGCTGGGTCAAGCGATCGGGATTATACTGAACCTGGACGGCGGCCTGCCCCAGTCCGCAGATTTTTCCGCCGCTGATTTTCGACTCGGGATTGCCTTCCATCTTGAGTACGCGCCCTTCGCGAACACGCCCCATAACGCCGCAGGCCGAGCCGCACTGGGTGCAGGTCGATGCGTAGAACACGCTTAGGCCTGGCACAACGAAATCCTCAGGGTGCACATTAGGCATGATCAACTCATCACCTGACCGAATGTCGGTATTGCCGCATCCCGTGAGCGCAAGGGAACTTCCGCCCAGCCCAAGCACCTTCAGAAAATCTCTGCGATTAATGCCACTTTCACTCATAACTAAATCTTCCCATAGCTAATTTTCGGGTGGAAATACGTCCGCGATTGATCCCGCAAACCCTTATTTGTGACACTGCCAGCATTCTCCCGGGCCGTGGCTTGTTTTCATGTTGGTATCGCTTTCTTTGTGGTCCTTCTGGTGGCAGCTGATGCACCATCCCATCGACAGCGCCTTGACACGCCTGTCGACAGTCATGTTGGCAACGTCGCCATGGCAATATCCGCAAACCTCGCGAACCGGCCTGTTCTGCCTGAAATAGAAGCGTTGAATATGGCGTTCGTGGTTGAACCGGACATAATCGGGAAGGTCGTTGACTTTCTTCCAGGGAATGGGCTCCTTCTTGTCCCAGTATTCGAAAAGCTTCTTGATCCTGGGTTTATTTCTGACCGATTCGATATTCTGATGGCAGCCGATGCATTTGTCGATTCTGGGTATCGCCGACACATAACCGCGCCTGGCTCCAGTATGACAATACATGCAGTTGATCCCCATGTCCCGTGCATGCCTGTAATGGGGAAACTCGATGGGCTGCTGGACGACCGGTCCGAGCGCATTGTAACCATCAGAAGTCTGTGACCCGATGGGGCCGCCCTGAACGAACGGCTCGGCATTAACCGCGTTCCCAATAAAAAAAGCTAAAGACAGCACCGCCAGCAAACGATGGATCATGTATCTCGTTCCAGAAGTATTAAAGCATGTCATATGATGATATCCATTGAAATTGACCATTCGAAATTCAGCCCACGCCGACCACTCTACCCGGCAAGGCACGCAGCCCTATGCCTCACCACCAATAGCAAAACGATAATGATAATGATACTTAAAACCGATCGCCACCAAATACCCCCCCATCGAGGGAAGCACTTTACTACCTCGCAGCATTGACTACTACTGTTGAAATTGTTTGGTATTGCGAAGAACTTGCGGGAAGGAAACACTGGCCTGCACCGGACAGGCATTGCTTTTCCTGGGCAACGCGCACGTTGCAACTGAACCTGACCCTCATGCTCCCTCCTCACTCAACCTGTTTTGATCTTTATTTTTGCCGAGAAAACATCGCCTCAGCCGGCATATTTTTTCGAAGTATAACTATGGGTTAGTTTTTAGGTCAAGCCTTAATTCTCTTAATTTTATCTATTTTGCCGATAAGTGGCGACGCATCACGTTCCTGAATCATTATTGTCTTGCTGTTCGAAAAGGGAGTTCGTGTTTTGCAGTGGAGGCAAATCAGAAATCGAACTCATATTGAGGTCATCCAGGAACCTTGATGTCGTTGCATAAAGCGATGGCCTGCCGGGCACATCGCGATGCCCGACCACCTCTATCCAGCATCTCGATTCGAACATTTTCAGAATCTGCGTCGAGACCGCAACCCCTCTGATGTCCTCGATATCCCCCCTCGTTACAGGCTGTCTGTAGGCGATAATTGCAAGCGTTTCCAGCGCCGCCATGGAATAACGCGGCGGCTTTTTAGGATTAAGGCGATCGAGGAATTTTTGCATTTCCGGCTTTGTCCTGAAGCGCCAGCCGCTTGATACCTCGACAAGCTCAAGACCGGAGTCCGCCCACTTGCAGCGCAGGTCGGAAAGCATGTTCTCGATCTCGGGAGGCGCAATTTCGCCGTCGAACAGCCTGGCCAGTTCAACCAAGGAAATGGGCTCTTCAGTAGTCAGCAACGCTGTTTCGACGACGATCCTGGCTTTATCAGAATTCATTGTTCGCCTTCACATATATCGTCCCGAAAACATCTGCCTGAACAATCGAAACCAGATTCTCGCGCGCGAGTTCGAGCAGGGCAAGAAACGTCACGATGAAGATGGCAAGGCCTGTACCGGCTTCGAACAATTCGACGAATTCGACAGCGTCCAGCCCCTGCAGTTTTTTCAGAATTCTCGCCATATGCTCACGGATGGAGAGCTCCTCAAGTTCCACTTTGTGCGGATTTATCATTTTCACTCGGGAAACGACGCTTATCCACGCCTGCCTCAAGTCTTCAGGATCGATTCCGGGAAGCTCGGGCATATCGAGCCAGTCCCTGGGAATGCCGGGTAGAAGAAAATCGCGCCCGGCCTGATCCAGAGCATCAAGCATAAGCGCAGCCTGTTTGATTTTCTCGTATTCGAGCAGCCGCCTGACAAGTTCCGCCCTGGGATCCTCCTCTGCCTCTATTTCAGCAGGCTTGGGGAGCAGCATTCTGGATTTGATTTCGATGAGGAGAGCCGCCATCAGCAGGTATTCTGCTGCAAGCTCGTGACGCTGCTTCGCGACATCAATATAATCCAGATACTGCCGGGTGAGTTCCGCCATGCGAATATCGAGGATGTCGAGATTATGCTTGCGGATGAGATAGAGCAGAAGATCGAGCGGGCCTTCGAAGGTATCCAGAACGACTTCCAGCGCTTCAGGTGGAATATAAAGATCCTGGGGCAATTCCAGGATCGCCTCGCCATGGATCTTCGCGACGATCAACTGTAGTCCAGCCCCATGGCTTCCCGGACTTCACGCATGGTTTCCTGCGCCAGGCGTCTCGCCTTTTCACAACCGTCTGCGATGATGTTCCGTACCAGAACCGGATCGTCGAGAAAGTGCTGGGCACGCTCCCGCATCGGTTCCTGCTCCCTGAGCACCGCATCGATGACGGGCTGCTTGCATTCGATGCACCCTATCGCAGCGCTCTGGCATCCTGTCTTGACCCAATCGCAAATCGCCTCATCGGAATAGACGCTATGGAATTGCCAGACCGGACATTTTTCGGGGTCTCCCGGATCAGTGCGCCTTACCCTCGCCGGGTCTGTGGGCATCGTTCTGATTTTCTTCTCCACGCTTACCGGATCTTCCCTCAGTGAAATGGTGTTGCCATATGACTTGGACATCTTGCGCCCGTCAAGACCCGGCATCCTTGATGCGCTCGTCAGCATGGACTGAGGTTCCGAAAGAATCATTTTCCCGCCCCCTTCCAGATAGCCGTATAGACGTTCCCTGTCACCTGCGCTCAGGTTCTGCTGTTCTTCCAGAAGCGATTTTGCAGCTTCCAGCGCATCCACGTCCCCGTGTTCCTGGAAGCGCGCCCTGAATTCCGTATAAAGCCTTCCCTTCTTGGAGCCCAGTTTCTTCACGGCATCCCTGGCCTTTTCCTCGAATCCGGCTTCCCGCCCGTAGATATGATTGAAACGCCTCGCAATTTCGCGCGTGAATTCGATATGCGGCACCTGATCCTCTCCGACCGGTACATGGGTCGCCCGGTAGATCAGGATGTCTGCGCTCTGCAGCAGCGGATAACCCAGGAATCCGTACGTGGCGAGGTCCTTTTCGCCCATATTCTGCTGCTGGTCCTTGTAGGTTGGAACCCTTTCCAGCCAGCCCAGGGGCGTGATCATGGAAAGAAGAAGATGCAATTCGGCATGCTCCGGCACCCTGGACTGGATGAACAGCGTGGCCTGCGCCGGATCCACCCCTGCCGCAAGCCAGTCGATCAGCATGTCCCATACGCTTTCGCCGATCACTTCGGGGGTATCGTAATGCGTGGTCAGTGCGTGCCAGTCTGCTACGAAGAAAAGACAGGGATGCTCGTGCTGCAACCTGATCCAGTTTTTGAGAACGCCGTGATAATGGCCGAGATGAAGATGCCCCGTTGGGCGCATTCCTGACAGAATTCGGTCGGCAAACATTTTCTACCTTTTTTATAAACCCAACAATTGCAAGACCAGATTGATGACGAGATTGATCAGCGGCCCGATGATTCCGCCGAGAACGCCGGTAAAGAGCAAAACGACAAGTATGATTATGCCGTATGGTTCGATTTTGGCAAGCTGGTAGGCCTGTTTTGCAGGAAGCAAACTGACCATCACCCTTCCGCCGTCCAGTGGCGGAATAGGCAGAAGATTGAGCACCATCAGCACGATATTGATCTTCACCCCCATATTGGCCATGATGGAAAGCGGAGAAGCGAAATAGTTTCCAGGCATCCATGTCGATATCTTCAGCACGAATGCCCAGCACAGCGCCATGACAAGATTCGATGCAGGACCTGCAATGGCGACCCAGAGCATGTCCTTTTTGGGGTTTCTCAATGCCCCGAAATTGATAGGAACGGGCTTCGCCCAACCGAAAAGGAACCCCCCAAGGGCGAGGGAAACCAGCGGGACCACGATCGTCCCTATCGGGTCGATATGATGCATCGGATTAAGGCTGACCCTGCCCTGCCTGTAGGCCGTCATGTCGCCGAAATGTTTTGCGACATAACCGTGAGCGGCTTCGTGGAAGGTGATTGCAAAAATGATGGGAAGGGCGTAGACCGCCACTGCCTGTATGAAACTGCCTATATCCATCATGCCATTCCGAAGGGGGAAAGGGAGCCGTTCCCCTTCCTCAGTAAAACAGGGGGATCTTCTGTCAAATCGATCACCGTGGTCATTTCGATCCCGCATGCACCGCCGTCGATAATGAGATCGACCTGGTTCAGCAGCCTTTCCCGGATCGATTCCGCATCGTTGAGCGGAAAATCGTCCCCGGGCAAAAGCAGGGTCGAACTCAGCAGCGGTTCGCCGAGCGCATCGAGCAGATTTTGCACCACGATATTGTCCGGTACTCTGATGCCTATCGTATTGCGCTTGGGATGCTGCAATCTTTTCGGAACCTCGCGGGTCGCCTTGAGGATGAAGGTATAACTCCCGGGGGTGGAGGACTTGAGCAGCCTGTATTGCCTGTTGTCGACCTGGGCGTAATGGGAAATGCTGGAAAGATCCTGGCAGACCAGCGTGAAATGATGCTTCTCGTCGACTCCCCTGATCGAGCGGATTCTCGCCATCGCGTCCTTGTCCCCGATTTTGCATCCCAGGGCATAACAGGAGTCGGTGGGATAGACGATAACGCCGCCCTCATTCACGATCTCGATTGCCTGCCTGATCAGGCGCTGCTGCGGATTTTGCGGATGGATGGAAAAGAACTGGGCCATCAGTCGAACGCCTCCCAGATCGGCCGGCATCCTGCCGGCAGAGAGGGGAGCCTGCCGACATCCATCCTGCTCTCCGACGGACTGTGGAAATCAGAACCGATCGAAGCGAAGAGATCGAAGCGTTTTGCGAAATCGCAGAACCGCATGGCCATATCCAGGGTATGGCTCGAAGTCACGACCTCTATGCCATCGCCGCCGGCCTCGATGAATTCGCTCAAAAGCGCTTTCAAAGCGGCAGCACTCAAATCATAACGCCCAGGATGCGCGATCACGGCAACTCCCCCGCTCTTTTTAATCCATCCCACTGCCGCATTCAATTCCGCCCACTGGTGTGAAACATATCCGGGCCTGCCATGAACCAGAAATTTCCTGAATACGCCCTGGATGTCCCTGGCATGACCCTTTTCGACAAGGAAACGGGCAAAATGGGTACGCCCGATCAAATTCTTGTTGGAAGCGTGCGCATAGGCACCTTCGAGGCTACCGGAAATTCCGGCGCGCGACAGCCCGTCAGCGATCAGCCGGGCACGCACGATGCGTCCTGCCCTGATCGAATCGAGTCCATTCCTGAGTTCGATATGGTCGGGATCGATCCCCAGTCCGACGATGTGCAGGGTTTTTCCGCGCCAGGTCACGGAAATTTCGACGCCGTTGATGAATTCGATGCCCAGCTCTTCCGCAGAACGCCGCGCATCGCCGAGCCCGTCGCAATCGTCGTGATCGGTCAATGCGAGCATTTCGACACCGTTTCCAGCAGCGCGTGCAACCAGGTCGCTGGGAGAAAGTACACCGTCCGAGACCGAAGAATGGCAATGCAGATCGATATTTGGCATGAATGGGCGTCTGTGTGGAAACCCGATCATATCAAATCGGGCACGTATTCAAAAATGTTTTATAATTGTCCGGAGGGAGAAATCATGCAAGTCTTTCCTGTAAATCCGCCGCCGCCCCGGCAAAAGCGGGACGAACCGGAAGTCAAGAACATCGTTCCTGCACAGTCTCTGAAGGAAGAGACCGCTCAGCCCATTGCACCATTCGTCTTCGATTTCAAGCCGCAACAAGCACGCCGCCCTCCTCCCAAAACGCCAGTCGAAGAACAGCGAGAGCCTGTTTTCCATGAGCGCAACCGGGAAGAAAGGCGGAGATATTGCAGGAGATTGCAGAACAGCCCGTTCCTTTACGAGGTCAGGATGGCGAACGACAGGCGCAAAAAAAACCAGAGAAAGGACGATATCACTACCGCGGTTGACGAGATCGTCTGAATCAGAGACCTTTTCCCTTGTGCAGTGAAGCAATCAGTTCGGCCTCTCCCTTGGATATGTCGCAGGCGACTGCGATTTCGGCCGGCCCCAGTCCCTGTCTGACCATCCTGATCGCTTGAGAATAAGGCGCAGGAGCTTCGCTCTCTTCCCTCAGCCTGTCGATTTCCTTCTGCATGGATGCAATATGATCCCGCAACTCGGACACTTCTTCCCTGAGCGATTCAATGCCGGTTTTCTCATGGCGCATTTCGGGTGCATGATATGCTTCATGGGCGTGACGCACTTCATGAACCGGTCTCGGCCTGGATTTCCCGGATGCGCGCAGGAATGCGAGCAGCTCCACGGCGACATAAATCGCCAGTGCGACGATGGAGCCTATCAGGAATTCACGCCAGGTAAAAGACTGCATTGCATCCATTGTGCCGAAATTTCAGATATTAACAGGCGGGCAGTCAAATGTGTAGCGCCCGCCCCTCTACTGCGAGAGATGCTTCATGCAGCGCCTCGCAAAGCGAGGGGTGGGCATGTATCGTCCGCGCGATATCCTCGCTGGAGGCCGAAAAGGCCATCGCGACAACCGCCTCTGAAATCAGCTCCGATGCGAAAGGACCGATGATATGGACGCCAAGCACCCTGTCCGTATTCGCATCCGCCAGCATCTTAACGAAACCCCGGGCATCCCCCAGCGCCTGCGCCCTGCCGTTGGCCGAAAACGGGAATTGCCCGGCACGATATTCGATTCCTTCCGACTTGAGCTGCCGCTCCGTCTTCCCGACCCAGGCAATTTCAGGGGAAGTGTAGATGACCCAGGGCATGAGATGGGGATCGATTTCCGGCTTCTGGCCATCGATCAATTCCGCAACCATTACGCCTTCTTCGGAAGCCTTGTGCGCAAGCATCGCGCCCTGCACGACGTCTCCGATAGCATAGACATTCGGCAGGTTCGTCCTGCAGTGCCTGTCGACTTCAATGAAGCCTCTGTCGTCGATATTAAGCCCCAGATCGTCATCTGCGATGTCTTTCGAATTCGGAATCCTGCCTGCGGCGACGATCAGCCTGTCGAAATCCTTCTCGGCTGTTCCACCAGAATGCTCATAAATCACTTTAACTGACTTTCCCATCTCATTTACAGATAAAACTTTCATACCGAGATTGATCGTCCATCCAGGCTCCTTGCCGAATTGCCTCAGCGCCTCCTTCGAAATTTTCTCGTCGGCAAGGGAAAGGAATTCCGGCGAAGCTTCGAGCAGCGTCACTTCGCTGCCCAGCCTTCTCCATACGCTGCCGAGTTCGAGTCCGATGACGCCTGCCCCGATGATTCCCAGTTTTTCCGGAATTTCCTCGAATGCGAGTGCCCCGCTGCTGTCGACAATCCTGCTCCCGAAAATTGCGCCCTCGAGCTTTCTTGGGGAAGATCCTGTCGCAATGATGACGTGTTTCGCCTCCAGGCGCTCTGTCCTGTCTCCCAGCGCAACTTCGACGACGCAATGCTCCCCGATGGCTTTGAGGCGGGCGCGCCCCAGGATCGATTCGACCCTGTTTTTCCTGAAAAGAAAGGAAATCCCGTTGGTATGCGCATCGACGATGCTGCTTTTCCTCGCCTGCATTTTGGCTAGATCGACAGCCATCTCCCTGATCAGAATGCCGTGGGAAGAAAATTCCAGCCTGGCCTTCTCGTAATTTTCCGAGGATTCGAGCAAAGCCTTGGAGGGGATGCAGCCCACGTTGAGACAGGTTCCTCCGGGCGCGGGCTTGCCGCCCTTTTCGCGATCGTCGATGCAGACCGTCCTCAAACCCAGTTGGGCGCAGCGTATCGCGGCAACATAGCCGCCGGGCCCTGCGCCTATCACGGCGACATCGTATGCTTTCATTTCAGAGCTCCAGCAGAAGCCTGGCCGGGTCCTCCAGGTCTTCCTTGATCGCAACCAGAGACATGACCGCTTCCCGCCCGTCTATGAGCCTGTGATCGTAAGAGAGCGCAAGATAGATCATCGGGCGAATGACGATCTCGCCATTTTCGACGACAGGCCTGTCCTTCATCGCATGGATGCCCAGAATTGCGCTCTGCGGCGGGTTGATGATGGGGGTGGAGAGCATCGACCCGAAAATACCGCCGTTCGTGATCGAGAATGTCCCTCCCTCGAGTTCCTCCACGGCAAGCTTTCCTTCCTTTGCGCGTTTGCCGAAGTCGGCGATGCCCTTTTCGATATCCTCGAAGGAAAGCGCATCCGCATTGCGCAGTACGGGCACGACGAGCCCCCGCTCCGTCCCGACCGCAATACCGATATCGTAATAGTCATGGTAAACGATGTCGTTGCCGTCTATCGAGGCATTGAGCACGGGAAATTGTTTGAGGGCGGAAACCGCGGCCTTGACGAAAAAAGACATGAATCCTAGCTTGATGCCGTGCTCTTTCTCGAATTGCTCCCTGTAGCGGCTGCGCAGGTCGACGACTGCCCGCATGCTGACTTCGTTGAAAGTGGTGAGGATTGCGGCATTTCTCTGGGATTCGAGCAGCCTTTGCGCAACCCTTGCTCTGATGCGGGACATCGGCACGCGCCTTTCCGCCCTTTGCTCACTTTTGGGAATGGCTTCTTCCTTCCCGGGAAGCATCACATCTGCCTTGGTGATGCGACCGCCCCGGCCCGTGCCGCTCATGCCAGAGACATCGACGCCGAGCTCCTCGGCGTGCTTTTTCGCGGCAGGCATGAGGACAGGCTTTTCAGGTTCGGCCGACGCCTGCTTTGCCTTTGGTTTATCCCCTGCCGCATCCAGCATGGCGATGACTTCACCGCTCGTCACCACTGCCCCCTCCTCCTTCAATATTTTCGAGAGCACGCCTGCATGGGCTGCAGGCAATTCCAGGACGACCTTGTCGGTTTCGATGTCGATCAGGTTTTCCCCGCGCTCGACATAATCGCCTTCCAGTTTGTGCCAGGAAAGCAGCGTGGCCTCCGATACGGATTCCGAAAGCTGGGGTACTTTGATTTCGATCAGCATGATCTCTCCGAATGGTTCAGGCAAGGGCGGCGTCGACCAGTTCCTTCTGCCTTGCCAGATATTTTGCATAATAGCCCGCAGCCGGGGAAGCGGAAGAGGGCCGCATCGAGGAAAGGAGCTTCTGCCCAGGCGACAGGTGTCTCAACAGATAATGTTCGAGATGGCGCCATGCCCCCTGATTCTTGGGTTCTTCCTGGCACCACAGGATTTCCCGTGCATTGCCGTAATGCGCGAGCATCGCCTTGAAGTCGTCGTGAGGAAAGGGATAGAGCTGGTTGATCCTCACGATGGCGATATCGGTTATTTGCTTTTCCCGTCTTGCATTGACGAGATCGAAATACACCTTTCCCGCGCAGCATACGACGCGCCTGACTTTTTCCGTTTCGATTCCCGAGTCGATTTCTCCGGTCACGGGCAGGAATTTTCCTTGCGCAAGCTCATCGAGCCGGGACACCGAATCCTTGTGCCTCAGCAGGCTTTTCGGCGTGAACAGAACAAGCGGCCTGCGGTAGGGGCGCAGCATCTGTCTGCGCAAAAGATGGAACATCTGGGCAGGCGTGGAGGGTACGCAGACCTGGATATTGTAATCCGCGCATAGCTGCAGGTAGCGCTCGAGGCGTCCGGAGGAATGCTCCGGACCCTGGCCTTCGTGGCCGTGCGGCAGCATCATGACGAGGCCGCACAGCCTGCCCCATTTCGCTTCCCCCGAGGTGATGAACTGATCGATCACGACCTGCGCGCCGTTGGCGAAATCGCCGAACTGCGCTTCCCAAATCACCAGCTCGTTGGGCTCTGCAGTCGCATAGCCGTATTCGAAACCGAGCACCGCCTCTTCCGAAAGAACCGAATCTATCGCGGCAAAATCCGGCTGCCCCGCTGCAATATGCTGAAGCGGAATGTAGATGCCCTCGTCCCATTTCTCCCTGTTCTGGTCATGCAGCACGACATGCCTGTGGAAGAAGGTGCCCCGTCCCACGTCCTGACCGGAAATCCTGACCGGGAATCCCGCTTCCAGAAGCGTGGCATAAGCGAGATTCTCCGCCATTCCCCAGTCGAGCGGAATTTTCCCCTGTCCCATTTCACGTCTGTCGGAAATGATTTTTTCAACCCTGGGATGAAGCCTGAAATTATCCGGAATGTCGGTCAATTTCGCGGAAAGCCGCTTCAGGTCGTCGATTCCGATCGAGGTGTCGTCGTTCTCGTTCCATTTTGCGCCACGGAATCTGGACCAGTCCGAGGAATGGGGGTTTTTCACCCCTTTCAGGAAATCGGGATTGGGATGCTCTCCCCTGTCCATGGCCGCCCTGAAATCGTCGGCCATTCTGTCGGCCTCTCCCTTTTCGATGATGCCGGCTGCTTCGAGCTTGAGTGCATAGAGTTTGCGCGTACCGGGATGGGCGTTGACGATCTTGTACATGAGCGGCTGCGTCACGAGCGGTTCGTCCTGCTCGTTGTGTCCGTGACGCCTGAAGCAGACCATGTCGACGATCACGTCCTTCTGAAATTCGTTCCTGAAATCGAATGCGATCTCGGTTGCCATCAGCAGCGCTTCCGGGTCGTCCGCGTTGACGTGGAAGATCGGCGCTTCCACCATTTTTCCCACATCGCTGCAGTAGATGGTGGAGCGGGCGTCCCTGGGATCGGATGTGGTGAAGCCGATCTGGTTGTTGATGATGATGTGAACCGTGCCGCCGGTGCCATAGCCGCGCGTCTTGGATAGGTTGAGCGTTTCCATGACCACACCCTGGCCCGAGAATGCGGCATCCCCGTGGATCAGGATGGGCAGCACCTGTTTTCCCTCGAAGTCCTTGCGCCGATGTTGCCTCGCGCGTACCGAGCCTTCCACCACGGGATTGACGATTTCGAGGTGCGATGGATTGAAGGCAAGCGTCACGTGCATGGGCCCGCCTTCCGTCATGATGTCGGAGGAGAACCCCTGGTGATACTTGACGTCTCCCGAACTCAGTTCGCCCGCTTCCTTCCCCTCGAACTCGGAGAAAAGCTCCATCGGCATTTTTCCCATGGTGTTGACCAGCACGTTCAGCCTTCCCCTGTGGGCCATGCCGATCACGACTTCGTATACGCCATTCGATCCCGCCCGCTGCAACAGGTTGTCGAGAAGGGGAATCAGGCTGTCCCCGCCCTCCAGCGAAAAACGCTTCTGCCCGACATAGCGGACATGCAGATAGCGCTCCAGCGTCTCGGCTTCGGTCAGCCTCTGCAAAATGCGCTTGCGGTATTCGGGAGAAAAGTCCGGGCTGGAACGCCGGCCTTCCAGCCTCGCCTGTATCCAGCGCTTCTGGGCGTTTTCGCTGATGTACATGTATTCGATGCCGAGCGGCCCGCAATAGGTTTTTTTCAGTGCGTCCAGAATGTCCCGCAATGTCGCCTTTTCCGGTCCCACAAAAGAGCCTGTGTCGAAAACGACATCCATGTCGGCGTCAACAAGGCCGTAATATGCCGGATCGAGTTCGGGTGTCGCCGGTTTTTCGATATGTTTCAGGGGATCGAGTTCGGCCTGGCGCAGCCCCAGGAAGCGGTAGGCATTGATGAGCTGCAGCACCGAAATCTGTCTGCGGTCCGACGGCGCCGCCATTTCCGGCTGGGGCAACTGGGCGAAACGGCTGCGCCAGCCTTGCGGCACCGAATCCGGATTCTCGAGGTAATCTCCGAAAAGCGCATCGACATAAGCTGCATTCGCACCATTTAGCCAGGAATCCCCCATAGGACTACTCGCGCTCCCGGCTCGGCCTGTAGTCCCGCTTCACAGGCCCGCGATACAGCTGTCTCGGCCTGCCTATCTTGCGCTCGGTATCCGAGATCATTTCATTCCACTGCGATATCCAGCCTATCGTCCTCGCAATCGCGAATATCACGGTGAACATGTTGAGCGGCACATTGAGCGCCTTCAATACGATTCCGGAATAAAAGTCGACATTGGGATAGAGTTTGCGCTCGATGAAATACTCGTCCTGGAGCGCCACCCTTTCGAGCTCCATGGCCATTTCGAACAGCTTGTCGTTCTGCAGCCCGAGCTCGGCGAGCACTTCGTAGCAAGTCTCCCGCATCACCCTGGCGCGAGGATCCATGTTCTTGTAAACCCTGTGGCCGAAGCCCATCAGCCTGAAGCTGTCTTTCTTGTCCTTGGCGCGTGCGACGAATTTCGGAATCTGCGAAACATCCCCGATCTCGTCCAGCATCTTGAGCACCGCTTCGTTGGCCCCGCCGTGCGCAGGCCCCCACAGCGCTGCGATTCCGGCTGAAGTGCAGGCGAAGGGGTTCGCCCCGGACGAGCCTGCCAGCCTCACCGTCGAAGTCGAAGCATTCTGCTCGTGGTCCGCATGCAGGATGAATATGCGCTCCAGGGCTTTCACGATCCTGGGATTGGCCGCATATTCCTCGCAGGGGGTGGCGAACATCATGTAGAGGAAATTCTCCACGTAACCGAGCTTGTTGTTCGGGTACATGAAGGGATGGCCGATGTTGTACTTGTAACACATCGCTGCGATGGTCGGCACCTTGGCGATCAGCCGCAATGCCGAAACTTCCCTGTGCTCCGGATTGCTGATGTCGAGCGAATCGTGGTAGAAGGCGGAAAGCGCTCCAACCACCCCCACCATCACCGCCATGGGATGGGCATCGCGCCTGAATCCCTTGTAGAAACTCATCAGCTGATCGTGCACCATGGTCCGGCGCTTGATCTCGCGCTCGAATTTCTCGCTGTCGGCCTCGCTGGGCAGCTCTCCGTTGAGCAGAAGATAGCAGACCTCGAGATAGCTCGATTTTTCAGCAAGCTGCTCGATCGGATAACCCCTGTAATAGAGATGACCGGCATCGCCGTCGATGTAGGTGATGCTGGAACTGCAGCTCGCAGTGGAAAGGAAGCCGGGGTCGTAGGTGAACATCCCGGTTTTCGCGAGATTCCTGATGTCGATCACATCCGGACCGAGCGTACCCGACATGATCGGCAATTCGATCTGCGGCGTTCCGTCGTTGAAAGACAGGGTTGCGATGCGTTTTTTTTCCATGATTCTTCCGTTACATCAATTCATTCTGATGAGTTCCAGAAGAGCTTCTTCGGCTTCTTCCGGCTCTCCCTTCCCCGTTATGATATCCCAGAGTTCCGCATCCGGGTATTCGAGCAGGCCGAGATAGGCTTTCACCTCATCCTCGCTCAGCCTTGTCTCATGCCTGTCGAGGAATTTCGCAAGCACAATATCGAGTTCCAGCATCCCGCGCCGGGAACGCCAGCGTATCGCGCTCATACCGTTCTTCTGACCATCATGCCCTTGATTTTTCCTATTGCCTCGGTGGGATTCAACCCTTTTGGACAGGCATCCACGCAATTCATGATGCCGTGGCAGCGGAACAGGCGGTAGGGATCTTCCAGGTCATCGAGCCGCTCTGAAGTCGCCTGATCCCTGGTATCGGCAATGAAGCGCCAGGCCTGCAGCAAACCGGCAGGCCCCACGAATTTTTCCGGATTCCACCAGAACGAAGGGCAGGAAGTGGTGCAGCATGCGCAGAGGATGCATTCGTAAAGGCCGTCCAGTTCCGCCCGCTCTTGCGGAGACTGCAAACGTTCCGTCTCGGGCGGGGGATCGTTGTTGATGAGGTAGGGCTTGATCGAGCGGTATTGCTTGAAAAAGGGCTCCATGTCGACGACAAGATCCCTGATAACGGGCAGGCCCGGCAGCGGACGCAATTCTATCGGCTCCTTCAGGCCGGACAAGGGCGTGATGCAGGCAAGCCCGTTCCTGCCGTTGATGTTCATCGCATCCGACCCGCATACCCCTTCCCTGCAGGATTTGCGCAGGGAGAGCGAATCGTCCTGCGCCTTGATCAGGATGAGGGCGTCGAGCAGCATCATGTCCCCTGCTTCGAGCGCCAGTTCGTAATCCTTCATATAGGGCGAGGCATCGGTATCGGGATCGAAGCGGTATATGGAAAAGCGCATGGCAGCCTCAATAGGTACGGGTTTTGGGCGGAAAGGACGGCACGCTCAGGGGTTTCAACCTGACCGGCTTGTAGTCGATCGTGCCGTCCCCATGGGCCAGGGTATGCTTGAGCCAGTTTTTGTCGTCCCGCTCGGGATAGTCGTCCCTGGCATGCGCTCCGCGGCTCTCCGTCCTGGCGGCAGCCGACCGGATCGTGGCAAATGCGACTTCCATCAGATTTTCGAGTTCCAGCGCTTCCACCCTGGCGGTATTGAAAACCTTGCTGTGGTCGCCAATTGCAGCGCGATCGAGCCTTTGCCTTGCCTCCTCGAGTTTGACGATGCCCTCTTTCAGCACTTCGGCTCGCCTGAAGACGCCGCAATGGGATTGCATGATGCCCTGCATGTCCCGGTAGACGTCCGCAACCCGCTCCGACCCCTCCCTTCTTTCCCAGCGGGCAAGCCTCGCAAGGGCAAGATCCGGTCCTTCCTTCCGGATCGGAGGGGATGTCGGATTCTCCTTCAAAAATTCCACGATATGCTCGGCTGCAGCCTGTCCGAAAACGAGCAGATCGAGCAGGGAATTGCCGCCCAGGCGGTTCGCCCCGTGAACCGAAACGCAGGCGCATTCGCCTATCGCATAAAGACCGGGAACGGCTTCCTCGGGGCCGGTTCTGGCAGGGACCACCACCTGCCCCCTGTAGCGGGTCGGGATGCCGCCCATCATGTAATGCGCGGTCGGCACCACGGGAATGGGGGCTTCCAGCGGATCGACATGGGCGAACTTGAGCGCGATTTCGCGTATTCCCGGGAGCTTATCCAGGATCTCGTCCTTCCCGATATGATCGAGCTTCAAGAGCACGTGATCCTTGCGCGGACCGCAACCCCGGCCTTCGTGTATTTCTATTGCAATGGCTCTCGCCACCACGTCCCGCCCTGCGAGATCCCTGGCATGAGGGGCATAGCGCTCCATGAAGCGCTCGCCCGCCCCATTGACGAGATAGCCGCCCTCCCCGCGCACCCCTTCGGAAATCAACACCCCGGCACCCATGACGCCGGTGGGATGGAACTGCCAGAATTCCATGTCTTCCAGCGGAATGCCTGCGCGGGATGCCATGCCGAGGCCGTCTCCGGTATTGATGAAGGCATTGGTGCTCGCCTGGAAGATCCGCCCCGCTCCGCCTGTCGCAAGCAGCGTCGCTCTCGCTTCGACCAGGAGCGGCTCTCCCTTTTCCATGTCCAGGGCGACGACGCCCTGCACCCTGCCCTCGGCATCCCTGACGAGATCGATGGCCAGAAATTCGACGAAGAAATGGGTTTTGGCCTGGATGTTGCGCTGGTAGAGCGTGTGCAGCATTGCATGACCGGTCCTGTCCGCTGCGGCGCAGGTTCTCGTCGCCTGGTCCCCGCCGAAATTGCGGGACTGACCGCCGAACGGCCTCTGGTAGATCTTCCCGTTTTCGAGCCTGGAAAAGGGAA
Source organism: Pseudomonadota bacterium (assembly GCA_021802655.1). Classification (GTDB taxonomy): domain Bacteria; phylum Pseudomonadota; class Gammaproteobacteria; order Burkholderiales; family JABEVD01; genus JABEVD01. The sequence goes on from JAJZRP010000022.1 coordinate 18,919, forward strand.
GGCCGAAATGCTCCATCTCGTAGACGACCTGCGGCCCCATCCTGCACATGTATTCGATGGCGTCCTGGTCGCCCAGATAGTCCGAGCCCTTGACCGTGTCGTACATGTGCCAGAGCCAGTTGTCCTCGGTCACATTGCCGAGGGCCGCGGTGATTCCGCCCTGGGCGGCAACGGTGTGGGAGCGGGTCGGGAATACCTTGCTCAATACCGCAACCTTGTATCCCGCAGTGGAGAGCTGAAGGGCGGCACGCATGCCGGCCCCTCCCGCCCCGATGATCGCCACGTCGAATTTGCGCTTTTCCATCAATTCCCCCAAATGATCCGGACGCTCCAGATCGCATAAGCCGAGAGGGAAACCAGGACAAGCACCTGCAGGAACAGCCGGGTTCCGGTGGAACGGACATAATCCATCAAAATATCCCGCATTCCCACCCAGGCATGCAGGAAGAGACCGAGCACAAAGAGCTGCACGCCTATCCTGAGCCAGAGTTGCGAGAAAAGCGTCTTCCAGATGTCAAAGGAAAGCGGGCGATGGTCGAGCAGCACCATCAGGAAAAGAAGAATGAACAGGGCCATGATCGCAGCCGAAATTCGCTGGACGAGCCAGCCCATGATGCCGTAATGCGCCCCCACCACGGTCCTTTTCACCACAGCCAGGCTCCCATGAAAAGCGTGAGAAAAAGCCCCGCCAGCATCACCGCCCTGCTGCTCGCCCGCGCCGATTGCAGCGAAAGACCGATGCCCATGTCGAGCAGCAGCAAGCGTAACCCGGCACAGAAATGATGCAGAAAAGCCCAGAGCAGAAAAATCAGAATCGCCTCGACCGGAAAGGTGGAAAGCAGATCCTGGAGGTTTGCGAAATCCTGGCTGGAATTCAGGCTTTCCTGCAGAAAAAACAGCATGAAGGGAATGGCAAGAAAAAGCAGGAAGCCGCTTGTCCTGTGCAGGATGGAAACGAATCCGGGCAGGGGCAGCCTGATCCTTCTGATATCGAGATATCTGGGGCGATGCTTCATTTCCTTCCTTTCCCGGCAATTCCAGAAGCGGCTTAAAGCGTGTAGTATTTTACATCAGGCATTGAAAGGAGGGAAATCGATGAGGCAGCCTATCAGAATCGCTGTCACGGGAGCAGCGGGCCACATCGGCTACAATCTGCTTTTTCGCATCGCATCCGGGGACATGCTGGGGTTCAGGCAGCCCGTCATGCTCCAGCTCCTGGAAATCCCCCAGTCCATTCAGGCGCTGAAAGGGGTTCAAATGGAACTCGACGACTGCGCTTTCCCGCTTCTTGCGGGAATCCATTGCACGGATATTCCGGAAGAGGCTTTCGCGGGCGCCGACATCGTGATCATGGTGGGGGCCCGTCCCAGAACGAAGGGAATGGAGCGCAGCGATCTCCTGACGGTGAACGGCGAAATCTTCAAAAGTCAGGGCATCGCGCTGGACAGGGCGGCATCTCCCCATGCCAGGGTGCTGGTGGTGGGCAACCCCGCCAATACCAATGCCCTCATCGCGGCAAGCCATGCCAGACGGCTTGACCCGAAAAACTACACCTCGATGATGCGCCTCGATCATAACCGGGCGCTTTCCAGGATAGCCGACCATGCCGGAAGGCCCGTCACCCGCGTGAGGCGCGCGATCGCCTGGGGAAACCATTCTTCCGCGCAGTTTCCCGACCTCTACCATGCAACTGTCGACGGCATCAATGCGAACCAGTTCATCCACGACCCGGAATGGATCGAGCAGGTATTCATTCCCGGGGTCCAGAACAGGGGAACTGAAATCCTGGAAGCGCGCGGGGCGAGCTCGGTGGCAAGTGCTGCGAACGCTGCGATCTGCCATGTCAGGGACTGGCTGCTCGGCACCCCCGAAAACGACTGGGTGAGCATGGGCATTTTATCGGATGGCAGCTACGGCATCCCCGCGGGTGTGATTTACGGCTTTCCCGTGCAGTGCGCAAAAGGCAAATACGCCATCGTGGAGAATCTCGAAATCACCCCGTTCATGCGGAAGCGGATGGACAAATCCTACCAGGAACTCCTCTGGGAGCGCGATCAGGTACGGCACCTCATGGGCTGAAAAGCCGGGCTTCGGGCAGCCCTTCGCCCAGAAGCTTCTGCCTCGTTTTCGCAACGAAATCGGATGGGCCGGCAACATAGACATCCCGATCCAGAAGATCAGGGAAAAAAGCCGTATCCGACATCTCGACGTAGCTGAAATGGTCGAGCGCAGCTTCCCAGGAGCGGCAGAGGTTGGAAAGATAGAAATCCGGCGCTATCCTCAAAAGCCCGATCGAGGAAAAAACATCGAGCGCCATGGCATGCTCGACGAGACTTTTGACTGGTGCGAATCCGGTGCCCGAGGCAATGAAAAAAGGCTGTCTGCCGGTATCCTCGCGCAGCACGAATCCCCCGAAAGGGCCTTGCACGCCGACCATATCCCCCTTCTTCAACCCGGCAAGGGCATCCTCCGCGGGAATGTGGAATTCGAGATTGCGATCGTCGCAGGGACAGCTCGCGATGGGGTATTGTATCCCGTCAAGGGTCACGCACTGCCCCGCGATAAAACGCAGACGGCTCGATCTGGGCGTCTGGAGAGAAAGCCTCAAGATGTTTCCGAGCGGCTCGACCGCCCTCACCCTCGCCTCGATTGCCTGCCGGGGAATGTCTTCCGGGCGCCCCGCTTCCAGCGCCTCGATCACGACATCGGTCACCGCGGTATGGGAACAGGCGAGAACATAACCCATGCTTTTTTCAGCTTCGGAGAAACGATAATCGTGATGGCGCACCTGCCTTGTCTGCCCCGAGACCACCCTCGCCTTGCACAAACCGCAGTTGCCGCCGCTGCAGCCGTAATTGAGGGCGAGCCCCGCGCGCAGCGCAGCTTCCAGCAGGGTATCTTTCCCTTCCACGAAAAATTCGTGGCCGCTGGGCTGAAGCAGCACATGGGCGGAGACGATGCGCAGATAACCTTCCATCGCATCCAGTTGGTCGGGGGCTTCTGTCACCAGGGCTTCTTCGAGTTCATGATTCAGCCATTTTGCCAGATCATCGATTTCGGAGCGAGATCCTGAAAGGTCCTTCAGCTTCGCGAGCGCATTCACCACGATGGCATGATAGCGCTCGAGATGGCGCCTGTAATCGGCAAGCTCGATGCTCTGTTCAAAGAGCCTCGCAGCAAGGATTTCCCTGTCCGGCAGGATGCGCTCCCGGACGCGCTTGCCGAAAGCCTCCTCCCTGATTTTCGCAATGCGCTCGAAAACGGGGTCCTCGCCGAAGCTGGCGCCGGGAAAAGCCGCAAGCAGATCCTCGGTCGAAACCATGCCGTCGAAGGATTCGAGTTTTCCCTCCTTGACAGCCTGCTGCAGCGCGACACGCGACATGCCGATGAGCCGCGCCGCCCTGGACAAATTCAAAAGCTGGGACATGAACCTAGTTTAGGATCTATATTTCATGGGGACAAGCAGCTTGTAACGCATCAATCGCTGTGGTAAATCTAGGCCAACGAAAACCATACGGAGCCCCCATGACCGATCTTTTCTCTCCCCTCAATGCGCCGGATTACGAAAAGCTCTATGCCGGCGAGGAAAAAGGGTATACCGACTATCCTTTCCTGGCGAGCTAGCGAGCCCCGCTCGCCCATGCGATGTCGCCCGACTCCGAAAAAGCCCTGACCGGCATTTTCGATGCCGCCATCGAGGCTGCCGACCCTTGCGAGGCCTTGCTTCGCTCGGTAAAAATCGACGGCACGCGCATGACGGTGCCAGGCGCGATCTACGATCTCGATGCGTTCGAGCGCATCGTTGTAGTCGGCGCGGGCAAGGCAAGCGCGCGCATGGCCCTCGCCCTGGAGAAAATTCTGGGCCCGGAAATTGCTGACGGGCTGATTCTTGTGAAGGAAGGGCATAGGGAGAAGCTCGACTTCATCGAGCAGATCGAGGCTTCCCACCCTATTCCGAACGAGGCCGGCGAAAATGGGGCGAGGCGCATCCTGGAAATGGCCCGTGCCGCAGATGAAAAGACGCTGCTGCTTTGTCTCTTCTCGGGCGGGGCTTCAGCCCTCCTCAGTGCCCCGGCACAAGGCGTGACGCTGGAAGACAAGCGTCGGGCCACTTCCCTGCTGCTGCGATGCGGCGCATCCATAGACGAGACGAATGCAGTGCGCAAGCATCTGTCGAGCGTGAAAGGCGGAAGACTCGCGCAGGAAGCCTATCCTGCGCAAGTCTTGAGCCTGATCGTGTCCGATGTCGTGGGGAACAGGCTTGACGTGATCGCATCCGGCCCCACCGCACGGGACGGGACGACCTTTCTCGACGCCTGGCATGTCGTTCATAAATACGCCCTGAACATGCCGTCGCGCATTATGGATCACCTCGAACTGGGCATGCAGGGCAAGATTGACGAGACATTGAAAAACGGCCCCTGCCTCGACCTGATCCGCAACGTGATCATCGCGGATATCGGTCTTGCGCTCTCTGCTGCGAAGGAAAGATCCATTCAGCTCGGCTTCGATGCGGAAATCGTCTGCGACAATCTGCAGGGGGAAGCGCGCGATGCCGCCCATTTTCTTTCTGAAATCGTTCGTTCGAAAACGGCAAGACATGAACCCGGCTCGAAGATGTGCCTCCTCTGCGGGGGAGAGACCACCGTCACCGTTCATGGCAGCGGCATGGGGGGAAGAAATCAGGAGCTCGCTCTGGCTTTCGCCCTCGAAACGGAGGGAATGGATGGCATCGCGATGCTCTCTGCAGGAACCGACGGCGGCGACGGTCCGCTTGATGCCGCCGGGGCGATGGTGGACGGAAATACCATCCCGCTTGCGCGAGGGCTCGGGATGAATCCCGAAAGATATCTCGACTCCAACGATTCCTACGGTTTTTTCAGCCGCTTCGATCTTCTCTCGGAAGGCAGAAGCCATTTCAGGACAGGGCCGACCGGAACCAACGTCATGGACATCCAGATCATGCTGCTGGGCTGAAACAGCCTGCAACTCACCTCGATCCGCGTTCCCTGATGGCCATATCCGACAGCAGCAGGAGCACAGAAGAATAGTATCCCTGTGCGTCGTCGAGCGGATATTTTCGGGAATCGGGCAGACGGGGATAACCGATCACCCATTGCGCCAGCTTGTGTATGCCCGCCGAGGTGTCGTAGGTATCCACGCTATTGGTTTCGAGGTTGGTCCACGAGGGCAGGAATTTAGCGCCCTGAAAATAGCTCCAGAAATCCTGGTAGGGTTTGAGCAATGCAGGCGATTCGCGGCGGCTCCACAACAAATACAGCGGGATGCGCACGGCATTGTAGCCGAAACGAGTGGGAAAGCGCGGGGATGGGGCCACGATCCTGGTGAGAACGAGCCAGTCCGGCGGCAGGCCCCATCTGCCGAAGCGGGCGTAGCCGAGGATGGTCATGCCGGTTTTGGCAAGCTCAGCCCACTGCGGGGAAGGATCGACCTGTCCGATTTCGTCCAGGGCCGGGAAAACCCAGTAGGAAAGGTTGATCGTAATGCCTTCCGGATGATCGTAGCCCTGGGAACCCGGCAGCAACACCAGGCCCTGGGGGGATTGTTTGAGCATTTTGGTTCGAATGTCCTGCGCAATGCCCTGGCTGGCGAGCCGATACCCGGGGTCATGCCACTTGTTGAAGGCACGCAGCAAAGACCAGGCCACCAGCAGATCGCCGTCGCTCGCATTGTTCTTGTCCGTGACCCCGCCCTGGGGATCCCAGCGCCAGGCGAGCAGATGATCGTCGCGCACCTGCAGATTCTTTTTCGTCCATTGCCAGATCCGGTCGAACGAGGATTTGTCGTCATAATACACGGCAAGGAGCAGTGCGTAGCCCTGCCCTTCCGAATGGCTGATATTGTCCTGCGCAACATCGATCACGCGGCCTTCCGGCGCGACAAAGCGCTGCTTGAATTTTCCCCAGTCGGCCTGCGACGCGGAGGCCGCCATGCTGACAGCGATCAGCACCGTGCCCAGGAACACGCATAGCGCATTTTTCGACACTCTGCGGATGGGTCGGCCTGACCTGCATCCATCTGAAAAATAACGGGCCATGTGCGTCATATCATTGCATTCCTTGCAGGGTTCTCAGGCTGATTATACTGCACCCCGATTCGATACCCAATTCCGGCCGGGCCGGCAAGCGAAAATCGGACAAGTTCCGATGGGAATATCCGAAAATTTCCCTTTGCCAGTCAAATATGTTTCAACTATCATTAAGACTTTGGCCAAATCAGCCGTAAACAAGGCTGCGCGCTCAGCCCAATTACAAGATACGGAGTTGCAATGGACGAAACCTCGGACACGGACAAGGGGGCTGAATCCCCTCCCCAGGACGACCTTGAAAAGATACTCGAAGAGCGGGCGAGGCTGGAATCGTCCATCAACGACAAATTCACCAGAATCATTACCGTCGTCTTCACCGATCTCAAGGGCTCCACCGCCATTGCCGAGAACGAGGGCGATCTGGTCAGCCGCATGCTGATCAAGTACCAGAACGACATCCTCCTGCCTGCGATTCAGGAGAACAAGGGCACTTTCGTCAAATCCATCGGCGACGGCACGCTGTCCTATTTCGAGCATGCGCTGGATGCGCTTCGTGCCGCGGTACGCATCCAGCGCGGCATGGACGAACTCAACATGTCCAAGAAATTCAAGACGCCGGTGCTGATGCGCATCGGGATGCATACCGGAAAATGCATGGTCGAGGCCAAGGACATTTTCGGCGACGTCGTCAACACCGCCTCCCGCTTCGAATCTTCCGCCGATCCGGGCATGATACTCATCTCCGAAGAGACCTATAACGCATTGTCGGACAAGTCCGAGATCTACTGCCGCTTCATCAAGCAGGTCAGCCTCAAGGGCAAGAAAGACCTGTTCAATGCCTACAAGGCGTTCTGGAATCCGAAGGAAATCGAGCTCGACAAGCAGGGTCAGGATGTCTTGCCCAGACAGGAAGCGGCCGTCCCGGTTCGCTCGTCCGGCATGAAAGCGGTCTGGGGGGCAGTTGCCGTGGTCGCGGTCGTGTTGCTGCTGACGCTCGGCATGAAATTCATGGGATCTTCCCAATCGTCCGAAAGCAAGCGTTCGGTCAGCGACTCTGTCGCACCTGCCGCAGCCGGGGAGGCTCAGCGTTAAGGAAGCCCTGAATCAGCATGAAATACCGGTTGCCGGCTATCAAAAGAAAAGACAGGGCCACCCGGATGGCCGCAGCGGGCATCCTGCTGATCGGCGCCCTGTCTTACTCACTGCATTTCACTGCCACCTACTTCCCGCCCCTCCAGCAAATCGATCTCGGCTGGGGCTGTCTTGCCATCATGATCGTGATGTACAAGACCAAAAAAACGCAGCAGCAGCCCTATCGCCTGATCTTTCTGGTGCTGGGCGTTTATCTGGCATTGCGCTACATGCTGTGGCGCACCTTCGATACCCTGCTGTATACCGGGCCGCTCGATTTTGTCGGCATGACCCTGCTTTATGTGGCCGAAGTTTACGGACTGGCCATTTATTTCATGGGCATGTTCATCAATGTCTGGCCGCTGGTAAGCAGATCGGTGCCGCTGCCGCCGGACCCCGACAAGTTGCCCACCGTGGACATATTGATCCCCACCTACAACGAGTCGGACGAGATCGTGCGCATCACGGCAACGGCTGCCGCCAATCTGGATTACCCGAAAAACCGCCTCAAAGTCTACATCATCGACGACGGCAGCACGCATGCCAAGCGTTCCCACCCTGAAAACGGCATGTCGGCCTGGGAGCGCCATTATCGCCTCAGACAGATGGCCATGGAACTCGGCATCGACTACCTTACCCGTGAAACCAATCAGCAGGCCAAGGCGGGAAACATCAACCATGCGCTGCAATATACCCATGGCGATCTGGTGCTGGTTCTGGATTGCGACCATGTGCCGACCAGCGACTTCCTGCAAAGAACCGTCGGACATTTCATGACCGACCCCAAACTGTTTCTGGTGCAAACCCCCCACTTTTTCATCAATCCGACGCCCGTGGAAAAGAATCTGGAAGGCGTGGCCACGCCTTCCGGCGAGAACGACATGTTCTATCGCAAGATTCATCCCGCCCTGAATTTCTGGAATGCCAGCTATTTCTGCGGTTCTGCCGCATTGCTGCGCCGCAACTATCTCATGGAAGTGGGGGGGATCTGCGGCACCACCATTACCGAAGATGCGGAGACCGCCTTCCAGTTGCACAGCCGCGGCTACAACAGCATCTATATCAACCGGCCCATGGTGTGCGGGCTGTCGCCGGAATCCTATGACGACTACGTGATCCAGCGCTCCCGCTGGGCGCAGGGAATGGTGCAACTGCTCCTGCTCAACAATCCGCTGAAAACCAAGGGATTGTCCATTCCGCAGAAAATCGCCTATTTCAATTCCAGCTTCTTCTGGTTTTTCGGCCTGTCGCGCTTCATCTATTTCATCGCGCCGTCGATGTACCTGATCCTCGGACTGAACATCTACCATGCTTCGTGGCTGCAAATCCTGGTCTTCACCCTGCCCTATCTGGTGAGCACCCATATGGTGATGGATTATTTCTATGCCGGATCGCGACAGCCCTTCTTCTCCGAAATCTACGAAAGCGTCCAATCATTGTTTCTGATCCCGGCCGTCCTTTCGGTCATGGTCAATCCATGGAAGCCAGCGTTCAAGGTGACGCCCAAGGGCTTCACCAACGACAAGAACTATCTCAGCCCGCTTGCCGCCCCGTTTTTCCTGGTCATTGCCATCAATGTCACCGCGGTCATCCTCGCCATCGTCAAATTCATTTCCACACCCATCCTGCGCGACGTGATCGCCGTGACCGCCGTATGGTGCATCTACAACCTGTACCTGTCCGTGGTTTCCCTGGGCGCATTCTGGGAGCGCAAGCAGGTGCGGAAATTTCACCGCATCAACACCAGCGGCAAGATCACCGCGCATTTTCCGCGCATGGGCAGTTCCCACGTAGGCATGGTGCGCGACGTTTCCATATCCGGCATCGGTTTCGAGCTGGATGTGCCCTTCATGCCTCGCGAACAGGATCACGTGATGCTCGAGGTCCGGGACAGCCACGGTGCAACTTACCATTTCGAAGCCAAATTGCAGCGGGTTTTCAAACGCGGCGGCAGGTATTTCTGCGGCAGCGAATTCGTCCCCGGCATGGTCAGCTACGCCGACATCGTCAGCTATGTTTTCGGAGACAGCCAGCGCTGGCAGGACGATTGGAACAAAAAGTCCGCTGCACGGGGCACCGCCAAAATGCTTTGGTATTTTCTGAAAACAGGCGTCCAGGGTTTCGTCGGCAGCGCCTATCCGCTTCTCAAGGCGACGCTAGTCAAGCTCTGGAGCATGGCGAAAACATTGCTGCTCACGCCCTTCCTGTGGGAAAAGACGCTCGCCGCCGCAAGCTGGTGCGTGTATTTCCTGTACCTGGCGCTCGCCGGCATGATCCAGTTGCTGGACAACAAGAAGGCGCGCAAGCTTCAGCGCATCGAGGCGAGCGGCGACGCCACGATTTATTTTCCGCGCATCAATTCCACCGTGGTGGCCGAACTCATGGATGTCTCGCTGACCGGAATGGGTTTTCTCGCAGACCTCCCATTCAAGATCAGGGCACGGGAACATGCCACCATCTGGACGACCAGGAACGGCATCCAATACCACTTCCCCTGCGTGATTCAGCGCACCATCCAGCGCGGGGACAAGGTGCTTTTCGGCACCGAGTTCATCGTGGACACCGCCTCCTATTCGAAGATCGTCAGGTACGTTTACGGCGACAACGTGCAGATGCTGCATTACGTTTCCAACCAGGCCCTCGACCTGATCGAACAGGGCGGAGATGCCATTCTATATCGCCTTGCCGTTGCGGCAAAAGCCGTCGGCATGGTGCTGGCTTTCATCTTCCTGAATCAGGATGCGGGCCATCTCCGGGAGAAACTGGACGCATGGATGAAGCGCAGCGGGCTTCTGGGCGCCCTGATGAAAACCCTCTCCCCCATCGTAAAAGCTGTCGGTCTGGCGCTCTCGCTCATCTTCCTGAACCAGGACAGGCTTGCCCGGGAGAGGCAATATGAAGCGCTGCGGCGCCTGATTCCCATCCGTGAAACTCCCGCCCGTAACCGCAGAATGCCGGGAAGGAAGCGGGGCAGACTCAGGCCGATCCGGGCGTTCATCGAAAGGCGCAACCCTTTCAGGCGGATACAAGCCAGTTTTGTCCGCGCCCATAAAAAGTCGGGCTCTTGAGAAAACCCATGACAAGCATTGTGTTGCCGGATACCGGCAAGGTAAAATCGGCGTAATGTCCAGAATCCTCAAAATTTTCGCGCTGCTCGCGCTCCTCCCGCTGCAACAGGCGGCAGACGCCGAAATCATCAAGCTGCCGCTGCAAAAATTCACCGCCATGTCCTCGATGGAAATACGCTGCATCACCGGCACGAAGAGTGTGTCCATTCCCATACCGGAGCGGTGGAAACTGCACAAACTGATCCTCGATCTGCGCTACACGGTATCCAACAATATGCTCAGCGACATTTCGCAGATGGCTGTGAAGATCAACGGCAATCTGGTCACCCAGTTGAAGCTCGACCACCAGGGGCCTGAAGTGGGCAGCCTCATCGAAATCCCCGTCAAATACCTCAAAACCGGCTACAACACGCTGTCATTCGTAGCCGCTCAGCACTATTTGAAGAACGGATGCGAACAGGTTTGCGCGCCGGACCTGTGGACCGATGTCAGCCTGACGAATTCCACGCTGCAGCTCGATTATGAACTGAAACCGATTCCCCTCAAGCTGGGCCACGCGGCCGGCCTGATCTTCGATCCGACGCAATTTCCTTCTGCTTCGGTCAACCTGGTGACCGATGTATCCACTCCGCAAGGAGTGACGATCGCCGGCATCGCCGCATCGGGCATTGCCAGGCGCTTCGATTACCGCAAGGTGAATTTCACCCATTCGCCGGACATCAAGCCGGGCGTTGACAATATCCTGATCGGGAAAGCTTCCTTTGTAAGCGATGTGCTGCTCAAATACGGCATTTTGCTGGATGTCCCAAAGGGCGGCCTGATCAGGATATATTACCTGCCCAAAAGCGACGGCGGCAACGACGGCCTGCATGCGCTGATCGTGATCACAGGGGATCAGCCTGCTGCAGTCAAGATCGCCTCGGAAACCTTCGCCAACATGTCGATGCCCTATCCCGGAACCGAGCAGATGCATGCCTACGCATTTTCCATGCCGGACATTTCAATGGGCAGCGGCAGGGACGAGCTCGTTCCGGACAAGATCTACAAATTCAAGACGCTGGGCGTGCCCTCAATCACTTTCCAGGGTTTGGGCGGCAACGTGGTCAGTGCCGACCATGCCGGAGAAGGCGCATCCCAGCTCAGTT